>JAUSQI010000018.1 GCA_030652575.1 Stagnimonas sp. | reverse complement strand
CAGCTCAAAGGCACACTCTTCAAACTCAGCGAGTTGCTTGGGACTCAATGCTGACACAATCAACAAGATGCAGTCAGCACCCATCGCCCGCGCAGCAATAATTTGATAGGGATCCACGATGAAGTCTTTGCGTAAAACGGGAAGTTTGCACGCTTCGCGCGCCTGCCGTAAGTAATCGTCATCGCCTAAAAAAAACTGTTTATCTGTCAGTACGGACAGGCACGCCGCACCATGTTGGGCATAAGACTCGGCAATCTCAGCAGGCAGAAAAATTTCGCGTAGTACACCTTTGGAGGGTGAGGCCTTTTTGATCTCAGCGATCACGCCGGGCTTCCCCGCTGCGGCCTTTGCCTCCAGTGCTTTGCCAAAACCGCGAACATCTTTGCGCGCCTTGGCTTCTTTGAGGAGTTCTGCCTCGCTGCGGGCCTGACGCTCGGCGGCGACCTCTTGGACTTTGACGGCGAGGATTTTATTCAGGATGTCGCTCATGATGCGTATTTCCTAGTGTGTGCACAAAAAGACTCAAGCTTGTCGCGGGCGGCGCCACTGGCGATCGCCTCAAAGGCCATCTTAATACCGTCCTTGATCGTGGCGGCGTGGTTTCCAACATAAATAGCCAGGCCGGCGTTGTAGGCCACGATATCGCGGGCTGTGCCTGGTGTATTGCCAAGTGCTTCGAGGACGTAGTCGCGCGACTCTTCTTTGCTGGATACTTTTATATTACGATTGGAGGCCATGGTCAGACCGAAATCTTCGGGATGAATTTCGTATTCGCTGATGACGCCGTCTTTGAGTTCACCGACCAGCGTGCCAGAGCCAAGCGAGGCTTCGTCCAGGCCGTCTTTGCCATGCACAATCATGACATGACGTGAACCGAGCAACTGCAGCACGCGGACTTGAATGCCGACGAGATCGGCATGAAACACGCCCATCAGCTGGTTGCCTGCACCGGCCGGGTTGGTGAGTGGGCCGAGAATATTAAAGATGGTTCTGACGCCAAGCTCTTTGCGAACGGGGGCGATGTTCTTCATCGCGCCATGATGCGCGGGTGCGAACATGAAGCCGATACCCGTTTCCTCAATGCAGGAAGCTACTTGTTGGGGTGTGAGTGCCAGATTGGCACCGAGCGCTTCAAGAACATCTGCGCTTCCAGACGAAGACGACGCACTACGTCCACCGTGTTTGGCAATCGGTACACCCGCGGCGGCGGCAACAAACATTGCTGTCGTGGAAATGTTAAAGGTGTGACTGCCGTCGCCACCAGTGCCACACATATCGACCATATCCTGTGGGTTGGCAACGTGCACAGGTGTCGCAAATTCGCGCATGACTTGCGCAGCGGCAGTGATTTCGCCGACGGTTTCTTTTTTGACGCGCAAGCCCATCAGCAAGGCAGCAGCGATCGTGGGCGACATTTCGCCGCGCATCAACAGGCGCATCAGGTGGAGCATTTCGTCATGAAAAATTTCGCGATGCTCGATACAGCGGTGGAGTGCTTCACTTGGAGTAATCATGGGTTCTAGTCCTTCTTGATGGCTTCGCGTGTTGCCGATAACGACGAGTTTTTATCCAGCTCAAGGAAGTTACGCAGTAAAGCGTGACCGTGCTCACTGAGAATGGATTCGGGATGAAATTGCACGCCGTAAATGGGCAGCGTCTTGTGGCGCACACCCATGATTTCGCCGTCCTCTGTTTGAGCAGTGATTTGTAGGCAGTCCGGAATACTCGCGCGTTCGATCGCCAAGGAGTGGTAGCGGATCACGGTGAAGGGCGAAGGAAGACCTTTGAATACGTCGGAGTCCGTATGCGTAATCTCCGAGGTTTTACCATGCATGATTTTTTGCGCGCGGATGATCTTGCCACCGAAAGCCGCACCGATTGCCTGGTGCCCTAAACACACGCCCAGGATGGGTACTTTTCCGGCGTAGTGCTTAATCACCTCGATCGAAACGCCTGCCTCCGCGGGCGAGCAGGGACCCGGCGAGATGCAGATATGGTCTGGCTTGAGCGCAGCGATGTGTTCGAGCGTAATCTGGTCGTTGCGGAAAACACGTACGTCCTCGCCAAGCTCGCCAAAGTACTGCACGAGGTTGTAGGTAAACGAGTCGTAGTTGTCGATCATCAGGATCATAAAGGCACCTAACTTATTGTTTTATGGACAATTCGCAGTTTAATGTGACTGCCAATGTCCCCACGGGTATCCCCAAGTTGCTTCGCTGCTTGGGGTGTTCGGGGTTAGTTAGTGCGCCAACGCTTCATGATGGATACAACGCCTCAGTCAATGCGCCAATTGTAAGCTAGCCGGGCGTGGTGACGAATAGCTCAGAGCCTACGAGAGCTGATGCAACAGCTTTAGTCGCACTGCATCGGCGCGCCATTGCTATAAATCCAGCACCAGCGATTCCCATTCGAGTCATATACCCGCCTTGGTCATTGATCGCCGGTGGGTGGCGCCTCGCCGGTCAGAATCTGGAACAGCGGTTCGTTGATGTAGTAGTTGCTGCGCCCGATCTTGCGCTTGCGCAGAAAGCCGTCCTCGGCGAGCAGATCGAGATAGCGCGTGGCGGTGATACGAGACACCTTGAGGTCGCGCATCAGGAACTCGATCTTGGTGTAGGGGTGCGAGAAGAGGTTGTTGATGAGGTCCTGGCTGTAGAACCTGTGCTTGGTACGAATGCGGTGCTTGGTGTCCAGCAGCAAGGCTTTGATGGCCTGAATGGTGGTGATGCCCTGAGCGGCCGTTTTTTCGATGGCTTCGAGCAGGTAGATCACCCACTCTTCCCAATTGTTGGTTTCGCGCACGCTTTGCAGCAGTCGGTAGTAGTCCGACTTCGTGCCGACAATCGCACGGCTGAGATAGAGCACGGGGATGTCCAGCAGCCCTTCCTTGACCAGATACAGCACGTTGATGATGCGACCCGTACGGCCGTTGCCGTCGTAGAAGGGGTGGATGCTCTCGAACTGGTGGTGGATGAGCGCCATCTTCACGAGCGGGTCGGCCGTATAGCGGCTGGCATCGTTGATGAAATGCTCAAGGTCGGACATCAAGCCCGGCAGCAGCTCGGGTGTGGGCGGCGTGTAAATGACTCGGCCGGTGGCTTTGTCTTTGAGAGTGGTGCCAGGCACCTTGCGGTAGCCGGGGCGCTTCTTTTCCAGGGCCGCCTGAATCTCCAAGATGTGATTCCCGGTGAGCAAGCCGGTGCGGTCGACAGCCTGAAAGCCGACGCGCAAGGCCTGGCTGTAGAGCGCGACTTCCTTCGCAGCGGGGCTGGTGTTGACCGCATCGATGTCCGCTGCCTCACGGAACAACTCGTCATGTGTGGTGACGATGTTCTCGATCTCGGAACTGTCTTTGGCTTCTTGCAGACCCAGGGTGCTGATCAAGATGCCCTCATTGGGCATTGAAGCGGCCACACCCTTCAGTTCCGCCAGTCGGCGGTGGGCAACAACCAGCTTTTTCAGAATGGCCGAGCTCTCGAACCGTTCAGGATCGAGGGTCTCCAGAGGCGGCAAAGACGCTGAAATGTTCATGAAAGCCGAGTTTCTATATCTGTCAGGACTGACGTATATAGATATTGGCACTTTTCTATGCATGTGTGGCGCGACATGTATAGATCGCGGATTGTCACGGCGTTACCGCATTCAGCATTTTCTGAAACTCGGCTTCGACCTTTTGGGCGAAGTCCGCCTGGATTTGCCAGACGCCGGTGAACTCTGCGAACGCCCAACAGCACTTTCGAGCCCTATACACATTCGAGGCGGATGCACGCGGAACATGACGAGCTGGTGCGGATGCAGAGCCCTAAGAGAGGCCAGCAGTCACGACACTTCGAGGACACTGGCGGCCCGCGGCGACATCGGATCCAACTAATCGATCATGACTGGCCTCCGGCAGCCTGCGCCGCAGCCCGCATCATCGCGCGCGCCTTGCTCATGGTTTCGTCCCACTCGGCTTGCGGGTCGCTGTCGGCGACCACACCGGCACCGGCCTGCACGTGGATTTGCCCGTCCTTGATGACGGCAGTGCGGATGGCGATGGCGACATCCATGTTGCCGCACCAGCCGATGTAGCCGACCGCACCCCCGTAGATGCCGCGCTTGTGCGGTTCGAGTTCCTGGATGATTTCCATCGCGCGCACCTTGGGCGCACCGCTGAGCGTGCCAGCGGGGAAGGTCGCGGCGAGCGCATCGAGCGCATCGAGTCCGGGCTTCAACTGCGCGGTGACGTTGCTGACGATGTGCATGACGTGGCTGTATTTCTCCACGGCCATCTTCTCGGTGAGCTTGACGCTGCCGGTCTGTGCGACGCGACCCACGTCGTTGCGGCCCAAGTCGATCAGCATCAGGTGCTCGGCCACTTCTTTCGGGTCTGCCAGCAGTTCGGCCTGGATGCGCGCATCGTCCTCGGCGGTCGCACCGCGCTTGCGGGTGCCGGCCAGTGGACGCACGGTGGCGAGGCCGTCCTGCACGCGCACCAGAATCTCCGGGCTAGAGCCGACGACGTGGTGGTCGCCGAGGTTGAAGCAGTAGAGATAGGGCGAGGGATTGAGCCGGCGGATGGCGCGATAGAGTTGCACCGGGTCGGCCTCGAACGGCGCGCTGAGCCGATGCGCGGGCACCACCTGCATCACGTCGCCAGCGGCGGTGTAGTCCTTGATCTTCTGCACCGCCGCCTTGAACGCGGCCTCGCCCATGCTGCTGACGAAGGGAAGCTCCTCGGTGGGCTCGACGAACGGCGCGCGCGCGCGGCGCATGTGGTCGGCCATCTGCGCTTGCAACTCTGTGAGGCGGCGCTCGCCGCGCTCCCGCTCGGCGGGCGTGTCTTCAACGTGCACGACCAGCGTGATGGTGGCCTTGATGGCGTCGAACACCACCACCTCGTCGCTGCGCATCAGCAGGATGTCCGGTGTGCCGATCGGATCGGCTTGGTCTTTGTCGAGTCGCGGTTCGACGTAGCGCACGGTCTCGAAGCCGAAGTAGCCGACCCAGCCGCCGGTGAAGCGCAGCGCACCGGGCAAGGGTGCGGTCACGGTCTTGGTGTACTCGCGGATGAAGGCCAGCGGGTCCTGCATGTGCTGGTCGCGCACGCGCACACCGTCCCTGGTGACGCTGACGCGGCGGTTGGTGACGCGGATGACTTCGCGGCAGGCCAGGCCGATGAAGGAATAGCGACCCCACTGCTCACCGCCCTGCATGGATTCGAGCAGGTAGGTGAAGGGCTGGTTGGCGAGTTTGAGATAGGCGCTGACGGGCGTGTCGAGGTCGCCGGGCAGTTCGCGCGTGAGCGCGATCAGGTGCTGGATGGGTGCGGACATGGCTTGGCGTGCAGTCTTCGATTTTTGGCAGGCGCGCGAGGGGCGCACAGGGTGAACGACGAGGGTTTTAGGCCCGGTTCACCATCGCCAGCAGCGGCTCGCAGAGTTGACTGGTTCAGTCCGTGTCACGTTCAAGCCTTCGAGAGTTCAGCGCGCATGGCCGCGATGGTAGCAGCGTAGTCGGGCTTGCCGAAAATGGCGGAGCCGGCAACGAAGGTATCGGCACCGGCGGCAGCAATCTCGCGGATGTTGTCGATCTTCACGCCGCCGTCGATTTCGAGCCGGATGTCGCGGCCGCTGGCGTCGATGAGCGCGCGCGCCTCGCGCAATTTGTTGAGCGTGCCGGGGATGAAGCTCTGCCCGCCAAAGCCGGGGTTCACGCTCATCAGCAGCACGAGATCGACCTTGTCCATCACGTATTTGAGACAGTCCAGCGGTGTGGCCGGGTTGAACACCAGGCCGGCCTGGCATCCAGCAGCCTTGATGGCCTGCAGAGAGCGGTCGATGTGGCGCGTGGCTTCGGGATGAAAGCTGATGAGCGTCGCCCCCGCTTTCGCAAAGTTGGCGGCCAGCTCATCCACCGGCTCGATCATCAGATGCACGTCCAGAGGTGCGGTGATGCCGTACTTGCGCAGCGCCTCGGCAATCGCCGGGCCAAAGGTGAGGTTGGGCACGTAATGGTTGTCCATCACGTCGAAGTGCACCCAGTCGGCACCGGCGTCGAGCACGGCCTTCACGTCGTCGCCGAGGCGCGCGAGGTCGGCGGAGAGGATGGAGGGGCTGATGATGGGAGTTTGCTTGGCCATGCCGGGATTATCTCAGGCTTGATGCGCCTTGCGCATCGGCTTGGCGCGCGGGGGCTGGAGGCCCGACAATCCAACTCCGTCGAAAGGAAGCCTCATGTCCCAGCCGCTGCACGCCTCCACCATCACCTCGCTGCCCAAGATCCATGCGGGCAAGGTGCGCGATATTTTCGGTATTGGTGACAAGCACATGCTGCTGGTCTCCACCGATCGACTGTCGGCCTTCGATGTGATCCTGCCGCAGTCTTTCCCCGGCAAGGGCGCCGTGCTGACGCGGCTGACGACGTTCTGGATGGATCGTTTCGCGTCCTTGCTGCCCAACCAGATGTCGCCGGAGATGCGTCTCGCGGATTGGCTGACACCACGCGAACTCGCCGAGTGCGAAGGCCGCGCGGTGATCGTCAAGAAGCTCAAGGCGCTGCCGGTGGAGTGCGTCGCGCGCGGCTATCTGATTGGTTCGGGCTGGAAGGAATACCAGCAGACGGGTGCGGTCTGCGGCATCGCACTGCCCTTTGGCCTGCAGCAGGCGGCCAAGCTCGACGAGCCGATCTTCACGCCGGCATGGAAGGCGCCGGCCGGCGAGCACGATGTGAACATCGACTATGCCCGCGCGGTCGAGCTGGTGGGCGCTGATCTGGCGCAACAGCTCAAGCACTACACCTTGCGCATCTACCGCGAGGCCGCCGAGTACGCGCTGGCGCGCGGCATCATCATTGCCGACACCAAGTTCGAGTTTGGCCTG
>JAUSQI010000161.1 GCA_030652575.1 Stagnimonas sp. | reverse complement strand
ATCGGCCGCAGCCTTGATCTTTGCCGTGAGCGCGGTGGCCAGCTTGCCACCTGTCTGCGCCTCAGGGCTCGATGGGAACCGATTGACCAGTGCCTGCAGGGCCGCGGCGGTCTTTCCAGGATCCAGGGCTTCAGCGTTCTTCTGGACTTCAAGCAGCAGGGCAGCAGGCGTCTGCTTCAGATCGGCGTTTTCGGCTTGTAGACGGGTGACTTCAGCTTTCAGCTTGGTGATCTCAGCCTGAAGAGACTTGAGCTCAGGGGCTGCTGTTGGAGCTGACGCCGCACCAGGTGCTGCAGAGGTCGAAGCAGGTGGTGCAGATTCACCGCACGCCAACAGCTGCGATCCCAAGATGATGGCGACGGCCGCGCGAGCAGCAAAGTTCAATTGATCGTTCAAGTGATGTCCTCCCCGGTGGTTTGTGTAAGTGACTGTAACCGATGCCCGGAGCAGCGTACGCACTCGCGTTGAGCGAATCTGATATCATCTTCACAGCATCGAAAGACCCCATGAACACTTTTGACCCCAACATCAGCGCAGACGAAATCGGCCAGGCTCCGATGGCGGCGACCAAGCCCATCTACCCAGGATTCGAGTTCATGGGCATCCGGGTGACTTACATCAGATCCGACAAACAGGACGGCTGGGGCAACCACGAAGGCGATGTGCTCTCGCGCACCTTGTTCGACATCTCCAGCCTGCACGATCCCATTCCCTCGAAAACCGGCGGCCTGGTCAAGGCCACCGGCATCCGGATCATTCTGGGCCGCCATTCTCTGTGGATCCTTCGCTGACTCTTCAGCAGCCCTCCCATGAAGCCCCGAGGCCACGGTTTGCGGGGCTTTTTCTTTGAGCGGCCCGGGGCCTGTCAAGTGGATTTGGGTTCGGTGAGAATGAGGCAAACTCATGAAAGGCGACTTCCCATGCTCCGCTCACTCCTCCTGGTATCGGTGATTGCACTGCTCTCGGCCTGCGCGACTCAAGGACAGAACTACCTGGACCGCGCGCAGACAGAAATCGGGAAGCGCAACTGGGACGTTGCCTATCGTCTGGTGGAGGACGGACTGATCACCACCAACGCAGCCAACCGGGAGCGTGCTGTTGCCATGGTGGCGCAGAACCCTCAGCTGCTCACGGCCGCAGAGGCTACTTTCTCCGCTCCGCGGCTCCGGGCATCCATGGCTTCGTACGGATCGAAGGAGGGGGCTCGCATCGAGGGTCAGAGGGTTCTGATGTACAGCGTCGTGGCTTCACCTGCAGCGGTGCGTGTTGCACGCGCCAACCTCGACAGGGCGATCGCCGATCGCGAGCAGCTCGAGCGCGAGAATTCCGATTCGATGGCCAGGTCCAAAGAGGAAGAGGAGCGGAAAAGCGCTGAAGCACGCCGGCGCTTCGCTGATCTGCAGTCCAGGATGAACACAGCGGCGGCCAACGCCCGGTACACCTGCGCCGATGCACTTCAGTGCAGCAAGGTGTTTGCACTCACGCAGATCTACATCACGGAAAAAGCCACCATGCGAATCCAGACCGCCAATGACACGATTCTGGAGACCTTCAACCCAGTGAAGTTCGCAGACACGGGAATGCGCGCGATCAAGGTGCCGCGCGCGGGAACGAGTGCTGAAGTTCGCCTGGAGGTGTCATGTGGCCCGATCCGATCAGAGGCCGACACCACCACGTGCTACCTGCGCGCCATACCAATCTTCGAAGGATTCAGGCCCTTCGTGCAGGCCACGCTCCAGCCGTGAATTTCAGGCTGCTTCCTTCTGCACAAGGAGGGGCACTGGCTCAAGTGCGGCCTTGGTCACCTTCAAAGCCTCACCTGGCCGCGGTGGGAGGATCACCCAGCGCCAGTCGCTGCGAGTGGATCCATTTTCCTTGAGCTGGACCGCCATGAACTCACGGGGACGCACCCAGGCCAGCATGCGCTGCTCAATGCGCATTTTGGACTCAGCCTGGCGCCAATACATCTCGTCGATGCCCAGGACGATCTTTGTGGCAAGTGAGCTCAGGAAGCCGTCTGGAAGATCGGCATTTTGGTTGGCCGCGATGATGGCCACGCCGAACTTGCGCGCCTCGCGTGCCAGGGTGTTGAGGATATTGTTGTCGTCGTTGTCCACGTAGAGGTGGGCTTCATCGAGAACGACGACGTCGCGCACTTCGGTCTGCTCGCCACGCTGAATGGCTTCGGCGAAGATCTCCTGCAGACGAAAGAGAACGAACATCTTCTTCTCTTCGGGGCGCAACGCGTTCAGGCGATACGTCCACACCGGTGCGTAAGAGTCAAAAGGGGCGCTGGCGCCCTTGAAAATGCCGGTCGCTCGCAATGACTCCATCCGGTCTACCACCGATTTCAGCACCTCGGTGGAGTCGTACTTGATCAAGCTGTCGAATTCGTGGCCGGTGCGAATCGAGTTCACATAGCGGACGTACGACTCGATGGCCTTGTCGCGCGCCTTGTCCATGGCCTCCTGGGCAATGGGGTCCGGCATGTCGCGGCCGGCGCGCGCGGCTTCGATCTGGCGCTTGGTGAGCGCCGAGGCGTGACGCGAAAACTGCTCCAGGCGACTCACAGCCTCCTGATCAGATCCCATGAAGCTCAGCTTCAGGAGCCGGTTCGCATAACCGAGCACATCCGTCAAAGTGGGGTAGGTGCGGCCCACCGTTTTAGGCAGCCACCTGGTGATCCCGTCCACGTACTGGTCTGTGGGCACCCACCAGAGCGTTTTAGAAGGATCCCATCGAGCACCCAGGCTGCGCGCTGCGTCCTTCTCGGCGAAGGGTACATCCAGGTAGAGGCGGTTGTCGGAGCCATCGGAGACCAACTGAGAGTCAGCTTCGTTGACCTCCCATGTTCCGGGATCATCAGGGTTGAATCCGTGCGCTCGGTAGACGTCGTGGAGGACGTTGCGGATCACAGCCTCTTGCTTCACCCCCAGCGGAGAGGAGGAAGCCTTGTTCACTGTCTTGATGAAATTCTGAATGCACTTTCTGATACCTCCGAAATGGGGATCAGGATTGACGCGCAGCGGGTTCAGTCCATAGGGCGTGAGCTCTGCGAACATCATCTCGCTGGCACCATCGATGCGAATGTCACCATGAACGTCGAACACATGAAACCGCGTGCGCCCTGCACCTTGCGACTGCATCCCGGAGATCATTCGCTTGAGCGTGTGGGTCTTACCCGAGCCCGACATGCCAATGAGGAGCGTGTGGCCGTTGATCAAGCGTGAACTGTCCCACATGACAGGATCGAACTGCCGAGTGGTTTTGAGGGTGACGGCACAATGCCCGAAGGGTACTTTCATACTTGACGTTTAGTGCGTTAGAGATATATGATACGCTCTTTCTATCGTCAGTGTCTACTGACATTGGGGTTCGGAATCCTCCGTCCTGTCGAATGTGCAGCCAGCCTTGAGGTCAGGTTGCAGAGCCCTGATTTCACTCGTTGGAGAGCACTTGAACAATCCTGATCCTGCTGGCTTACACCCGTTCGTTGTGCAGCAGCTGAACGTGTACACGAGTGGTGCTCAAGATGCGATGGCCCGCATAGCCGCGGCCACATCAATGGTCGACATCGCCCGTGCGCTCAGATTCGCTCCGCAAGCACCTGCCTACATTCGATGGGCAAGTGAGGTCAGAACCCTGAAGCACCGAATGAATGAGGCAGGAGAAAGCCGCGCGGCGGAGATGATCAAGCTGGAAGTGGAGAGGTGCAAAGCTCACAGAGAGTCTGGGAATGCTGACGGTTTCACCGCGAGTCTGCATGCTCTGCAGCGGGACATGCGCCTCCTGGCTGGATACACGCCACGCGCGCTGCGTGAGGGTTTGCGGGAGGTCGCCAAACTCAAAGCTTCCCCAGTGGTTGGCGACGATGTCCGCCCGGTGGTTCGTACCCCAACTAAACCATGACCGCCACAACCCTTTTGAATGCACCTCCTGCATTGCTGGTGCGCGGGCGGTTTCCAGTTGCCAAGGGTCTGCTCTGGATCGCACTGACTGGCGGGCCTGTGCACGAGGGCCGAGCCGGTGAGGCTGGAGAGGTTCGCCCGAGGTGTGTCAGTTCATCCGCCAATGGTCTGGTGCTCATCGCTTCAGACAGGTGCGTGCGCGAGCTTCGCATGCAGGAGGGGAAAGCGGCATTCACTGGAGCGATTGCGACCGCCATTGAGGGCGCCCAGGCCACCCCAGGCACAGGGAACTCAGCGCGCGCGTTGATCGAGCTTGGCGACAAGTCGTACTGGCAAAACCCGCCGAAGTGGGGCGGGGGTTCGAAGCCGATCACTGAACCTTACTTTGGCAAGCTGCCATAGCTTTGCCCATTGGGCTGGCTGCCTCGGCTCATCATTGCCCAGCTCGTCTCTTGATCCTCAATGCTCACGTAGAGCTCAGATCCTTGGTGACTGCACAACAGGACATGCCGAGTGAGGTGGATCATTGTCAACAACGTTGACTTTCGATCGATAATGTCGACATGGAAGTCAACCAAATCAGGCGCGCAAACTTGCTTGCGCTGTTCAAGTCCTTTGTCGAGGAGCATCTCTCAGAGGACGCATCCAAATCCATCGCAGGCCTGGATCGAGCCTTTGCTGCAGTCATTGAAGTGCACAACACCGCCTTCTCGGGCTTGAAGAGTGGTGCGCGTCAACTGGGGCCCACCATGGCGCGACAAATCGAGGCCAAGCTGCACAAACCCAAGGGATGGATGGACATTGACCACGGAAACTCACCCGTGCCTGAGGAGGCCGAAGAGCAGGCTTTCCTGAAGCTGCTCCGGCGCGCTTACAGGAAGGCCGATCAGGAACAACGCGATCAGCTCAGGGAGGTTATGCAGTCGATCCTTTCGGCGAAGAGCTAGCGCCTGGTGCCCGTGTTGCATCAAACGCACATCACGAAAAAAAAGCCGGACGCCTAAAAAAAAGAGTTGGCAAGCCTGTAAACATCGTTTACAGTTCACTCATCGAATATCTCATTCAAGTACCCGAGCACACCATGAACCGCCTACCCATCAACGCAAGAACAGCAAGCAAGCCAGCTCCCGCCGGCCGCGCGATGCTGTGCGCGATCGGGTGCGATTGGCAGTCACCGATTTCTTATTCCATCGAAGTGCTTCATAGCGGCGTTTCCAAGTTGGCTCAGCAGACGGCCGCCTTTGAAAATTCGTTGTATCCGGGAGGGACAGGCTGAGGCCTATCCCCCAGAGGTTGTACCCAACCCTGAACCCGGACACCAGAAATGGTCTCCGGGTTTTTTGTTGCCTGCATCGCCAGGCAGCTGCTCGAAAGAGCTCTGATCTTTAACAACTTGAAGCCATGCGATGGCATCGGGACCAACCGGCAGATCTCTGATCTCTCGGCCGATGCCATCCGAGATGAGTGCAAGGGAGTTGCTGCGGCCGTGTGGTCGCAGCAGCCCCTAGCCTCATTTCGAGTGCATCTGGAAAACACCTACCCCGCACCGAAAGGAAAGAGACCACGGCGGGAAGGGAAGTGCGGCAGCCTGGCACACGGGTATGCCGTGCTACGTGCTGGCTCGCGCGTTCTGGGTTCACTCGAAATGAAATTCGCGGAGTTGAGGAGTCTGGCCGTCCTCGTGAGCCTCATTCGCTCAACATCGCTGGTTCAAATCCAGCCTCCGCAACCACCGTTTTTTGTTTCAGTCGTCTAGCGGTCTAGGACACCTGGTTTTCATCCAGACAACGTGGGTTCGAGTCCCATCTGAAACTCCAATTTGGTCGTGGCCACCCAAGAAATCAGGGATGGCATCAGCGCCAGCTCGGCGAAAGCCCAGCGTGATGAAAAGGCGCCATCGACCCCCCTCTTCAATACGTCCTTAGCTCAACTGGCAGAGCGCTGGTCTCCAAAACCAGAGGTTGATCGTTCGATTCGATCAGGACGTGCCAAATCAATGCTGCGGTAGCTCAGAAGGTAGAGCGTCTGGTTGAAAGCCAGAGCGTCGCTGGTTCAATTCCAGCCCACAGCACCATGACTTCGACATCTAGGGGGTTAGCCAAGTTGGTAAGGCACGAGACTTTGACTCTCGCATGCGCAGGTTCGAGCCCTGCACCCTCTGCCAAATTGCACCCCACCAAGAACATGCCCCGCTGACGGAATTGGTATACGTGTCCGGTTCAGAACCGGGATTTTGAGCGTTCGAGTCGCTCGCGGGGCACCACTCTCAAATCGCACGAATAGCCAAGTGGTCGAAGGCACCTGATTGCAAACCAGGCGAGAAATCCTCAGCGGTTCGAATCCGTTTTCGTGCTCCACACAACACCCAACGGAGAGATGCCGGAGTGGTCAAACGGCGCTGCCTCGAAAGCAGATGGTCCATTCATGGGCACCAGGGTTCGAATCCCTGTTTCTCCGCCACTCATACTTTGGAAGCGTAGCCTCAATGGTAAGGCCCCCGATTTGAAATCGGAGTGAGCAGTTCGCTGCTGTCCGGGTTCGAGTCTCCGGCGCTTCCGCCAAACACTTTATGGAGAGATGCCGGAGCGGTCAAACGGCGCACGTTGGAAACGTGATGGTCCCGCAAGGGACGCCAGAGTTCGAGTCTCTGTCTCTCCGCCAGAACATAGATTTTTGGAGGGTTGACCGAGTGGTTGAAGGTGACCGGCTGTAACCCGGTTCTGTAAAAAGCGCGCTGGTCCGAATCCAGCACCCTCCACCAAAAATTTCGGAGTGTCGGTAAGTGGCATACCACTCGCTTTGGGAGCGAGATTTCAAGTGTTCGATTCACTTCACTCCGACCACCCACATGGGGACATAGCTCAGCTGGGAGAGCACTTGCCTTGCAAGCAATAGGTCCGCGGTTCAATCCCGCGTGTCTCCACCATCACGACAATCTTTTCGCGGCATTTCTCCTGGGAGAGGACTCAGCCTTCCAAGCTGATGGATGCGGGTTCGAATCCCCAATGTCGCTCCAATCATGCCTGGTTAGCTCAGAGGAAGAGCACTCCCTCGATAAGGGATAGGTCGGGATTTCGAAACTCCCACTAGGCACCAAAATCTAACTTTTCAGATCGCATTTGCCCTTTTAGCTCAATTGGTAGAGCAGCTG
>JAUSQI010000159.1 GCA_030652575.1 Stagnimonas sp. | reverse complement strand
ACCCTTGTCGCTGCGCAACATGCGCTGCACGCCGGCGCTCAATGCCACTGCCTTGTGGTCGAAGTTGTGGTGCACGCGGTAGGAGATGGCGCGGTCGTTGAAGAGCGAAGCGAACACCTCCTTGATGCCATGCAGCACATTGTCGATGCCCTGCACGTTCAAGAAAGTTTCCTGCTGGCCGGCAAAGCTCGCGTCCGGCAAGTCTTCGGCGGTGGCGGACGAGCGCACCGCGACCGAGATTTCAGCCCCGCCGGATTCAGCCACCAGCGTGTCGTAGCCGGTGCGGATCTCGGCTTCGAGCGCTGCGGGGAAGGGGGCCTTCACCACTGCCTCGCGGATTTCCTTGCCGGTTTTGGCGAGCGCCACCACATCCTCGATATCGAGCTCGTCGAGCAGCGCGTTGATGCGCGCATCCAGCCCTTCATAGCTCAGGAACTCGCGGTAGGCGGCGGCGGTGGTCGCATAACCGTTGGGAACCTTGACGCCGCTGGCGGCAAGGTTGGAGATCATCTCGCCCAAGGAGGCATTCTTGCCGCCGACGGTTTCGACGTCGGTCATGCGCAGTTCGGAGTACCAGAGGACGTTGCGGTCAGGGGCAAGGCTCACGTTTGGAATCTCTTTTGATTTTGTGGAAGCGAGCCGACAGTTTCCCGGTTATCGGCGGTTCTTGCCACTAGCCAGCGCAACACAGGTAAGGCGAGACTGGCGGCATGACCACCCGACATGTTTTTTTCGTCTCCGACGGCACCGGCATCACAGCCGAGACCCTCGGCAACACCCTGCTGACGCAGTTCGAGGACGTGTCGTTCGTCAAGTCCTCGCTGCCGTTCATTTCCACGGTCGAAAAAGCCCGGATCACGGCCGACTTCATCGACCACATCGCCGCTTCCGACGGGCAGCGGCCGCTGGTGTTTTCCACCACCGTCAGCGATCCGGTACGGGCGGTGCTGCGTAACTGCAACGCATTGTTCATCGACCTGTTCGATACCTACATCCACGGTCTCGAAACCGAGCTGGGCGTGGCACCCACCCACGCGCAGGGCCGGGCGCACAGCGCCAACTCCCGCAAATACGATGCGCGCATCGATGCCATCAACTATTCGCTCGAACACGACGATGGGCAGTCGGTGCGCGACCTGTCGAAGGCGGAGCTGATCCTGATCGCGCCCAGCCGCTGCGGCAAGACGCCGACCACGCTGTATCTGGCGATGCAGCACGGCATCTACGCCACCAATTTTCCGCTGCTGGACGAAGACCTCGAAAAGCCGGCATTGCCGAAATCCCTGCACGGCTTCGAGAACAAACTGTTCGGCGTGACCTCGGAGCCGGAACGCCTGAGCCAGGTGCGCAACGAGCGTCGTCCAGGCTCCCGCTATGCGTCGATTGCCCAATGCAGCTACGAGTTGCGCCAGGCGGAAACGCTGTATCGCAAGCTGCAAATCCCTTCGGTCAACTCGGCCAACATGTCCATCGAGGAAATGGCCGCCACCGTGCTGCACGAGAAGGGATTGAGGCGTTAGAAGCTCTTTAAGACTTGAGCATCGCTGCGTTGCCGAAGTCTTAAACACCCTCTAGCCCGTGATAACCTGATACGTGATTCGCAGGGCCCTTCAACATCGAGTTCGTCATGACTGCCATTGCCATTGCCCCCTTTCTCGCCGCGCCGGAAGAAGTTGCACAGACCTTGCAGGTCGATGCCGACTTCAAGGTCTTTCTGGCACTGGCCGTGAAGAGCAGTGGTACTGCCCCGGCGGATGTGAATCTGCTGGCCGCCAGGTTTCGCGTGGTCAACGGCCGTCAGGGCGCGCGCGACGACCTTGCCCTGCACGACACGGTGTCGGCATGGGGCCAGCCGGTTTCGGTCGGCGAGCTGATTGCCGCCTGCCAGATCGTCGATCGCACCCGTTTGATCCACTCCCTGTGGCGGCTTGAGACCTTTGAAGAGGTCAAGCTCTGGCTCAAGGCCGTGCGTGCCGTGGTGCGCCTGGGTTACGAACTGGATGGCGAACTGCGCGGGCAGGTGCTGCTGGCGGAAACCATCATCCCGATGGTGGAAACCGTCGAGCGCAAGGATTACGTGCTGCCCAACGGCGACATGGCGAGCGATGCCATTACCCGCAACCTCGGCATCCGCGCCAAGGTGTTCGCGCTGGACCGCGACCGCCGCACGCCCCGCTCGGCCTCGGGCAACAGCATCATGGATCGCCTGTCGCGCACGCTCAGCAAGGGCAACCGCTGAGCATTTGTCGGTCAACACATCCTAGGTCTTGCGCTGGATGAACTCGATCTTGTAACCGTCCGGGTCTTCGACGAAGGCGATGACGGTGGTGCCGTGTTTCATCGGCCCGGCTTCGCGGGTCACCTTGCCGCCCTTCGCCTTGGCGCGCTCGCAGGCGGTATAGGCGTCGTCCACCTCGATGGCGATGTGGCCGTAGCCACTGCCCAGTTCATAGCGGTCGACCCCGTAGTTGTAGGTCAGCTCGATCACCGCACCTTGCGATTCCGGCTGATGGCCGACGAAGGCGAGGGTGAACTTGCCCTCCGGATAATCGTGCTGGCGCAGCAGCGTCATGCCCAGCACCTCGGTGTAGAACGCGATGGCGCGCGGCAAGTCGCCGACGCGGAGCATGGTGTGGAGGATGCGCATGGGTTTCCTTCAGTTGACCAGCAGGCGGTCCACGGCTTCGAGATCACCCAGCCCCAGTTGGCCGGCCAGTGCCTTCAGGCGCAGCGTCGCCAGCAGATAGTCGTAGCGCGCCTGCGCATAGTTGCGCTCGGCGGCGTAGCGCTGCTGCTGCGCGTTGAGCACATCGCTGGCGGCACGGGTGCCGATTTCCAGGCCGGTTTCCACCGCGATGAGCGCGCTGCGGCTGGAGGTTTGCGCCTGCCGCAGTGCCTTGACCCGGGCGGCACCCAGCAGCACGGCTTGGTAGGCGGTTCGCACGCTGCGTTCCACCTGCCGCTCGGCCCCGTCGAACTCGGCCAGCCGCTGCTCCTTGGTGGCGCGGGCCTGGCGCACCACCGACTGCGTGGCGCCACCGGCAAACAGCGGCAGGCTGACGCGGATGCCGGCCGACGGTCCCTTGAGCTGGGTCGGCAGCGCGCCGGCCTCGCTGCGGCTGTCGGTGTAGTTGAGGGTGCCGCTGACGGTGGGCAGGTGGCGCGACTGCGCCGCTTTCATCTGCTGGTCGGCGGCGGTGAAGCCGATGCGCGACGACATCACGTCGAGATTGCCCAGCTTGGCGCGGGCCACCCACTGCTCGGCGCTGGCCGGCTGCGGCACCGGCAGTTGCAGATCCTCCGGCAGGGTCGCGAGCGGCTTTTTCTCCGCCGTGCCCGGCAGCGGCACCACGCGCACCGGGCGCTGGTTGATGTCCTCCAGCGGCTCGCGGGTGATTTCCTCCAGCGATTCCAGCGCCGCCGTATAGCTTTGCTGCGCCTCCAGCTCGGTGGCGACACTCAGGTCGTAGCGCGCCTCTGTCTCTTCGGTGTCGGTGAGGCTGGAGATGCCCACCTCCACGTTCTGCTTGGCCAGCTCCAGCTGGCGGGCGAGCGCGTCCTTCTCCGCCGTGGCCGAGCGCAGGCCGTCGCTCGCGGCGAGCGTGCCGAAATAGCTCTCGGCCACCCGCAGCAGCAGGTTCTGCTCGCTGGCCTGGTAGCTCAGCAGCGCCAGCGCGACCTGCTGGTCGGCCTCCTTCAGGCGGTAATAGCTTTCGAGATTGAACAGCGGCTGCGTCAGCGTCACGCTCAGGCTCTGGTCGACGCCGTCGTTCTTGCTGGAAATCGGCACCACCAGCCCCGTGGTCGGGTCGGTATAGCTGACCTTGATGTCGGAGTCGTTGAACACCCGGTCGTAGCTGCCGGTGATCTGCGGCAGCAGCGTGGCGCGCGCCTGCGGGTAGGCCTCGAGTGCAGCATCGCGCGCAAAGCCGGCGGCACGGATGCCGGCGTCGTTCTTGACCGCCAGGGTGTAGAAGCGCAGCAGGTCGTTGGCCTGGGTGGTGAGCGGTATCGCCAGCAGCGAGGCCAGCAGCAAGGTTTTCGGTTTCATGGTGGTGCGGGGGTGACGGTGCGTTAGTCCTGCATCCGTTGGAGCAGATGGGCCTCGAAGGCATCGAACCGGCCATTGCTGGCCAGCACGCGCGGCAGGTTGAGGGTGAGTTCGACCTGATCGTTCATGCAGCACATGCCGAAGAAGATGCTGCCCTTGATCGGGATCACGAAGAAGTGCTGCATGATGAAGCCCTCGCAGCTCAAGGGCGCGGCCTCGTGGCGGCCGAGGTTGGAGATCACCGCCGTCTCCAGCGCCTTCTTCGTGCGGTAGTTGCCCTCCTTGCGCGAGAGCATCAGGTCGAGCCGCGCCAGAGAGAACCACTTGAAGAGATCGAGAATGCCGGGGTAGACCGTCTCCATCTTGTGGTCGAGCATCTCCTTCAGCCGCGTGCGGAACACCTCGCCGCCCTCACCCGGATTCAAGGTGACGAGAATCATGTTGGTGAAGTTGGCGGTGGAGTTGAGCCCCGGTGCGTGGCGCCTGAGATCCACCGGCACGCCGATCGAGAGTTGCAGACCGGTGTGTTGGCGCGCGAACTCGGCCACGGCATCGGCAACCCGCGCCAGCTGGTTCTTCTTCGGCTTGCCGAGGCTGATGCGGCGCCACTCGTCGCCGCGCTCGTCGCCTTGTGGAAGGCCAGTCATCGAGACCGTCTTGACGTGCTTCGAGGTGGATTTCTTCGCGCCCACGCTGCGCATCAGATCCACCTCGCTGAAGGCCGCATTGGTGCCCAGCAGCGGCTCGCCGCGCAGCGCCCGGAACAGCTCCTGCATGAAGTGCATGCAGCCCATGCCGTCCATCACGGCGTGGTGGTTGCGCAATACCAGCAGGCTCCGGTTGCCGGGCCGGTGGATCACCACCAGCTCGACCGTGGGGCCGGTATCGAGCGGGAAGGGCACCTCGTACAGAACCTCGGAACCGCCGGTGCCGCGGCCATCCCAGGCACAGTTCTCGACCACCCGCAGGCGCGGCGGCAGACCATCGCTCTCCCAGCGTGCCTTGCGGCCGGAGCCCACCAGGCGCAGCCGCGTGCCGGGGTTGATCAGCGTCACCGCGTCGAGCGCGCGCTGCCACTGCTCGGCCGGCAGCTGGCCATCGCCTTCGTAGCAGAAGCCGTTCTCGCGCGTGACCTCCAGCGTGCGGCCGCTGGTCGCGACACTCGCGTGGTAGTACTCGGGCGTGGAGAGTGGCCGCGAAATCTGCTGCACGGGCACGAGCGGCGGCAGCGTGAAGGCGGGTTTGAAGCGCTGTTCGAACCCTTTCGGCCGCATCGCCGGTGCTGTCGCAGGCAAGGCTTTAGGCGGATCTAAGGGCATCGACGATCTCCAGTTTTGAGGCTCTCAAGGCTGGCAGCACGCCGCCGAGCACACCCATCAACAGCGAAAACAACAGTACTTCGAGGGCAATGCCCGGCGTCAGCGCCAGGCGGAACACGACTTCCGAAAAGGTCTGCACATTGGTGGTGGAAATCTCCACCGCCTGCATCAGCGAGGCTGCCCCCAGACCGCCGACGCCAGCCACCAGGCCCAGCAGCATGGCCTCCTGCAAGAAAGCATTGACGATGTTGCCACGGCGGAAGCCCAGGGCCCGCAGCGTGCCGATCTCGCGGGTGCGGTTGGCGACACTCGCATACATGGTGATCATCGCGCCGATGATCGCGCCGATGGAGAAGATCACCGTGATGGTCTGGCCGAGGATGCTGATGAAGTTGGCGAGCTTCTCGGATTGATCAGCGTAGAACTGCCGCTCGGGCTTCAAGTCGAGCTTGAGCTGCGGCTGTGTTGCCACGGCATCTGCAAAGGTCTTGTAGCTCGCCGCATCGCGCAGGCCGATCAGCATCGAGGAATAGGCGTTGCGGCGAAAGGCTTGCATCATCTGCTCGGCATCGCCCCAGATTTCGCTGTCGAAGCCGCTGCTGCCAGCGTCGAAGATGCCCACCACCGTCCAGCTGCGCAGGCCGAAGTTGACGCTGTCGCCGATGCGCAGGGCCACCTTGCCGCGCGCCATCGCGCTGCCGATGATGATCTCCGACGACCCCGGCTTGAACGGCCGACCGGAGACCATCCTGGCCTGCGGCCGGAGTGCCAAACCCTCATCGGTGGTGCCGCGCACCACGACATTGGCGAGCCCGCCGCCCTTGCGGGGCAGGTTGACCAGAATCAGCACCTCGCGAGACAGCCGTGGCTGGCCGGTGGCCCCGCTGGCAAGGCCGGGCAGCGCGGCGATGAGGTTGGCTTGTTCTCGCAACACGGTACTTTGCACCTCGGTCTGCGAACCCTGGCGGATCACCACCACATTGCTGTCGGTGCCGGTGCCGCCCAAGGTCTTGCGCAGGCCCTCGGCCATCATCAGCACGGTGGCGAACACGAAGATCACCAGCGCCATGCCGAGCGCGGTGAGCAGCGTGGTGAGCTTGCGCGCGTAGAGGTTGCGCGCCACATAGCTGAGCGACAGGCCCCGAGCAACCTTCACGTCACCGCCCTCAGGCCATCGACGATGCGCACCCGCGTGCTGTTGATGGCCGGCGCCACAGCGGCGGTGACGCCGATGAGCAGCGCCGCGCCGAGCTGGAGTGCCAGCGTGGTGGGCGTGACCTCGAAGACGATGAAGAGATCGCGAGTGGCATTGAAGAAACCCTGCGCCAGCGGGAAGGTCAGCAGGATGCCCAGCAGCCCGCCCACCAGCGAGATGGTCAGCGACTCGCCCAGGATCAAGGTGCAGACCACCTTGTCGCCGAAGCCCAGCGCCTTCAGCGTGGCGTATTCGCGGGTGCGCTCTCGGGCGGCCATCGCCATCGTGTTCGCCATCACCGCCATGATGATCAGCACGACGACATAGGCCACGGTCTGGATCGCGACCAGGATGGTGTCGACCATTGCGATGAAGCCGAGCTGGAACGCCTTCTGCGTCTCGGTGCGGGTCTCGGCCAGCGAGTTTTTGAAGCCCGAGTCGATGGCCGCCGAGACGCTGGCGGCCTGCGCAGGGTCCTTGATGTTGACGATGAACACGCCGACGCGATCGGCCTGCGAGGGCAGAATCGATTTCACTGTTTCGTTGACGTAGTCCCAGTGCATGAAGAACTGGCCCTCGTCCACCTTGTCGTCCGCACCCTGGTAGATGCCGCGCACGGTGAAGCTCCAGTTGCCGGGATAGGCCGTGCCCTTGAGCGGCACCTGGTCGCCGATCTTGAAACCGAACTTGCGCACCAGTTTTTGCCCGATGATCGCGCCGCGACGGTCGCTGCGGAAGGCCGCGAACTGCTCGGGCGGCACCTTGAACTCCGGGTAGAGCTGGAAGTAGCTGTCGGGGTCGATGGCGAACTGCGAGAAGAAGTTCTTCTCGTCGATGTAGATGCCGCCAAACCAGTTGGCCCAGGTCACCGCTTCCACACCCGGCACGCGGCGGATGCGCTCGGCATGGGTGCGCGGCAGCGAGAAACTCAGCGAGGCATTGCTGCGGGTGATGAGGCGGCCGGAATCGCTCAGCTCCGCACCCGCATACCAGCTATCGACCACCGTGCGCAGCAGTCCGAACGAGACAATGGCGATGGCGATGCCGGCAATGGTCATCACCGTGCGCGCGCGGTGCCGCCACATGTTCTTGCTGGCGAGCTTGAAGAGGTAGGCAGCGTTCATGGCGCGTTGCTCAGTGGCCGCCGCTGCCGTCCAGCAGCACGCCCTTTTCCAGATGCACCAACCGCTTGGCGCGCGCCGCGCACTTGGGGTCGTGCGTCACCATGACGATGGTCTTGCCCAACTCGTTGTTGAGCCGGTCGAGCAGGTTCAGCACATCGTCTGCGGATTGCCGATCAAGATCGCCCGTGGGTTCGTCGGCGACGATCAGCGTCGGGTCGGTGATCAGCGCGCGGGCGATGGCGACGCGCTGCTGCTGGCCGCCGGAGAGTTCGTTGGGGTAGTGGTCCATGCGGTCGGCGAGACCCACCATCATCAATGCGGTTTCGACATGCTCGCGTCGCTCGGCCTTGTTGAGATTGGTCAGCAGCAGCGGCAGCTCGACGTTCTCGAAGGCGTTCAACACCGGCATCAGGTTGTAGAACTGGAACACGAAGC
>JAUSQI010000158.1 GCA_030652575.1 Stagnimonas sp. | reverse complement strand
CTCGGCCGTGCTCTCGGGCAACCGCAACTTCGAGGGCCGCGTCCACCAGGACGTGCGCATGAACTACCTCGCCTCGCCGCCGCTGGTCGTGGCCTACGCCATTGCCGGCAACACCGACATCGACCTGACCACCGAGCCCATCGGCAAGGGCAAGGACGGCCAGGACGTGTTCCTGAAGGACATCTGGCCGACCAACAAGGAGATCTCCGATCTCGTTGCCAAGGCCGTCACTGCCGACCTGTTCAAGGCCAGCTATGCGGATGTGCTGAAGGGCGACGCCCGCTGGCAGTCGATCAAGATCAGCAAGTCGGAAACCTATCCTTGGGACTCCAGCTCGACCTACATCGCCAACCCGCCGTATTTCCAGGGCATGACCATGACCCCGCCGGGCATCCAGCCCATCGCGGGTGCGCGCTGCCTTGCGGTGCTGGGCGACTCGATCACCACCGACCACATCAGCCCCGCCGGTGACATCAAGAAGGACGGCCCCGCCGGCAAGTACCTGATGGAGCACGGCGTCGCACGCGCTGACTTCAACAGCTTCGGCAGCCGCCGCGGCAACCACGAGATCATGATGCGCGGCACCTTTGCCAACACGCGCATCAAGAACTCGATGACGCCCGGTGTCGAGGGCGGCGTCAGCCGCTACATCAACGGCTCGGCCGGCCCAGTGGAAGCGATCTACGACGTGGCGATGAAGTACGCCGAGAAGAAGACGCCGCTGGTCGTGCTCGCCGGCAAGGAATACGGCACAGGCTCCAGCCGCGACTGGGCTGCGAAGGGCACCATCCTGCTCGGCGTGAAGGCCGTCATCAGCGAGAGCTTCGAGCGCATCCATCGCGCCAATCTCGTCGGCATGGGCGTGCTGCCCTTGAACTTCGTCAATGGCGAATCGGCCGTGTCACTCGGTCTCGACGGCAGCGAAGTATTCGATTTCGCCGGCCTCAAGGCCGGTGCCACGGAACTCGACGTGAGTGCGAAGAAGGCCGATGGCAGCGTGGTCAGCTTCAAGGCCAAGGTGCGCATCAACACGCCGAAGGAGTGGGACTACTACGCCCACGGCGGCGTGCTGCAATACATGCTGCGGCAGATGGCAGCATAAGCAGCTGGCAACACCAACAAAGGGCGCGCAAGCGCCCTTTGTTTTGACAGCGACTGGAACGCAAAACCGGAGTCTGTGAATGGCGAAGAGATCAGCAGCAAAACTCAGCGGCAAGGCACAAAGCCTGCTCGATGCACAGGTCGCATGGTGGCTGGAGCGACTCGATGCACATGCGCT
This sequence comes from Stagnimonas sp., assembly GCA_030652575.1. Lineage (GTDB taxonomy): Bacteria > Pseudomonadota > Gammaproteobacteria > Nevskiales > Nevskiaceae > Stagnimonas. Next base: position 24,999 of record JAUSQI010000158.1, on the reverse strand, counting down.
TTCGCCCTGGCTCGAAAACGAGGTCGATGCCCTGCTTGCCGATGCCGCCAAGCTCAAGCTGGAAGAAGTGGTAAGCCGTGCGGATGTGCAAGCTGTGGCACGGCGATACGCCGCCGAGCTGGAGCCGAGCGGCGCCATACCCGAATTGGTGGGCGAGATCGCACAGGCCGTGCAGGCTCACCCGACACAGAAAAAAACCAAGCTCGGCGAGCTGATGCCGGACAAGCAGTTTCGCGAATGGCTCGACAAGATTCTGGAGCTGCATGCGGCCCGTGAAGCGATCATCCATGCAGCCCTCGCCAACCCGGTGGTCAGTGCCGTAGCGGGCGATCTGCTCTACCGCGGCATCAGCGGCTATCTGGGCGAGAGCAGTCTCACCAAGAGCATCCCGGGTGCGAGCTCCATGCTCAAGTTCGGCAAGTCGATGTTGTCCAAGGCCACTCCGAAGCTCGATGCGGCAATTGAATCGACCTTGCGCAAATACATCCAGCAGAGCCTCGATGCGACGCTGCGCGAAAGCGAACACTCGCTCAAAACGCTGCTGACGGACGATTTGTTGCGCGATTCGGCACTCGAAATCTGGGCCAGCCTCAAGGGCATGACGGTTGCTCAAGTGCGCACAACGGTCAGCGCGGAGGATGTCGAGGAACTGTTCGTGATCGGCTACGAGCACTGGCGCAGTGCGCGCAAGACGCCCTATTACAGCGCGATGATAGACACCGGTGTGGCCAGCTTCTTCGACAAGTACGGCAAGTCGTCGCTCCCCACGTTACTCGACGAAATGGGCGTGACACGCGAGATGATCCTGACGGACCTGCAGCGCTTCGGTGTGCCGGCGCTGGCGATGCTCAAGAAGAAAAAACTGCTGGAGCCGCTGGTCCGCCGCTTGCTGCAGCCGTTTTTTGCATCCGAGGCGGCCATAAAATTGCTTGCCGATTGATATGACTTTTTTCACTCTCAGCCAAGGCGGCAAATACCCATGACCAAGCGCGTTGTCTTCAATCAGAAAGGTGGCGTCGGCAAGACCACCATCGTCTGCAACCTCGCAGCCATCGCGGCCTCGCGGGGCTTGCGCACGCTGGTGATCGACCTGGATACGCAGGGCAATTCCACCCAATACCTGTTGGGGGCAAGCGCAATCAAGTCGGACCGCACCATCGCCGATTTCTTCGATTCCACACTCAGCTTCACGCTGCAGTTGCCGCCGATGATGAGCTTTGCGACCAACACGCCGTTCGAGAATCTCGATGTGGTGTCGTCCTCGCCAAGGCTTGAGGAGCTCATCGTCAAACTCGAAGCCAAGCAGAAAATCTACAAGCTGCGGGACGCCCTGAAAAAACTCAAAGGCTACGATGCGGTGTTCATCGATACGCCACCGGCACTCAACTTCTATTCCCGCTCGGCGCTGATCGCGGCTGAAAAACTGCTCATCCCTTTCGACTGTGACGAGTTTTCGCGGCAGGCGCTGTATACCTTGCTCGACAACGTGCAGGAGATCCGTGCCGACCATAACGATGACCTCGAAATCGAAGGCATCGTGGTCAACCAGTTCCAGTCCCGCTCCAACCTGCCGCAGCGATTGGTCGCAGAACTGGTGGGTGAAGGCAAACCGGTGATCGCGCAGCCGATCTCCAGCTCGGTGAAAGTGAAGGAGTCGCACGAACGGCACCTGCCATTGATTCACCTCGACAGGAATCATCGGGTGACAAAGGAATACGTGGCGCTCTATGACTCCCTGAGCGGCTGATCTTCAGGCCAAAAAAAGCCCCGCCGGCAGCGGGGCTTTTTTTGTGGCGGCGAATCGACACAAGCCTCAGCGGGCTGGCTCGCAGACCACGTCCACCTTGCCGTTCTTGGCGGTCACGCGACGGCAGGCATCGGAAACATAGTAGTCACCCTGCCCAGCCGAGCTGGGTCTTGGTGCCATGCTGCGTTCATAGACAGGCTCGTAGGTCGATTCGTAGCGCACGCTACCCCACAGGGCGGGCGGCGCCACCGGCAGATGGCCGGAGAAGGTGCGCGTGGCAGGCGAAGGCTCGACCCCTGCGGTTGCATAGCTCTGCACATAACCACGCAGACGCGCCAGGTTGGCAATCACTTCACTGTTGTCGGGCGTGAGCTTGGCGGCGCGCTCCAGCAGCGACATGGCCTCATAGAACTGACCGCTCTCGGCCTTGGCCACAGCAAGGTTGTTGAGAGCGACCGCGTCGAAGGGATTGACCTCCAGGGCACGTTCGAAGTTGAACTCGGCGCGACTGGAATCACCTTCCGCCATGCCCTGTCGACCCTGGCTGTCGTAGCCGTAGAGCGCGTCCATATCCACCGGCGTGGCAAAGGCGGGCTGGGCAATCATCGGCCCTCGGATGGTGTCGGGGATGTTCGAGGGGGTGCCGAACGGCGACGGCGCCTGTGCTTGCGTGATGATGGTCTGGCCCGGCGCGATGACGCCGCGGCTGTTTCCCGCGACGGTGCCGGGATAAAGCGGCGCGTCGCTGGCGCAGCCGACGGTCAGCGTTGCGATCAGCAGTGCGACGGGGGCAAAGAGGTGTTTCATAGACGGGGATCCCCGAAATTGAAGTTCGGCAACAACAAGTTTGGCGGGAACGACACGCGCTTTTGCGGGTAGAACATGTAGCGCATGTAGGCAGAGGCGCTGGCCTCGTTGTAGTCGCGTGCGTTATCCAGCGCCAGACGTGCGCCGGCGGCGAGGTTGGGGTCGAGCAAGTATTCGAATTGCCCGATCACGGTAAAGCCCACGCCAGTCTGCCGCTGGGAAGGGTAACCGCCGACGATGGGCAGCGTGCCGGTGTAGGTGAGCAGGGCGGCATCGAGCGCGCTCTGCAAGCCCGAGTCACCGGGATATTGCGCCTGACCGTCTTCCTTGAAGGCTTGAATGCCCAAGGCACCGCCCAGCTTGTAGCTGAAGCGATTGCGGTAGCCCTCCCATTCCACCGGCACGCTGACGGCAAGATAGGACTGCGGGCTGAAATAACCGCCGTGCCCATAGCTGAAGCGGCGCAGGTTCTTGTCGTAGCCGAAAGTCGTGATGTTCAGGCCGTAGGTAAAGCGATTGCTACGGGTTTCGATCGCACGCGCATACAGGCCGCCGCCCACTTCGACCGAGCTGTTCTGCGGGATATTCTGGCCGTCGTAGATGTTGTAGCCGCCATTGCCATAGAGCCCGTACTTGCCCAGGTCATAGGCAACATCCAGGCGCCCGCCGGTCTTGGTGACACCGCCGTAGGTGAAGCCGGTCGCGGGGTCGCGAATGCCCGCGTATGAAAGCAGACTGTCGGCAACAGAGCGGCGGGCAAGGTCGATCTTGAAGCTCACCCTTTCACTCTTGGGCCGCCAGTTGACACCGCCCACCAGGGTTTCGACCGGGAAGCCCAGCGGAGTGCTGCCGATATCGGCTTTGAAGTCGCCCGCCTCATAGCCCAAACCGACGGCGATGCCGGTTTCCGAATTGTCGTAACGCAAAGCGGGGCTGCCGAGGCCCTGTGCCAAAACCAATCCCATGCCGCCGTAAGCCGACAGATTCTGGCCAGAGACGGTGCCGGCATCGAGATAAACCGGCACGGCGCGAATCTTGAACCGCCCGCTTTCGGTTGCCGGGAATGCAACCTCGACGGGCGCCTCCACGTCGTAAAGTCGATCCAATCCTTCCGAGCCATCGCGCGACCGCAGAGTGAGGCCTGCTTGCGCATAGGGCGTGCGGTTGGCGCGCAGTTCGCTGATTTCCTTCAGCAACTCCTTGCGGTCCTGGCTATCCGTGCGGTTGCGATCCAGCACGAATTCCGGCGTGGCAAGCATGGGATCGTTGCTGATGACGGCAGACTTCGGCGCCGTGCGGATGGTGCTGGCTGGCGGTGGCGGCACGTATTCCGGCGCTGTGTAATACGGGGCGCTGTAGACCGGCGTCGCGCCGTAATTGCCATAGCCCTCATCGATGCGGGGCACTTCGTAGACGCCACTGCGGCCCGCTGCGCCAGGCGCGGAAGAACGCGGGGCAGTGGTGTAGCTGCCCTGTGCGCCGCCGTTGAGTTCGCCCATTTCGCCCATCAACTCTTCGCGCAGCGACCCATTGGGGCGGCTGAGCTTGGGGCTCATCGTGGGGGAAAGACGACGCGGCTGCGGAAAGTCGCTGCGATAGATCGGTGCCGCAGGTGCGGTGTAAACGCCTGCACCGCTGTCGACCGTAGACGGCGGCCCCATTTGCGGCAGCGTCAGGGTGTCGACATATTTGAAAGACGGTCTTGTCGTCGCCGCACGCGGCTGTTCGGCCCAATAGCCGCTGGGTTGATCGATCGTGCCGCTGGCCGCCGTGGCGCTGCCGCCCTGCGGCGGCGTGGAGACTTTGATGAAACCCGTGCCGCGATGCGCCGGAATCGAACGATCACCGCCGAACTGCACGGCCGCCTTGCGAGCCTTTGCCCGGATCAGCCAGGCGGCTTCTGTCTTGAAGACCTGCTGCGGCATCGACACCTTGATGAGGGACGCTGAAACCGATTTCGCGCCAACGACTTGACCTTGCGCGGTCACCGGGCCGTTGACGCGAGTCTTAAAAAAACTTCCGGCCCTCACGTCAGAAGATGGTGACGACGAGGCTGGCGCAGCACCGGCCGTTCTCGGCGGCGCACGCAGATAGCTGCTGGCAGGGTCGATCAATTGCAGCAGGGGCTGGGAGTTGCCGCTACCGGTCGGCACGGCGACATTCGACTGCGTGTTCTGCTCGGCATCGAGTCGCAATGCCTGCTGATACAGGCCCAGTGCACGGCCCTCGTCACCCCGCGCCTTGGCAGCACGCCCGGCGAGCGCATACAAGCGGGGATTGTTCGGTTCGATCGCAAAAGCGCGCTCCAACATGGCGTCCGCTTCGTCCGTGCGATTCATCGCCAATGCGGCACCGATCGCGCCCTTGTAGGCATCCATTTCGTTCGCGTTCTGCTGCAGCACGCGCTCGTAGATGACGTAGGCCTTGTCGAAATCCTTGCTGTCGTTGTAGAGCCGTGCCAAAGCCATCATCAGGCGGGGATCGTTGGGGTTTACCCGGATCAGCGGTTCGAGATACTCATAGGCCCGGGCCAGATCGCCTTCCTCGCGCACCAGATCAGCCTGACGCAGGCGGTAGCCGATGCGCAGGTTGGCGAGGTCGATATTCTGCTGTGCCGTCAGGTTGACGCGACGCAGCAGATCGTCCATCACCACTTCAAACTCGGTGTCTTGCTGCAGCTTGAACAACAAGCCGGCGTAGCTGAGCCGCAGCCCGACATCCGACTGGGTGTTGCGCGCGAGCGCCTGGCGCATGTAACGCAGGGCTGTGCCCTCGTCGCCCAGATCGGCATAGGCCCCGGCCATCGCACCGAGCAACTCGGGCATCTCGCCGACGAAGGGTTGCACTTCGGCCAGAATCTGCTGTGCTTCCTGCTGCGCGCCCGCGCGGGAATACACTGCGGCACGCTGCGCCTGGTAGCGCACCCACAGGCGCTTTTGCAGCTCGGTCATGTCGGGTGTGCGGGAACCGGCCGGCACCTGCTCCAGCAACTGCAAGCTGCCCAGGAAATCCTGTTGCTCTGCCATCAGCGACGCCTTGATGAGCAGCACATCGGGCTGGATCGGGCCGGCGGTGGACGCGAGCATCGCATCGACCAGCGTATTGGCTTCGCGCACGCGGTTCTGGCGCTGATAGATACGCGCAAGATCGAGACGGGTCCAGGCGCTTTCGGGGTCCAGCAGCAGTGCTTCCTTCAGCATGGCTTCCGCGCGCATGTCATCGCGGGCGGTGACCGCAAGTGCTGCCTGTTCGCGCAGACCTTGCGCCTTGATGACGCTGAAGCTGCCCAACTGGCTGCGCACACTCTCTGGCGCGCGCTCGGCCAGGGCAATGGCCTCCGGCAGACGCTTGCTGCGCGTCAGCACACCGATCAGGCCACGCAGGGCATCGGCACTGTCAGGCTTGCGGCGCAGCACGTCGCGATAGATCTTTTCTGCCTCGGCGGTTTGCCCCTGCTCTGCCAGTACGTCAGCCAGGCTGGTCGGCACCGAGACTTCTTCAGCAGCACGCTTCGGGTCGCTGGCGATGGCACGACGCAGTTCGCGCTCCGCCAAGGCGTTGTTGTTTTCCTTGCGTGCCGCCTCGGCAGCACGAACGGTGTCCCAGAAACGTGCCGTACCCAGCGCTTCCTTCCAGCGCCCTGCACTTTTCTTGTCTTTGGCAGTGGCTCGTTCCAGCAGGTCGCGGGCTTCGGCGTAGGCCTGCTGACGCAGTCGCACGATGCCCAGACCACCGAGCGCATCCGCAGATTCGCCGTACTGGCCAATGGCTTCGGTGAAGCGCTGCGACGCCACATCCAACTGACTGTTGTCGAGCGCCTCGAAACCCTCACGCACAAGCCTGCCGCGCAATTCGTCGGTGGTGGGCTCGCGTGGCGCGGCAGCAACGGAAGTAAAGGAATCACCCGTCGCGGTTTTGGCAGCAGGCTCGCGAATGGTCGCAAGGCGCGCACTCACTTGGGGATCTTCGCCATAGCGCTTCAGGTAGTCCTGATACAGCGGTTCATCGCCACGCTTGGCACCCAGCCAGAGCAGACCTTGCCGCCAAGCCTGGCGGGCAGGTGCGGCGATACTGGCCTGCTGGGACAACACCGCCAGCTGTGCCACGCCCTGTCGCCGGGTGGATTCGCTGTAGGTCAGATGCTGGGCCAGTGCCAGCTTGTAGATCGGCTCGTTGGGATTGTCTTCAGCAAGTTTGCTGATGCCGGCGCGTGCGGGCTCCCAGCCATTCTCTGTGCCGGCAAGGGTCTGGTAATACTCCAGGCCCAGTCGCCCGCCGGGAATCTCCTTGCCGAGAGCAGCGCGGTAGGCATCGACAGCTTCCTGATACTTGCCCTGTCTTGCCAAGGTGCGCGGCTGGTTGAGCTGATCCTGATTAACGCTGCCCTGGCGGATCGCCGCTTCGATGCGGCGCAAGTCCGGGTGATCGGGGTGTGACTCTTTCAGGCGATCAAGATAAACCTGTGCCGCCGCAGCGCGGCCGCTGATGGCCTCGGCATTGGCAAGGCCTGCCAGCGCGATAGAACTATCGGGACTGCTACGCAACAGCTTGAGCCAGTTCTCACGGGCAAGATCGTATCGATTCTGACCCTCCCAGTACCGGGCTTGGGTAGCCAACTGATCGCTGGCTGCATCCTTGGGGACATCGGCAGACCACGCGCCCGATACAAGGCTTGCGCTGAGCACAATACCGATCACAGTCCTTAAAAGGGCCAGTCGCAACATGATTTTTCCCACTTTGGAATGAGTCGTCCGTCTGAGTCGAACTGGAACCGCTTGGAATCCCAACCCTCGCCGAACATCCCTAATGCCTGATCGTAGTAGTGCGCCGGGCTGCCGAGATTCCCGTCCACACGGCTATTTTTCAAACGTAGTCTTTGCCTTACAGCGCTATCTTCATCCAACATCACAAGGAAAGGCAACACAGCAGCCGAGAACCCAATCGGGCTGCCGCCCGAGGCGCTACCGCTTTGAAAATCGAGCTTTTCCGGCGGTGTTTCGAGCTTTGCCAATCGCGCTGCCAGAGGCTTCAACAAGAGCAATAGGTCGTTATCTCTACCGTCTCGCGACGGTGTGAGCCCCGCCCATAGCGGAACGCGGATCGCGTCGTAACTGGAGACACTGCCGGTCTGCCGGTCCGCCACGATGCGACCGTCTGCCATCACCTCATACCAGTCCGGTGCGATGCCCTGGGTTATCAACGCCTTCATGGTCTTCACGTGGTTTTGCCAGAGCAGGCGCCACGGGCCTTGCGGATCGACCACGGCCAACCAGCGAAACTGGAACTCCGGCAGGTAGCTGGGGTTGAGACGCGCACTGCCATCCTCCGCCTGAAACCCTTGCGGCGCCGGCAACAGCATGAGACCCACACCCGGCACCTGGGCAATTTCCCGATTCTTGATCTGTGTCAGCAAGCCGCGACCGATTTGCGCGTAGCTGGGCTGCTGCCAGAGGCGGCTGGCTTCGATCAGGGTATAAGCCAGCCAGAGATCGGCATCGGATGCCGGGTTGGCGTCCCGCACACCCCAGCCACCGTCCTTGTCTGCACCCCACAACCAGGCGGGCAGATTGGATTTCAAATCCCCTGCCGCCAGATTGTTGACCGTCCAGTGCAGCACTTTTTCAAAGCGCACGCGGTCGTTGGCAACCAAGGCGAAGAAGAGTGCATATGCCTGTGCCTCCGACGTGCTGCGGTCTGCTGCCGTGCGGTCTATCACCCGGCCATCCGCCTGCACGAAGACCTCGGCAAACGACTGCCACGCAGGCCAGTGCCGCACCTGCCAGCAATGGCCGAGATACACCGAGACCAGCACGATCGCGGCGAGCAGCGCCGCGATCGTGCGCTTCACGGTCAGTGGGTTCCGAGCCGGATCAGTGACCGCCCTGCTTGCGTGCGAGTGCCATGCGGCGCAGCACGCGATACAGCACGGTTGCGAGCAGCAGTGCGGCGATCAGCGACAGGAACAGCATCACCACCGGCTGCTGCGACAGCCACCAGCGGCAACGCATGAGGATGGGCAGGCTGCCCACATTGAACTGGTTGCCCAGCTGGTAGTTGTTGACCTGGTCACCGTTGAACAGCACCAGGTCGCCGCGCACGAACTGCGATTTGCCGGCCTCTGTGAACAGGTTCGTCACTGCGGTGAGCCGCTTGCTGTCGCCTGCGGTAATCACGACCACCGTGCGGTTGGAGGACAGCGGCGACTCGAAGCTCATGATCGCACCGAGCGAACTGCCGGCTTCGAGAATCACATGACCAGCGTGATCGATGGCGCCCTGCAAATCGCGACCCTGCCATTTGGCGCGCAGGCGTTCGATGGGGCCCAGCACCTTCAACTTGGTTTCACCGTTGGCCAGCGACATCGGCATGTATTCCGCCCAACTGTCGAGCAAGGGCTGATTGCCAGCGGCACCGATGACGATCAGATCGAGGTCGGAAAAGCTGTCGGCATCCGCCGCACGCCCCAGCTTGAAGCGCGATGCCGGATAGCCGGTCGCCTCGCCGATACGTCCCATGATGGTCAGATACGCTTCCACTTCCTGCGTATCGAGCTTCTCGGGCAGCACGACGGCGGTCTGGCTCAAGTCCGCATACTTGGTGTAGGGGAAGCCACCGTTGGCGAACAGCGTGAGATCCGGCAGTGCGGTGTAGTGCGGGAAGGCCGTCAGGTCGATGGTCGAATCCTCGTCGATCGAACCCCGCAGGTTGTCGAGAATGACGTCCTTGCAGGCGCCTTCTTTCTTGCGCTCGAAGTAGTACTGGAACTGCAGCGTGTTGTCGGCGCTGAACTTGTATTCCGGCACATAGACCGTCGCGCGGTTGACGGACTGCACTTCCGACACGAAGGGCAGATTGATGCGCTGCTCGGACGCCTTGTCTTCACCGGTGTAGGAAAGCGCGATCGCTTCGACGAACTCGTTGTTGATATTGACGTTCAGGGTCGACTTGGCACCGATCGTGGGCGTGTAGCGATACTTGAGATCGAGCTTCATGCCCTTGCCGCGCCAGGTGAACAGATCCGGCGGCGCATGGAAGGGCACTTTCATGGTGTCAGGGTAGAGGCCGCTCGACTCCAGAGCCCAGGAACGAACCAGCTCACCCAGCTGCACGGGGCGATCGGTGGGCACCCAGCGCGGCGCATCGTAGGCCTTGCGGGGGGCGGGTTCGACGAACTCCTTGATCGCGGTGTCCTGGCCAGACAAAGCCTGTGTACCCAAAGCCAGGCTGCGCGCGGCGGTCTTGATGCCTTCAGCGGTCGAACCGCGCACGATCAGCAGCAGGGAATCGGGTGCGCGCGGATTCGGCACGAGCTGGATCTTGGCATTGGAATTGTCACCCGGCAGATCGAGACCGGCAGGCAGTTTGTTGCCGACCACGAACACCACGCCGTGACCCGCTGGCAGCTTGTTGAAGTAGACCGGGAAGCTCGCACCGCGATAGTCGGCGAGAGCGCCAAACCAGCTGGCGGTGACGCCCGCTGCGTCGATTTCTTCAGTCGAGGGCGTGCCCGCGAAAACGAAGGGCAAGGTCACACGGCGCGAGTCGCGGCTGTCGAAAAACGGCTGCGGCAACAGGTTGAGATCGCGCGCGCGCGGCAGCGGCTGCGTGTCCAGTTCCAGGGTGGAGCGGTTGTCGACGATCGACCACAGGGTGGTGTGCACCGGGTCTTCGCAGTCCATCGTGTAGTGCGCGATCAGCTGCAGGCCGATCTGGTTGTATTCGACGAACAGCTTGGGGTCGATGTCGATGGTGCGCTCGGCACCGCTGGCGGTTTCGGACGACAAGGGGATCGTCGCGGCCAGTTCGTTGTTCACCAGTACATTGAGATGGCTGAGCGGGAAGATCAACGAAGGCGAGTGGGAAAACTTGATGCTGAGGCGCGCGCGCGTCACCAGCTCATCGTCACGGACAGCGACCGGCAGTGCGATTTCACCCTGGACGCCACGCAGGCGGATCGGCTTTTGAACGCCGAGGGACTCGAATGAAAGCACCCGTGATTCGGTGCGGGCAGCAGCAGGTTGCTGCACAACCGCAGCCGGTTCGCTGACCCCGACCTCACCCGTTTCTGGCGATTGCGCCCGAACCTCTTGACCCGGGGCAAACAGTGCGCCGATCAGGGCCAAGATCATCAGCGCGGTGCCACTGCGCTTGGTCAGCGGGGAAAGCAGTCGGCTCAGGGGATTCATGATGGAGTTCTTCAGGTTGGTTAATGTCATTTTAATTACGCGGAAAGCGCCGCCCAGGCCGAAATCGAGAATGGCGCGGAAGCTTTCGCCGATGCGATCATTGGGGCGATCTGCGGACCAGCTCACCCAGGCGTCGGCGCGCCCGAAAATCGAGTACACCAGCTGCCGTTCCTGTTCGAGCCCTAAAGGCTGCACAAACTCCAGGAACAAGGAATCACCCTTTGACCGGATCACCTTGGCGGGTGTCCAGACCAGGCGGAAATCGGGGGCCAAGGCCACGTCGATGAGACCGCCTTGCGGAATCGATTGTGGCGTCGACAGTTTCAAGCCCGTGCCGCCTTCGGAAATATCGACGGTATTGGCCTCGATTTCAGGGCCATCCGGAATACGGATGCGCGCGCCAAGCGAGACGTTGACGCGGATGCTGCGGCGCACCTGTCTGGACTCCCAGGCCACTGCGAGTGCAGCGCCGATGATGATGGAGTTGTAGACCGTCCAGATCATGTTCAGCACGACGGTGTCGACCTCGTGGCTGTTCCAGTAGACGAAGCGACCGACGCCGACCAGCAGGCCCAGCAAGTTGATCACCAGCAGGAATACATAAGGCTGGGCGATGTCGCGGTCGAAATAGGTTTCGTTGTTCATGCCGCCCTTCGCCGTCACGTTGAACGTGCCGAGCTTGGGGTTGATCAGCGCCAGCAATGTGGGGGCGAGGATGTAGGTCGCCAGAACCGTCTCGTAGACCTCGGCCCAGAAAGAATGCCGATATGGCCCCTGGATGCGCGAGTTGGTGATGGACGAGTGCGCAAGATGCGGGAAGGCATAGGCGGCAATCATCAGCGCAGACGCCTCGATGATGTGCGCTTCGAAGAACAAGTAAGACAACGGTGCCGTCAGGAACACCACGCGCGGCAGACCGTAGAAGAAGTGCAGCATGGCGTTGGAGTAGCACAGGCGCTGACCGATCTTCAGGCCGCGCCCGAACAGCGGGTTGTCGATACGGAAAATCTGCGCCATGCCACGCGCCCAGCGAATACGCTGACCGACGTGGGCAGAGAGTGATTCGGTCGCCAACCCGGCCGCCTGGGGAATGTTGAGGTAGGCCGTGCTCCAGCCGCGACGGTGCATCTTCAGGGCGGTGTGCGCGTCTTCGGTCACGGTTTCGACCGCGATGCCGCCGACGTCATCCAGCGCGGTACGGCGCATGACCGCACAAGAACCGCAGAAGAAGGTGGCATTCCAGAAATCGTTGCCATCCTGCAAGAGGCCGTAAAACAGCTCACCTTCATTAGGCACCTGGCGGAAAGTGCCCAGGTTGCGCTCGAAAGGATCGGGCGAGAAGAAGTGGTGCGGCGTCTGCGTCATGGCGAGCTTGGGCTCGCGCACGAACCAGCCCATCGCCACCTGCAGGAAGGAGCGCGTCGGGATGTGGTCGCAGTCGAAGATGGCGATGTACTCGCCCTCGGTCTTCTTCATCGCGGCATTGAGGTTGCCGGCCTTGGCATGCTTTGAATTGCTGCGGGTCAGATGGATCGCGCCCACCTCGTCACAGAATTCCTTGAACTGCGGACGCTTGCCATCGTCCAGCACATAGATCTTGATCTTGTCCTTCGGCCAGTCGATGTCCAGCGCGGCGAGAATGGTGGGGCGCACCACTTTCAGGGGCTCGTTGTAGGTGGGGATGTAGACGTCCACCGTGGGCCATTCGGTCAAATCCGGCGGCAAGGGTGCCGGCTTGCGGTTGAGGGGCCAAAGCACTTGAAAATAGCCGAGCAAAAGCACGATGAACGCATAAAGCTCGGCTGCGATCAGGCCGCCGGCGAAGAAGTAATCAATCGAGTCCCGATTGGTACTGACGCCGAAGGATTCCGTGAGGCGCCAGTACATGTAACGCGCCGACGCCAGCACCGACAGCACGATCATCACGTGCGTTGCAAGTCGGCCCTGGATGCGGTTGATCCACAGCGCCATCAGCAACATGCCGACGCCGAAGAAGGCCTGCCACGCGAGCGACAGTGGCGTGGTGACAATACTGATGGCCGGCAGCACGCAGAGAATCAGCGAGCCGATCAGGATCAGTGGCTGGTCCCAGAATTTCAGTTCGATGATGCGCTCGATGCGGCGGTCCCAGACATTGCTGACCAGGGCGTGCGACCACGGCTGGCCTTCACGGGCGGCATTGCTGAGCGAGTAACTGGTGTTCGGATCGCTCATGGCAGATTGACCAACCAGTTGGCCAGCGCAGCGAAGTCGCGGCTGGCGGGAGATTCCGGAGCGTATTTGAGAATGGGACTTTGCGAGGCCAGAGCCTCTTCGACCGCTGAATCGAAGTTGATCTCTACCGGCAACAGGGAATCACCCAGGTCACGCGACAACGCAGTACCGACATCGCGGCACAGCAAACGCGCATTGTTCATGCGATTGAGCACGTAGAAGCCGCGCAACGACGGATTGGTCTGCGCGGCTTCGGCATACCAGCGCGCCATCGCGGGCAAGGTCACAAAAGAGGCGGCATCCGGCAGCAGCACGCACATGCCGATGTCGCTGGCTTGCAGGGCCTGCGGCAAATAAGGGGTGCCGCCGGGTGCGGTATCAACAATTACGATGCTGCCGGGGTTGAGCCCGAGCGCTTCGATGTTCTGCCGCAACCATTGTGGATTGGCGTCCAATTCATGCTCGAAGACGCGGCGGTCGTGATCGGTGAGCGCACCGAACGGCAGGCAGTCAACTCCGTAGGGACCACGAAATGCGGCATTGGCCCACGGCTGGCGCAACAAGGTCTGCACAGCCAAGCCCGCACCATCGGACAAGGGCATCTGGTGATGCAAGCGCGCCGCGTTCTGCGGATCCAGGTCTATCAGCAACACGCCACGTCCCGCTGCGGCGACTGCCGCTGCGAGATTGGCCGCGACCGTGGTTTTACCCACCCCACCCTTGGGTGAGACTACGGACACGATCCGTTTTTGAGGGTTGGTCGTCATTGCGCCCGTTGGAGGATGGCTAATTGCAGTGGAGGATCAACTGCGATTGTCGCGCGACAGGCGGCGAAACACATCCTGTAAAGATTCACCATGTCCACTGCGCTGCTCGGCTGCGGGCACGGCGAAACGCAGCCGGCCACTGGCAGGCGTCGGCGCATGTGCTTCGGCCACGCTGGGGGCAACGACAGGGGATGGAATGGGACCCAGTCTCGAAGGTTGCGGCGTGTAGCGTGTCGCGGGCTCATCGTGTGCATCCAAGAGACGCGCAGGGGCTTCAGGCAACAGCGGGGTGCGCGCTTCAGGCAGGGTGGCAGCACGTTCCGAGAGGCTCACTGCCGCCGGTGAAGCACCGTAAAACTGATCCGTCGGGCGCGCCGTCACCGAAGACGCCTCTTTTGGTGTCGGCACAACTAAAACCGTCTGCGGCTCTTTTACGGACTGGAACAGCGACTGCAAGCCATCGGCGGGGCTCGGCTGCAACAGTGCGTCGGCAAGTGCCGGGGGCAATACGCTGGGTGCAGCAGCCGGTTTTTCGAGCTTGGGCTGTGCCGTCGATTCGGCACGGGCAATATCTTGCGCCGCAGCCAGCAAGGCAGCCGACAGGCTGGCAACCGGCGGGCGGTCTGCTGAAACGACCGGCACCGATGGCGGCGTCATGGTTGCTTGCGGCAGCGGAATCGGCACGATGGCCTTGGGTGCCGCCGCGGCTTGCAGCAGCGACCAGCGACGGGGCGCCTCGCTCACGGTCGCATTGGCCGTGGGTGCCGTGCGGATTTCATGATAGTCGCTGGGGTTGAGCCCCAGATTCATGAACAGGTTTTTGATGTCGTCATTTTTTTCAGCCATGACCCATATCCTTGACCGTAAAGATTGCGGAGCACCTGATCTTGCGGCAGTTCACTGCCAAACACGTCATGCGAAGTAATCGACCGAGGCAAGCCGGAAGCGCACGGTATCCGCCGCACCTTCTGCACTGCCCATCTGGCGCAGTACCAGAGTGCGATCCGCACCCTGCTCGCGAAGCCACTCTTCGTAGAGTCCCTCTAGCAGACCCGATGCCCAGTCGAGCGCATCCGCACCAAACGCGCTGCGCAGGGGCGCGCAGGAATGCTTGAACTCGACGCTGCTGCCCAAGTCCCGCACCCGTACCCAGCCCCAGTCGACACTGGCCAGTGCGGCATTGGCGGCACTCTCGAAATCTTTCAGGTCGCCACCTTTGGCGAGAGGCATGGTGCGCGCCCAGCGGCGACCCAGCACGGCAAAAAACGCCCGGATCTCGGCAGCCGACATTTGCGCTGTGAGCTCTTCTGAGAGCGCACGCAGAATCCCCGACCAGCGGCCATCCGCAGGGCGCGACAAAAAATAATTCAGGCTTCCCTGCTCGACATCCAACATGGTCACTCCCTTCATTTTTAGCCTGCTCGCAATCGAGATGGACTTTTGTCGCAGGCTACAATACGCCTTAAAGTAAGCCGAGAAATCAATGATTTCAATCAAGATTTCCAACTATACGGCTTCAGTCATGACCAACACCTCATCTGCATCTCGTCTACCGCCACAGCCGCTTTTTCGCACACTGGATTATGACCCACGAAGTTGACCTTGCTGTGATTGGCAGCGGCCCCGGTGGCGAGGGTGCGGCAATGATGGCCGCCAAAAGCGGGCTCAGCGCCGTGGTGATCGAGCGCCACCATGATGTCGGCGGCGGCTGCACGCACTGGGGCACCATCCCCAGCAAGGCTTTGCGCCATGCGGTGAAAGTGCTCAGCGACTTCGGCCAGGATCCCCTGCTGCGGGAATTCCGCAACCAGATCAAGGTCAGCTTTCCGCAACTGATGGGCAACGCGCACCGGGTGATCGAGCAACAAGTGGCCATGCGTCGGCGCTTCTACGAGCGCAACCGCGTGCCGGTGATTGCCGGCCAGGCTCGCTTCACGGGCCCCCATGCCCTGGAGATCAGCGCCAACGGTCAACCACCGAAGCGCATCCGTGCAAAGCACATCATCGTCGCGGCGGGTTCGCGCCCCTACCGCCCTGTCGATGTCGATTTCAACCATCCGCGCGTGGTGGACAGCGACACCATCCTGCAACTCAGCCACACCCCGCACACCATCACCATCTACGGCGCGGGGGTGATCGGCTGCGAATACGCCTCCATCTTCGTCAAGCTGGGCTGCAAGGTGAACCTCATCAACACGCAGGATCGCCTGCTGTCGTTTCTCGACGACGAAATCACCGAAGCGCTGAGCTATCACCTGCGTGAGCAAGGGGTGATCGTGCGCCACAACGAGCAGCATGCACGCATCGAGGCTCGCACCGATGACGTGATCCTGCATCTGAAGTCGGGCCGCAAGATCAAATCGGACGTGCTGCTCTGGGCCAACGGCCGCACCGGCAATTCCGATGCGCTGGCTGCGGAGGCGGCGGGCCTTGTGCCCAACTCGCGCGGGCAGCTCAAGGTGAATGCCTTCTTCCAGACCGAGATACCGCACATCTATGCGGTGGGTGACATCTCGGGCCCGCCTGCCCTGGCCTCGGCCGCCTACGATCAGGGGCGTTTTGCGGTGGAGCACATCCTGGGTCATGCCGCCGATGCGGCGCGCTTCAAACTACTGCCGTCGGGCATTTACACGATTCCGGAAATCAGCAGCGTGGGGGCCACCGAACGCGAGTTGCAGGACGCGGGCGTGCCCTACGAGATGGGCCATTCGCAGTTCAAGAGCCTGGCACGCGCGCAGATGACCGGCGAAACGGTGGGCATGCTGAAGATCCTCTTCCACGCAGACACCTTGGAAATCCTCGGCGTGCACTGCTTCGGCGATCGCGCCTCGGAGATCGTGCATATCGGCCAGACGGTGATGGCGAACGCGCAACTCAACAACCTGCGCTACTTCATCAACACCACCTTCAACTATCCGACGATGGCCGAGGCTTATCGCGTGGCTGCGCACAACGGCTTGAATCGCCTCGCCTGAGGCGATTCGACTCAAAGCGTCACTTCGTGTTCATTGGCGGCAAAAGCAATGCCCAGAGCACCTTCACCGACATGGATACCCGCCACCATGCTCATCATGGCGATGAACACTTCCACGCCCTTGCGCTGCGCGGTATCCACCAAGTCCGCATAACCCGGCAACTTGGCGAGATTGGCCGGGTCACCGCCGTACTCGATCAGCAGCGTTGGCGTCAGCAAGCCTTTCTGTAACTGCCCTTCGACATACTTGAAGACCTTGGCAGCACCCTCCTCAAAGTGACGGACGCGCGCCACCGGACCGGTGTCGTTGCGGTAGCCGCGCACCAAGGGCTTCACATCCAGCGCGGAGCCAATGATGTATTGCACCAGGCCCACGCTCTTGTCGCCGCGCTTCTGCGCACGCGCACGCAGTTGCTTCAAATCGCGCGGCAGCAGATAGCCAAAGGTGTTCTGCACCAGGTATTCGACACGCTCGCGAATTCTGTTGTGGCTCTCGCCCGCCTTGATCATGCGCACGCACTCGATCACCGGGATCGCCTGTGCACCGAAGCAGTTTTGGGTGTCGATCACCCGCATCGCAAAGGGCGTCTTGATGCCCGCCGCCTGCCTCGGCACCTTGTAATCGTTGAGGATGGTCAGCGCAGCCTGCTTGACGTTGTCGTACATCGGCGAGCGCGAGCTGGCGATGGTGAAAACGAACACCAGGTCGTAGTCGATGACCAACCTTTCGAGAAACAGTTTTTTGGTCTGCTCGACGCTGTACGCCGTCGTCTCGGCCTGCGCCGCCGCAGCAACGTGCTGGGCGTAGAACTCCAAGGTGGTGGACGGATCCCGCTGGTCAATCATCTGCCGCCCGTCGAGGTGCAGGGTGATCGGCAGGATGACGATGTTGTTTTCTTCGATGAACGCCTGCGGCAGATCGCAGGCCGAATCGACCACTATCCCAATTCTCATGACTCCTCCTTATTTTTATGAGGGAATCATAACCAGCATGATTGTTAGTTCATAGCGCTGACATCTTGCGGCTCAAGTTTCGCAGCATGCCCGCCGTCGCACCCCAGATGCGATGGCCACCGTGATTGATCTCGAAGAAGGGCACATTGAGCCCGTCCTTGGTGAGCAGCTTGGACTCATAGCTGGCTCGGTCGAGCAACACTGCCAAGGGCACCTCGAAAATCTCTGCGACTTCCACCGCATCGAAAACAAAGTTCTCCGGCGGCCGCACCAGGGCAACGACGGGGGTGACGCGATAACGGGTGGTGGTGGGGTAGTCATCGAGATAGCCGATGATCTCCACATTCTCGGGCGGCAGACCGACTTCTTCCTGCGACTCACGCAGCGCACAGGCTGCAAGGGTCCGGTCCTCAGGATCACGTCGTCCGCCCGGAAAACTCACCTGCCCTCTGTGATTGCGCAGCGTATCGGCGCGACGGGTGAGCAGCACACTCAGACCTTCCGGCCGTTGCAGTATGGGCACCAGCACGGCCGCCTCTCGCAGATTGCTCAGCAGCGGCTTCAAGGCCAGTTGCACCAGCTTGGGCCATTCAAGATCCACCAGCGGCCGATGCTGCTCGTTGGTGCCAGCCAGTGCCGCACGCAGACGGGCTTCGACCGCCTGGCTCACGCGAGCCCGCGCGCCAGGTCCGCGGTGATGTCTTCGATGTCTTCAAGGCCAACCGCAATCCGTATCAGCCCTTCAGTGATGCCGGCCGCTGCGCGCGCATCCGCAGTGACGCGCCCGTGCGTGGTTGTTGCTGGATGCGTGATGGTGGTGCGGGTATCGCCCAGATTGGCAGTGATCGAACACAGCTGCGTCGCATCAATCACTTTCCAGGCGCCTTCGCGCCCACCCGCCACCTCAAAGCTCACCACACCGCCAAAGCCGCGTTGTTGCGATTTGGCCAAGGCGTGGCCGGGATGCGCGGGCAGACCGGCATAAAACACGCGCTGCACCTTGGGCTGCGCGAGCAGCCACTCGGCGAGTTTTTGTGCCGACTCGTTGTGCGCGCGCATCCGCACCGCCAATGTCTCCAGACCTTTCAGAAATACCCAGGCATTGAAGGGACTCATGCACGGGCCGGCGCTGCGCATGAAGGCGAAGACATCCTTGCCCACCTTCTGCGCGTCGCCGATCACCGCACCACCCACGCAGCGGCCCTGCCCGTCCAGATACTTGGTGGCGGAGTGGATGACGAAATCCGCGCCGAGCTTGATCGGCTGTTGCAGCACCGGCGTCAGAAAGCAGTTGTCCACCGCCAGCCACGCGCCATGCGCGTGGGCCAGGTCGGCCAAGGCGCGGATGTCGGCGATCTCGGCCAGCGGATTGCTGGGCGTCTCGACGAACAGCAGCTTGGTCTGCGGCTCCAGCGCTGCCTTCCACGCGCTCACATTCGCCAGCTCGACATAACTCACCGTCAAACCAAAGCGCGTCAGCACATTGTTGAAGAGATTGATGGTCGCGCCGAACACGCTCTTCGACACCAGCACATGGTCGCCCGCCTTCAGTACCGACATGCACAGCGTCAGAATGGCCGCCATGCCGCTGGCGGTAGCGACACAGCTTTCACCACCTTCCATCGCCGCCAGCCGCTTTTCAAACGCCTGCACGGTGGGATTGGTGAAGCGCGAATAGACATTGCCTGGCTCTTCGCCTGCGAACACCTTCGCCGCATGCGCCGCCGAGCGGTGCACGAAGGATGAAGTGGGGTGAATCGCTGCCGAGTGCTCGCCCGCATGCCGCTCGGGCTCGAAGGCGCGCACGCCCAGCGTCGCAAACCCCCAGCTGTCGTCGATCTCGCTCATATTTTCTAAACTCTTGAAGAAATCGTAGCGAGCATGCCCAGTCGCAAGGAACTAGGAGCACAGCAACCGCAGCGCACATCAGTGCGTGAGGATTGCGAGCACCGCATGACGCGGCGAATGGGCAGCGCAGTAGATTTATTCATGAGTTTAGGCCGCGTGAAGATCGAGCGGCGTAGACGCCGAGCGGTTGCGCGCTTCCTTCGCCGCGTCGTTGCGGAACAGTTCCAGCTGGTTGAGGTATTTCGCATCCACGTCCAGCGTCACGTATTCACCCGTGAACACCGAGCAGTCGAACTGCTCGATGTTGGCGTTCTTGTGCTTCACCGCGTCAATCAGATCCGCCAGGTCCTGGAACACCAGCTTGTCGGCGCCGAGCAGCACGCGCAGCTCTTCTTCCGTGCGGCCGTGTGCGACCAGCTCGTGCACGCTGGGCATGTCGATGCCATAGACATTGGGGAAGCGCACCGGGGGTGCTGCGGACGCGAAGTAGACGTTCTTCGCACCGCAGTCGCGCGCCATCTGGATGATTTCCTGGCTGGTGGTACCGCGCACAATCGAGTCATCGACCAGCAGCACGTTCTTGCCGCGGAACTCGACATCCACAGGATTCAGCTTCTGGCGCACGCTTTTCTTACGCTGCGCCTGGCCGGGCATGATGAAGGTGCGGCCGATGTAGCGATTCTTGATGTAGCCCTCGCGATACGGCACGCCCAGAACCTGTGCCAGTTCGGAGGCCGGCACGCGCGAGGTATCGGGGATCGGGATCACCACGTCGATCTGGTGATCGGGCCAGTCGCGCTGGATCTTCTCGGCCAGCTTCACGCCCATGCGCAGGCGCGCCTTGTGGACGGAGATGTTGTTCATCATCGAATCCGGCCGCGCCATGTAGAC
The DNA here is from genome assembly GCA_030652575.1 of Stagnimonas sp. Lineage (GTDB taxonomy): Bacteria > Pseudomonadota > Gammaproteobacteria > Nevskiales > Nevskiaceae > Stagnimonas. The sequence continues at coordinate 4,611 of JAUSQI010000158.1, read as the reverse complement.
GTACTCGAAGATGCACGGCGAGTAGTGCGGATTGGCTGCGCACTGGCGACGATGCAGCTTGCCGTCGATGGTCAGCAGCACCGCCTCGCCCGGCTCGATGTCGCCGATGATGTCGAAGCCCAGAGCGCTCAGCGCCACGCTCTCGGAGGCAATGAGGTAATCCGGCCCGTTGATGCCATCGCGCTTGCCGACAACCACCGGCCGAATGCCGTTGGGATCGCGGAAGCCCACCACCCCATAGCCGGTAATCATCGCCACGCAGGCGTAGGCGCCGCGGATGCGCTGGTGCACGCGGGCGACGGTCTCGAAGATGTCGTCCGGCGTCAGCCTGAGCTTGCCAAGCTGTGCGAGCTCATGAGCGAAGACATTGAGCAGCACCTCGGAGTCCGACTCGGTATTGAGGTGACGGCGATCCTGCTCGAACAGGGCCTGCTTGAGGTCGTCCGTGTTGGTGAGGTTGCCGTTGTGCGCCAGCGACACGCCAAATGGCATGTTGGTGTAGAACGGCTGCGCCTCGGCGCTGGTCGTGCAGCCGGCGGTCGGATAGCGCACATGGCCAATGCCCATGTTGCCGCGCAGCGCGCTCATGTGCTCGTCGGCGGCAAACACATCGCGCACCAGGCCGTTGTCCTTGCGCAGGTGCAGGCGGTCGCCATCGGCGGTGATGATGCCGGCCGCATCCTGCCCGCGGTGCTGGAGCATGGTGAGCGCGTCAAACAACTCTTGATTGACGGGCGATTTTGAAACGAGGCCGGCGATGCCACACATGGCTTAGGGTCTTCCTGAAGGTTTTGCAGAAGGAGGATTGGATGATGGGGATTCGAGGGCGCGAATCCAGCGTTCCGGCACCACGGCCTTGAGCATGTCGGCCATCCACTCGCAACGGGGGATCAGCGCGGACTCCCGCCACCAGGGGTCGTCGCGCGCCGCCGTGCTGCCAGCCGCCCACAGCAGTGCGGCGGTGATCACCAGACCGCGCAGCACGCCAAAACCGGCACCGAGCGTGCGATCCGCCGAGGCAAGCGCGCCCTCGCGCACCGAGCGGCCGACAAAAAATGTGATTACGGACGCCACCAGCAGCACCAGCAGGAACAAACCGCCGAATGCGGCCGCCCGGCGCACGGAGGGGGTTTCGATGTGCGGCGTCAACCATTCGGCGACGGCATGCGTATAGGTAAAAGCCACCCAGAACGCGACGATCCAGCCCAGCACACCCAGCGCCTCGCGCGTGAAGCCCCGCAACAGGCCGATCAGAATCGACACTGCAAAGACTGCGAGAATGACGTAGTCCGCCCAATTCATACTTGCGATGCGGTGGTCAGCGCGAATGAAGCGCGATTTTAACATCCACCCTGCTGCAACGAAGCCCCGAGACGAACTAAAGTCGGATCGTCCGACTCCTAGTGCCTTACAACTTTCCCGAACGCCATTTCAGTGCCTTCCGTGCAACCCATCAATCGCTCTCGCCGCTCCATTTTCATGCCCACTCTGGTGACGGCACTGCTCACCGTGGTCACATCGGTTGGCGCGCAATCATCCGGTGGCGTCAATTCGCTGGATCTGCCCGAGATGGGCGAGCCTGCGGATATGTCGCTCTCGCCGATGCAGGAGGCGAAAATCGGCGACGAAGTGGCCAGCGAGCTGTATCGGGGAAACTACGAAGTCGATGATGTCGAGCTCTCGGACTACATCGCGTCGATGGGCTGGCGGCTGGCTGCGAAGGGATCGAGCAATCCGCCCAATTTCCGCTTCTTCGTCATCGCCGATCCGCGCATCAATGCCTTTGCCGTGCCGGGCGGCGTGATCGGCATCAATGCCGGCTTGATGCTGTATGCCGACAACGAAAGCGAATTGGCCGGGGTCATCGGCCACGAGCAGGCGCACGTCACCCAGCGCCATCTGGCGCGCACGACCAACGACACCCGCACGGCGAATCTCGCCACCTATGCCGCCATGCTGGCGGCGATCATCGCCGGCTCCGCCAACCCGGACGTCATCATCGGCGCCCTGGCGGTCGGGCAGTCGGTGAACTACCAGCGCGAGGTCAACTACACCCGCGCGCATGAAAGCGAAGCCGACTCGATCGGCATCCGCACCATGTCGGAAGCCGGTTACGACCCCGAGGGCATGGCCACTTTCTTCAGCAAGCTGGAACAGCAGTCGCGGCTTTATGGCTCGCAGATGCCCGAAATCCTGCGTACGCACCCGGTCAATACCACCCGCATTTCAGAAGCGCGCACGCGCGCCGCGCAAATGCCCAAGGTCACGCTCAAACCCAATCCCGAGTTCGCGCTGATGAAGGCGCGCACCATCGTGCTGATGGCCAACACGCCGACCGCGGCAGTGGAGGAAATGGGCATGCGACAGCGGGCCGGTGACAAATCGGCGGCCACGCAATACGGCTATGCCCTGGCACTGTTCAACTCGGGCCGCGCCAGTGCTGCGATCGACGCGCTGGCACCCGCGCTGGCCGCCCTGCCCCGGCAGACCAACATCAATCTGTTGCAGGCGCAATTGCTGCTCGCCACCGGCAAAAAAGACGAGGCCTTGGCACTGTTCGACAAAACCACCCGCCTCAACCCGCGCTCGGCGCCGACGGTGATCCTCAATGCACGCGCACTGCTCGAAGTCGGCAAACCGCTCGAAGCGCGGCAGATGTTGCTGGCCTTCGACCCTGCACACGGCGCACTGCCCGAGCAACACCAGCTGCTGTCGGAAGCCAGCCGCCAGCTGAAAAATATCGGCGACGCACAATTCGAGATGGCCAACTACGAGCTGGCGCGCGGTGACCTGCGCGGCGCGCTCACGCAGGTGGACGCCGGACTCAGGCTTTCCAGCCTGACCGGGCAGGAACGCCAACGCCTGCAATCGCAGCGCGAACAGCTGATCGCACGCATTCCGCGGCAGGTGCTGTCAGATCTCGCGCGCGACCAGCGGCGCCTCGGCTTCACGCATTAAGTCACCTTGGCGCGTTTGATGGCATAGCTCATCACGGCGGGGAAATGCCGTTTGATGCGCACGAACAGCGCCTCCTTGGTGCCGATCAGGACCTCTTCACGACCGGCCGCAACGGCTACCCAGATTTGCCGTGCGCATTCGGCGGCGTCCATACCCGTCAGCTGGCCCGGGTCCATCAGGCCATGCTTGCCGCCGTCGCCGGTGATGGCGTTGAGCGAGACATTGGTCTTGATGAAACCGGGGCAGACCAGCGTGACTTTCACGCCGTCGCGCCAGACCTCGGCCCGCAGCGCATCGTAGAACCCGTGCAGCGCGTGCTTGGCCGCCGCATAACCCGAACGCAAGGGCGTGCCGACGTAACCGACGACGCTGGAGATGGTGACGACATGGCCTGCCTTGCGGGCCACCATCGTCGGCAGCAGGGCCTTGGTGAGCGCCACGCAGGCGAAGAAATCCAGCTCGAAGATGCGCCGATACACACTCAGCTCGGTTTGCAAAACAGTGCTGCGCTGGCTGATGCCGGCGTTGTTGACCAGCACATCAATCGGCCCAAAAAACACGGCAGCCTGAAGTGCAGCCTGATCGGCATCGAAATCGGTGAGATCGAGCGGCAACACCGCCACGTTCTGCGGATGGGCACAGGCATTTTTCACCCGCTGCAATTCAGTCTCGCGCCGCGCGCTGAGCACCAGCTTGGCACCTGCCGCAGAGGCAGCCACCGCCAGTGCCTCGCCGATGCCACTGCTGGCACCGGTGACCCAAACCACTTTGTCTTTCAGCTGCGTCATGTGCTTGAACCTCGTTGGATCGGGAAATAAAAAAGCCCGCTGGCGCGGTGCGCAAGCGGGCCCTTGGAGCGGTATGGCTTACTTTTCCAGCGACTGGTCCCACTGGCCCATCGCCGCCAGCCCGTTCATCTTGGCACGGTGCAAATGGGCTGCCTTGCCGGCCTCGACATTGCTGCCGCCCCAGGCCTTGAGGGCTGCGGCTTGCAGGGCACGGCCGTAGCTGAAGGTGAGGCCCCAAGTGAAGCCGCCGATCTTGTTCATGGCGTCGAGATGTGCGGTGGCCAGCACATCGCTCTGGCCGCCGGAGAGGAAGGCGATGCCGGGCACGGCAATCGGCACGCGGCGCTTGAGCACGCGCAGGGTGGCTTCGGCCACTTCTTCAACACTGTTCTGCTCGGGGCAGAGCGCGCCCGGCACGATCATGTTGGGCTTGAGGATCATGCCTTCGAGCAGCACGCCCTGGGCGCTCAGCTCACCGAACACGACATCGAGCACCGCATCGGTGACTTCTTCGCAGACTTCGATCGAATGATCGCCATCCATCAGCACTTCCGGCTCCACGATCGGCACGATGCCGGCTTCCTGGCACAGCACGGCGTAACGGGCCAGGGCATGGGCATTGACGTGCAGCGCGTAGTCGCTCGGCGATTCGTCGTTGATGGCGATCACCGCGCGCCATTTGGCAAAACGGGCACCGGCCGCGTGGTACTTGGCCAGGCGCTCGCGCAGGCCATCAAGACCTTCGGTGATGGTTTCATCAAGGCCGCCGCCTGCGAGCGGCTGAGCGCCCTTGTCGACCTTGATGCCGGGGATGACGCCTTTCGAGGTCAGCAGTTCGGCAAACGTCGGGCCGGCGAGTGATTTC
>JAUSQI010000017.1 GCA_030652575.1 Stagnimonas sp. | reverse complement strand
ACCGAAAATTGCGGGGAAGATGCCGCCCTCGGTGTTGGCTTCCCTGGGGTCGGCGCTGACGAACTCCCAGAGCTTGGAGAAGTAGGTGCCAATCTTCGCCAGCAGGCCCATTTCATTGGGACGGTAGGCGCGGATGATCTGCGAGAGATCCAGCTCCTTCTCGGTGCCATCGACGGCTTTCAGCAGCAGCGCATCGCGCTTCATCTCGGCCTTGATGGCGTTCAACTCGATGCGCACTTTCTCGTATCGCGCGTCGAGTTCGGCCTTGCGGATATCGAGCGCGGCGAAGGCTTCGGGGGCGGTGGCTTTGGTCTTGCCATCGAGTTCCATGCGGCGGGCCGTCAGGCGCACTTTCTCAAGGCCGGCATTGATGGTGCTGATGTCGCCATCTTCCACCGCGTGCAGCTTGTTGCGCAGGCTGTTGGCGCGCACTTGCAGTGGCTGGTAGGCCGCCCAGGCCTCGGCGCCGCTGGCGATCACCTTGCCATCCTGCTTCACCTCGGCGATGAAGCCGTGGAAGTTGCCCCACTCGGCGCGCTCCAGCACCACCACGTCTTCGGGGTAGCTGCGGTTGACGATCCACTCGTCGAGCAAATAACGGAAATCCGCACCCAGGAGGTCGCGGTTCGCCACCTTCACCAGATCGCGGGTGTGGAAAGGCACACTGCTATCGAGCTTGGCACCTGCGGATATGAGGCGTGCGGTGGTGACTTCTTCATCGCTGACCATCTCGACCAACAGCGGAATGGACGCCTGCCCCGGCTCGGCATACTCGGCCTTGAGCACATCCGCAGGCCAGAAGTGCGGCATGCCGCGCGCAGCCGTCAAAAGCAGCAGTGCGACGGTGATGATGAAGCTGACCGAAATAGCGGCGGCCGTCAGCCAAACATAGGGCTGGCCGGACTTCACATAGGCGCTCAGCGTTTGTGTGTTCTTGGCGGTGAGATCGAGCGTGGTAGTCGTCATGGCTTAGATGCTCTCGTATTTCTTGCGCAGTCGGGCACGCACCACTTCGGCCAGCGTGTTGAAGAAGAAGGTAAAGATGAACAACACCAGACCGGCCAAGAACAGCAGCCGGAAGTGTGTGCTTCCCACTTCAGACTCCGGCATTTCCACTGCCACGTTGGCCGAAAGCGTTCTCATGCCGCTGAACAAGCTGATGTCTGTGACGGGCGTGTTGCCGGTGGCCATGAGCACGATCATGGTCTCGCCCACCGCGCGGCCCAAGCCGATCATGATGGCGCTGAAGATGCCGGGCGAGGCGGTAGGCATCACCACGCCGACCAGTGTCTGCCAGGGCGAGGCACCGAGAGCGAGCGAACCCAGCGAGAGCTGCTTGGGCACCGAGAAGATGGCATCTTCGGCAATCGAGAAGATGGTGGGAATCACCGCGATGCCCATCGCAATGCCGACCACGAGCGCGTTGCGCTGGTCGTACTTGATGCCCAGCGTCGTATCCATCCAGGCCTGCATGTTGCCGCCGAAGGCCACCGCCTCGATGGGCTTGGCGACACCGAAGCAAAACCAGGTGACGAGTGCGATCACCGGCACCAGCAGCGCGCCCTCCCAGCCCGCCGGCATCAGGTAACGCACCTTCGCGGGCATGTTGAGCCAGAGGTAACCGAAGATCGGTACGCTCAGTGGCAGCAGAATCAGCAGCAGGAACACGCCCGGCAGGTTGGACTCGATAAAGGGTGCGAGCCAGAGGCCAGCCAGAAAGCCGAGGATTACCGAGGGGAGCGCCGCCAGCAGTTCCACCGTCGGCTTGACCACCTGGCGCAGCTCCGCCGACATGAAGTTGGCGACGAAGATCGCGCCCATCACCGCCAGCGGAATGGCGAAGATCATCGCGTAGAACGCGCCCTTCAGAGTGCCGAAGGCCAGCGGCGTGAGCGAGAACTTGGGCTCGAAATCCGAGCTGGCCGAGGACGACTGCCACAGCCACTGGTTCTCGTCGTAGCTTTCGTACCAGACCTTGCCCCAGAGCGCGGTGAAGGAGACTTCAGGGTGCTCGTTGTGCACGTCGTAGGCGTGCACCTTGCCATCCACGCTCTCGGTGTAGAGCACCTGTGCACGGGGGTTGAAAGTGACTTGGCTTACGGCTGCATCGAGTGCCTTCTCGCTGTGGATGAGGCGCTTCGAGGTGGCGTAATACACGCTCACCCGGCCGGTCTCGTCACCCACTGCAAAGCCACGGCGGCGCAGTTCCACGCCCAGTGCGGTCGGCTTGGCATCACCCGGCAGATCGAACTCGCGCACGCGGGCGAGGTAGGGTTCGCCCGCCTTGTCACGCGCCGGGAACCACTGCGAGACCTTGCCGTTGGTCTGTGCGACCACAATTGAAATGCCGCCGGAAAGATACTGTGCGGCGCTGATCTCGCTGCCCGCTTCCTTCACTTCAACCAGCTTCGGCTCGGCCGCGCCATCGAGCTTGTAGAAGGCAATCTTGCCGGCCTTCTGGTCGATCACATAGAGCCAGGCGAGCAGCGGCTCGACCAGCAGCAGGTCGGCATTCACGGCGGGCTTGAAGTTCAGCTCGCCGGCCATCTCCACCGTCGTCTCGCCAGTAATGGCGTTCTCGCTGCGGCTGAAGGTTTTGATGTGGACGTTCTTTGCGGCATCGACGCCGAATAACATCTGGCTATCACCGTTTTCGCGCACCACCAGACTCTGCGCTGCTTCTGGCATGAAAGGGGTGGCGGCCTCGCCCTTGGGGAAGCGCACCGAGGGGGTGATGAGCTGCTTGTCGTTGGGGTAGGTAATGTCGTAATGGTGCGAGAACTGCAAGATCGAACCATCGCTGAGCGATGCAGCAAGTTCGCCCCGCTCGGCAGAGACTTCGGTGACATCCACCACCGTCAAGCCGTTCAAGGCCAATTGCTGGGTCAGCTTCACAGCGCCTGTATTCAGATCAAAGAAGGTCACTTCGCCGATATCGGAAACGCGCATGGCGATCTCGCCCTGCTCTTCCACCGTGGCGTACAGCGTCTTGCCCTGCCCCGGCACGGCATAGGTCGGGCGGGCCTTGAAATCAGCCGGGGCGAACAGCGGTGCAACCTCGGAGACAAGGTAGAAAAAGATCAGCAGCAGGGCGGCAATCACGCCCAGACCACCAACCCAGACCACCCAGCGGGCGGCGTTGTCTTTGAACACGCGCGCTTGAAACGCGCTACCGCCCTTGGTGATGCTCTGGCCGGTGAAAACAGCGGGAGGCGTGGTGGTTTCGCTCATGGTTTAACTCGTTAGTCGTGCCTGCACGGCACATCCCTGCTCGTTTTCTTCAAGCGCCAGCAACATGGCTGGCGCTTGAAGAAAACGCCCGGCATGCAGCCGGGCGATTCTTACAGATAAACAGCTTTTAGAACGACATCTGGGCGCGGACAGTGATGGCTTCCGGCTCATCCTTGCCGGCGCCAACATCGGCGCTGGCGAGGTAGTAGTTCGCCATGAAGCGGACATTGGGATTCACATACCAGTTGGCACCCACGGTGATTTGCGAGCCTTCGCAGGTCTGGTAGCTGCCAGCAGCCACGCCGCCCAGCGAGCAACCACGTGCCGCTCCGGTGGTCGTCTCATCATTCTCGGACGCTTCATAACGCACCACAGCTTCGACGGCACCGTAGCTGTTGATGGGCTTCGGCGCACCGAACGCGCCGCGGTCCTTCTTGTAGACCTTCTTTTCGCCGGTGATGAAGTAGCTGGCCTGCACGTAATAGGCCGTCACGTCGATGTCGCTGGGAGCAGCGGCAGTGCCGAAGCCGTCTTCCAGTGTCGCCATCGCATATTCGCCTTGCGCGGTGAACGAACCAAACGAACCAGCGAGTTCGCCGTGGATGGTGCTCTGCGTGCCAAAGCCGCTGCCGGTGACTGCACCGGCGTTACCAAGACCGAGACTGATGCCGCGACGACCACCGTACTGGAACACCGGAGCAGCACCGGCAGAGCCGGCATCTTCACGGTCGCTGCTGTAGGCGAGGCCGACATGCAGGGTGCGGCCGTCTTCCGACATCGGGAACCAATAGGCACGGCCGCCGAACGAATGGCCTTCAGTCTGCGCGGTAGCGGCAGCGAGCGTGGTGGCGTGCACGCCGTAACCGAAGGTGTCGGTATTGCCCTTGTAGAACAGGCCGGTGAGGAACTGGCGGCCCGCGTAAATGCCGGTTGCCGTGGTGTTGGGGCGCTCGATCAAGGTGATTTCGTTGGAGCTCGCCATCTCTTCCATGCCGCGGAAGGGCTTGTGCTGACCGATGATGAGTTTGCCAGGGCCGACGCTGGTGCCGATCCACATTTCGCGGAAGCTACCGCCGTTGGCGGCGGTGGTGGTGAAGTCGTTCTCGAACTTGTAGTCCCAGCCGTAGGCTTTGCCCGACAAGGTGAGGTAAGTGCGGCGGAATGCTGCGCCGCCACGGTTGGCACCGTTGGCCACCACGGCTGTGCCGAACGGAGCGGTACCGATCACGGCGCCCTGGTCTTCAGAGAAGCTGTAGTAATCGAACTGGATGCGGCCATTGACGTTGGCTTCAAAGCGGCCGTCTTCGGTTTTGATCTTGATGCCGCCTTTGGTTTCGGCAGGGTCGGCGTAGACGTTGCCAGCTGCGACTGCGAGCACTGCGAGTGCTGCGACTTTAAGAGTGTTGCTCACGTTGAATCTCCCGTTGGGTTTGAGTGTGATGACTGATTTTTTTGGATGAGGTTTTTATCTTCAGGACTGGCGCGGGCCTCCCCGCGCCAGTCTCTTGCAGCGACTTCGTTTACTGAATCTTGGCGAGCTCTTTGGCAGCCAGCGCGGCAGGGACGGGGATGTAACCGTCTTTCACGGTCACGTTCTGGCCTGCCTTAGAGAGCACCATCTTGAAGAACTCCATCTCCATCGGAGCCAAGGGCTTGTTGGGCGCCTTGTTGACATAGACGTAGAGGATGCGGGCCAGCGGGTACTTGCCGGAGATGGCATTGGCTTCGGTGGCTTCTTCAATCTCGCCGCCATCCTTCTTGCTCAGCGGCAGGGCGCGCACGCCGGCGGTCTTGTAGCCGATGCCGGAGTAGCCGATGGCGTTCAGGCCGCCAGCAACCGACTGCACGACCGAGGCCGAACCAGGCTGCTCGCCGACAGTGTTCTTGAAGTCACCCTTGCACAGCGCGTTCTCTTTGAAATAGCCGTAGGTGCCGGACACCGAGTTGCGACCATAGATCTGGATGGGCTTCGAGGCCCACTCGCCCGTGAGACCAACGTCGCCCCAGCGCTTGGCATCCTTGCCGCCGCACTTGCGGGTGGCGCTGAAGATGCCGTCGACCTGCGGGATGGACAGACTCTTGATCGGGTTGTCCTTGTTCACGAACACGGCGAGCGCGTCGATGGCCACGCCGACGGCGGTGGGCTTGTAGCCGTATTTTTTCTCGAAGGCCTGGATTTCCTGGTCCTTCATCTGGCGGCTCATCGGGCCGAAGTTGGCGGTGCCTTCGGTCAGCGCCGGCGGTGCGGTGGACGAACCGGCACCCTGGATCTGCACGTTCACATTGGGGTAGAACTTGTTGAACTCTTCAGCCCACAACGTCATCAGATTGTTGAGCGTGTCGCTGCCAACCGAGCTGAAGTTGCCGGAGACGCCGGAGGTGGCTTTGTATTCGGGGAGTGCTGCATCAACGGCAGCAATGGCGGAAGTGGCAACAACACTGGTCATCAGGCCCAGTGCGACAGCAAAAGATTTCAGTTTCATTCGGGTACGCCTCTTTCAAAAGGGGGGTGCGCAGCAATGATTGCTGCTGGCGATGTAGAGCTTATGAAAGGGGGGTGAAGGAATTGTGACACTGCACAAAATCCACTACGTCAGCCCCCCTGCGGCGCGTGGCTGTGCGCGCTAGGACTGTGCAACCGGCGGCGGTGCAGCCACCACGTGCTGCACGCGATGCAGCGGGAAGTGGCAGGTGAAGGTACTGCCCACACCCACTTCACTTTCGATCTTCAGGCGCGCCTCGTGGCGCTCCAGCGCGTGCTTGACGATCGACAGCCCCAGGCCGGTGCCGCCGCTGGCGCGCGAGCGGCCGACATCCACACGGTAAAAACGCTCGGTGAGACGCGGCAGGTCTTTTTCGGAGATGCCGATGCCGGTATCGGCAACGCTGTAATGCGCGCCTTCGGCATCGCCCCACCAGCGCACGCGGATGATGCCGCCCGTGGGCGTGTACTGGCAGGCATTGGCAATGAGATTGGTGAACAGGCTCTGTATCTCCACATCGCGACCCAAGAGCTGCACATCGGGCGCAATCTCGGTCTCGAAACGGTGCTGGCCCTTGGAGACGGCCTTGGCATCCTCGACGATGCGCAGCAGCATGGCCGGCACATCCAGCACATCGAGCCGCGCCTGCTGGCCATCGGCTTCCAGCCGGGCGAGCTTGAGCAGATCGGCAATGAGGGCCTCCATGCGCTGCGCCTGGGCACGCATTTCGTGGATCGGCCCGGTCCAGGGCTGCAGCGGGCCGTCGGCGTCGGCACTCATCATGTCCAGATAACCGCGCAGCACCGTCAGCGGCGTGCGCAACTCGTGGCTGGCATTGGCGACGAAGTCACGACGGATGGTGTCGAGCCGGCGCAGGTCGGAAATATCGCGCACCACCAGCAGACGCTGGCCGTTGCCATACGGGATGATGCGATAGGACAGCAGCACAGCGGTGTTGATGGGTGATGGCGCTTCCACCTCGCTGCTGTAGTCGCCATCGGCGTAGTAGGCCGTGAACGTCGGATGGCGCACGAGGTTGGCGACGCGCTGGCCGAAATCCTGTGGACTGCGCAGTCCCAACAAGGTGCGGCCCGCCGTGTTGAACCAGACGATCTCGCCGCGCTCGCCCAATACCACCGCGCCGTCGGGCAGGGCTTCGGTCGAGGCCTGAAACTCCGAGACGATGGCGGCGAGGCGCTTCTTGCGTTTGCGGTTGCGCTTTTGCAGGGTGAGCAGGCTTTCGAACACCTCGCCCCAGATGCCGCCCGGCTCGGGCAACTCGACCTGCTTGGGCGCGCCAAACCATTTGCGCAATGCGGCGAGGTAACGCAGATGCATCACCAGATACAGCATCAGCCCCAGTCCCAGTCCCAGCAGCCAGTAGCCGAATAGGCTGCCCAGCAGCAACCCGAGCAGACAGCGCAGGGCTGCCTTGAAAATCTCTTGCTGGAGGGCGGGCGTCATGCCTCGACCGTTTGCCGCCTAAACCTTGTCGGAAAAGCGATAGCCCGTGCCGCGCACGGTCTGGATCATGTTGTCGTAACCATACGGCTCCAGCGCCTTGCGCAGGCGGCGGATATGCACATCCACCGTGCGCTCTTCGACATACACGTTCTGGCCCCAGACGCGATCCAGCACCTGCTCGCGCGTGTAGACACGCTCCGGGTGGCTGATGAAGAAATGCAGCAGGCGATATTCGGTGGGGCCGAGCTTCACTGCCTCCCCCTTGGCGGTGACACGCTGGCTGGCGGCATCGACTTCGAGCCCGGCCACCGACAAGCGTTCTTCAACACCACCCGGCATGGCGCGGCGCATGACGGCCTGGATGCGGGCGATGAGTTCGGGGAAGGAAAACGGCTTGCTGACGTAATCGTCGGCGCCGATGTTGAGCGCGCGCACCTTGTCTTCTTCCTCGGCGCGGGCCGTCACCATGATGATGGGGATGTCCTTGGTGGTCGCCCCCGCCTTCAGCTCTTTGGCGTACTCGACGCCGGAGAGGCCGGGCATCATCCAGTCGAGCAGAATCAAGTCGGGGCGAGACTCGGCAATGCGCAATCTCGCCTCCTGCGCGTTCGCCGCCACGGTGATGCGGAACTCCACCCGTTCGAGTGCGAAGCGCAACATGTCACGGATGGAGACTTCATCCTCCACCACCAGAATCTGCTTGTTTTGCATGCCCATTCCCTGATTAAACGCTACGTATCAAGGTATTGGCAATGTGTGACAGCGGCGTTAAAAAATTGTCATGTGTCAGCCGCGTGAAGAAAAAATTACACGCGGCGGATCACCACGCTGCCCGCGGAATAGCCGGCGCCGAAACCGGAAATCAGACCCACATCGCCCGGCGCGAAATCCGCATGGTGCTTGTGGAAAGCGATGACGCAGCCGGCCGACGAGGTGTTGGCGTATTGATCGAGGATTACCGGCGCTTCGATCTCGCTCGGGTCGCGACCCAGCACGCGTTTGGCGATCAGCTGGTTCATCGAGAGATTGGCCTGGTGCAGCCAGAAGCGCTTGACCTCGTCGGGCCTGAGGCCCAGGTCGGCCAGATGGCCGCTGAGTAGCTCGGCGACCATTGGTACCACTTCCTTGAACACCTTGCGGCCTTCCTGGCTGAACAGCACATCGTCCCAGGCGCGCGGCTCGGTCTCGGCGATGTTGAGGAAACCGAAATTGTTGCGGATGTTGTTGCTGAACTGCGTCTTGAGGCGGGTACCGAGCACCTCGAACTTCTCTTGGCTCACAGCGGTGTCGAGCGGCTCGACGACGACTGCCGTCGCGGCATCGCCGAAGATGAAATGGCAGTCGCGGTTGCGCCAGTTGTGGTGACCGCTGGTGATCTCGGGGTTGACCACAAGCGCGCACCTGGCGTTGCCGAGCCGCACCGCATCGACCGCGGCCTGGATGCCGAACGCCGCCGAGGCGCAGGCCACGTTCATGTCGTAGCCGAAGCCCTGCGTGCTGCCGAGGTGCGCCTGCATCTCCACCGCCATTGCCGGATACGCGCGCTGGATGTTGCTGGCCGCAAGGATGACGAAGTCGACATCCGCCCCGGTGCGGCCCGCCTTGGCGAGTGCCTCGCGCGCCGCGATGCCGCCGATCTCCACCATCAGCGATGGCTCGTCGTTGCTGCGGGTGCGCACGCGCGGGCGCATGCGGTCGATGTCGAGCGTGCCGGCCTTGTCGACGCTGTAGCGGCTCTTGATGCCGCTGGCCTTGACGATGAACTCGCTGGAGGACATCGGCAGTTCGGCCGCCGTGCCCGCCGCAATCGCGGCGGCATTGGCCGTGTTCTCCCGCGTTGCCCAGGCGTTATAGCAAGCCACCAGCTCATCGTTGCTGATGGATTCGGCCGGCGTATACAAGCCGGAGCCTGTGATAGCGACTCGTGTCATGGGCGAAATCCTTTTCCTTCGGGGCGCTGAGTGTCGCTTAAGCGGGGCAGCTATCGCCAGCCAGCCCGATTGATGGCGTCTTTCAGCGCTGCGCGGGTTGCACGTTCGTGGCGGATGGAAAGATGCGAGCCCTGATACCAGCGCACCGGCACCTGCCAATGTTTGCCGAGCAGCAGCGGCTGATCCGGCGGCACGATGCGGTCGGCGGCGGCGGCAAACAGGTGCAGACGCTCCCTGGGCGGCAGCGCCGGACGCGACAAGGGCGACACCACACTCAGAATCGAGCGGTAGCGCGCTTCGGTGAGTCCATGCTGCGCATAAAACTGCTCGTGCAGATGCGGCAGATGCCGCCACAGCACGCCGGCCGGGTCAGACAGCGGCACGCCGCCGACCACGAACTCCAGCTCGGCTTCGGCAGTGGCGAGCAGAGCGGCGTTGTAGCCACCAAGCGAGACGCCATAAACACCCACCCTGGGCGCGACCTCGCGGTCACGCAGCCAGGCGAGCGCACGGCGCAGGTCCCAGAGGGCTTGTGTCTGCGCGTGGACGAGATCGAGCAGGTCGCCATCCAGGTACTGGTCGCCGGACTTCGACCCCACCTTGCGCGGGCCGTGCAGCGGCAGCGTCGGCATCAGCAGGTTGAAGCCGAGCTTCTTGTGCAGCACTTCGGGTGGGAACAAGCCGAAGTCCAGCCAGTTGTCGCCCATGCGGTAGCCGTGGATGCAGAACAGCCAGGGGCGATCGGCACCCACATGGCGGAATACCCGCAGCACGCTGCGCTGGTTGGGCACCAATGCGGCCCAGGCCGCAGCGCCCGGCAGTTCCGCGCGCGGCACGAAGCCGCTCGGGTAGCTCACCCGCTCGTAGCTCATGCCCTTGTAGCGTTTGACCTCGCTGGTCACCGCTTCCGGCGCGCTCGGCGTGTGGTGGTAGCTGGCGAGATCGCTCGACCAGCCGTGCTCTTTCAGCACGGTTTCAAGCCGCAGGCCTTCGAGGCACATGGCCTCGGCGCCGGGGCCGGAGGGGATTTTGGCCACACCCACGAAATAGGCGATCAACGCCTCGTCGATCGCCGCCTTCATGTCGACCAGCGGCCTTGCCTCGGGCGCTTCGGCCCCTTCGTACAGCGGCTCGCTGTTCAGCGCGACGCGGCCGGCCATGACGAAGGCCCAGGCCGACAGAGCACCCGCGACCAAGGCCGCCCAACTGCCGCCGCTGAGCAGTGCAGGGATGGCAAGCACCGTGCCCAGCGCACCTCCCGCAGCATGCAACTGATGCACGCGCACATCGTGAATCTTGCCGAACAACGCAGTGGCCGCCGCCAACAGGTAGGCCAAGGGCAGTGCCGCGCAAATCCACCACGCCCAACCGGTGCCGCCCAGGGCCCAGACCAGGGCCGCAGACAGCGCCACCAGTGCGCGCGGCTGGCGAGCGGGCGGCGGTCTATGCCGACGCCCGATGGTGTACGCGACTGCCGTCACGGCTTGTGGAGTGCAGCGGTGACACGCGCCAGGGCGGCGCCCGTAGCGGCGGCCAGTTCGGCCGTCTTGGCATCCAGCAGCTTGCCGTCGGCATCGAAGGCCTTGCCGGCCTCGTTCACCGAAAGGGTGTCGGGCAGCACGATGCAGCCGAGATAACCCATGACTTCTCGCAGCTGTCTTATGGATCGCACCGAGCCCCAGCGGCCCGTCGTCGCGCCCGCGATGACAACGGTCTTGTTCTTGAACACCGAACCGGGCGGCGTGCCGGGCAGCGGGCGCGAAACCCAGTCGATGGCGTTCTTCATCAGCGCCGAATAGCCGCCGTTGTACTCCGGCTCGGCGATGAGAAAACCCTGCGCCGAGGCGAACAGGGTTTTGAGCTGTACGGCGGCAGCGGGCAACTCGCTTTCGATGTCTTCGTTGAAGACCGGCAGCACGAACGCGTTCCAGTCGATGAGGGTGACTTCAGCCCCGGCGGCGACGGCACCATCGGACATGGCACGCACGAGCTTGAGGTTGTGGGAGGCACGACGGGCGCTGCCCGAGAGCGCGAGGAGCTTGACGGTCATGTGGAGCCGAGAACCTGAATGGAAATGAAATAGGAGGCGATGAGCAGTGCAGCAAACGCGGCCTGCGCAAACCACTGCCAGCGCGCCTTGGTGCGGATGCCCCAGCCCCCGGCAGCCGCCGCCAGGGTGACCGCGGTGTAGGCGACGGTAAGCACCAGCAGCGCATGCATCGACGCGCGCTGTTCGGGCGCGACATCCAGATACCAGGCCAGCAGCAGGGCGCTGACGCCGACACCGATCACCATCGAGGCGCCGAGCACGGCAAAGGCAACGTCCAGCACAAAGAGATATCGCAGCATCAGGGCAGTGCTTTCTTCAATTTACGCAGCAGTTTCATGGCCGGGAACACTTCGCGCACCACCTTGGGCTGTGCAAGCCCGACCCGCACAAGGCTCATCGCAAAGGTGCGGACGATGCGATCGCGCTGGTCGAACACGCTGTTGACCATCGGCACGCGGCGCTCGTTCATCACGGTCACCGCGTCCTCCGGCGCATTGCCGAAATTGATCTTGAAGGTCAGGCGCACGTCGAGCGGCTCGCGCAGCTTGCGGCGTGGCGTGCTGGCACTTTTGCCGATTCGCTTGCTGGGTGCTTCGGGCGCTTTGGCTATCATTGCTGGATGAATGTCTCGAACTCGAACGGCTCAGGCCCAACGCATCTGGTCGTGTTTGCACACGGCAAGGAAAGCGGCCCCTGGGGCACCAAGATCACTCAGCTGGCCGAGGTCGCAAAACGTCGCGGTTACGCGGTGTTGAGCCCGGATTATAGCTTCACGCTCGATCCGCAAGCCCGCGTCGCGCATCTGCTGCAATTGGCCCCGCGCGCAGAGCAAACGCTGGTGCTGGTGGGGTCGAGCATGGGGGGTTACGTGAGTGCGATGGCCTGTGCGGCGCTGAACCCCACCGCGCTGTTTCTGATGGCGCCGGCACTGTACTTCCCCGGCTGGGACGAAGAGCCCGAAGGCATCCCCGCCCTCACCTCGGTCGTGCATGGCTGGCAGGACGACATCGTGCCGCCCGAACGCGGCCAGCGTTTCGCGACACGCTATCGCGCCGCCCTGCACCTGATCGACTCCGGCCATACCCTCAACGATCAGTTGCCGCTACTGTGCCTGCTATTCGACGACCTGCTGCGCCGCGCCACCGAAATCACGTCATGAAGCCACGCTCTACCGAACCCGCCCTGCTTACCGGCAGCCTGCGCAAAAAGCTGGAAGTGGTGTACCGCAAATGCGAGTACAGCGTGCAGATCGGCGGCAGTTCGCTGGTGTTCCGCATCGGCGAGTACGACGCGGCCGTCGAGCGCGCGTTGTTCGGGCTGATCGGCGTGCGCCAGGAGTGGTCCATCCTCACGCCCTGCAACCCGCGCTCGCAGGAAGCCACGCAGGAAATGAACAGCTTCTACTACCACGAGCTGCGCGACGCCATCGCCACCCGCAAAGGCTTGTGGGTGCCCGCGATCAACCACGATCCGCAGGGCAGCTGGCCGGACGAACCCGGCTTCGTCATTGCCGACGCAGACCCGCTCTGGGTGCGCGACCTGGGCATGCGCTTCATGCAGAACGCCTATGTCTCGGCAAAAGTCGGCGAGCCGTTACGGCTGATCTGGCTCGTGTAGCGCACCGCGTCCGGTGCTGTAGGCGGCGACAAACTCGGGCGGCTGGCGCTTGGGGCGGCCGGTGGTGAAATCCACGCAGACGAAATGGCTCGCCGCGCGCATCACGGTCTTGCCGTCGGTGACGCGGATGATCTGGTAGCGCCGCCACATGTCGATCCGCCCGGTGTTCTCGTGGATCCAGGTCGCCGTCATCAGCCGGTCGCCGGCAAAGGTGGCGGCGAGGTAATCCAGCTCGTGGCGATGCACTACGCAGCCCGTGTTGAGGCGCCGATAGGCGTCCCAGTCCAGCCCCAGCGCATTGGAATGCGCCCAGCCCACATCCTCCAGCCACTTCACATAGTGGACGTTGTTGACGTGGCCAAAGCCATCGAGATGCTCGGCACCTACCGTCACAGCACGGGTGAAGGGGCGGGCAATATCCCACTTGATTGGCGGATGAATCGCGTCGGTAGTCATGCATAAATCATAGGTGCTTGAAGTGCGCACAAGCGAGGCCTACACTGCGCGCCCTTCAATCCGCACTGATCTGGTCTTGTATAGGAAACCGGATGCTCAAGCTCGGCAAGCTCACTGACTACGCCACCGTGCTGCTCGCGGCGATGGCGGCTGCGCCAGAGCGTCTGCATGCGGCGCAAGAGTTGGCGCAGCGCACCTCGGTTGCAGCCCCCACGGTCGCCAAGCTGATGAAGCAGTTGCAGCAGGGCGGACTGGTGTCGTCCACCCGCGGCGCGCGTGGTGGCTATCGCCTGCTCAAAGCACCCGCACAGGTGACGGTGGCCGATGTGATCCGGGCGCTCGAAGGCCCCATCGCCCTCACCGACTGCGCCGTGCACGGCGCCTGTGCGCTGGAAGAAGGCTGCGGGGCGAAAGCGCCGTTCCGTCTCATCAATGCCGCCATCACCCAGGCGCTCGAAGCGGTGACGCTGGCCGATATGGCCGCCTCACTCGCACCCGCGACTCGCGTTGTGGTCGAAACAACCGAGTTCCCCCTTCAATTCCACCCAGCCAACCGCCAGGTGAATACCCATGTCCGCCGCCGCTGAAACCTTCGCCCCCAAAGTCATCCAGGCCGATGTCGTCGCAGCACTCGCCGCTCGCCGCGAGTATCTGCCCGGCTTCGTCACCGACATTGCCTCCGATACCGTCGCACCGGGCCTGAGCGAGGACGTGATCCGCATGATCTCGACCCGCAAGAACGAGCCGGAGTGGCTGCTCGACTGGCGGCTGAAAGCCTATCGCCACTGGCTGACGATGGCGCCGCCGGACTGGGCCAAGCTGAAGGTGCCCGCGATTGATCTGCAAAGCATCAGCTATTACTCGCAGCCCAAGAACCACAAGGACGCGCCGAAGTCGCTGGCCGAGGTCGACCCCAAGCTGCTGGAGACCTACAAGAAGCTCGGCATCCCGCTGCATGAGCAGGCCACACTTGCAGGCGTGGTGTCTGATCTGCCCCTGCCCGGCTCCAACGTGGCGATGGATGTGGTGTTCGACTCAGTCAGTGTCGCCACCACCTTCAAAGCCAAGCTGCGCGAGGCGGGCGTGATCTTCTGCCCCATCTCCGAGGCCGTGCGCGAGCATCCGGAACTGGTGCAGAAATACCTCGGCAGCGTCGTCGGCACCCGGGACAACTATTACGCCGCGCTCAACTCCGCCGTGTTCACCGATGGCAGCTTCGTGTTCGTGCCCAAGGGTGTGCGCTGCCCGATGGAACTCAGCACCTACTTCCGCATCAACGAGAAGAACACCGGCCAGTTCGAGCGCACGCTCATCATCGTCGAGGACGATGCGAAAGTGAGCTATCTCGAAGGCTGCACCGCCCCGCAGCGCGACGAGAACCAGCTGCACGCGGCAGTGGTGGAGCTGGTCGCCCACGACCGTGCCGAGATCAAGTACTCGACGGTGCAGAACTGGTATCCCGGTGACGAGAACGGCGTCGGCGGCATCTACAACTTCGTCACCAAGCGCGGTGAATGCCGTGGTGTCGACAGCAAGATTTCCTGGACGCAGGTCGAAACCGGCTCGGCGATCACCTGGAAATATCCGAGCTGTGTGCTGCGCGGCGACAACTCGGTGGGCGAGTTCTACAGCGTGGCGCTGACCCACCATCATCAGCAGGCCGACACCGGCACCAAGATGATTCATGTCGGCAAGAACACCCGCTCGACCATCGTCAGCAAGGGCATTGCTGCAGGCCACGGCCAGCAGAGCTATCGCGGCCTGGTGCGCGTGCTGCCGGGTGCGAGCGGCGCGCGCAACCACACGCAGTGCGACTCGCTGCTGATCGGCCCCAAGTGTGGTGCGCATACCTTCCCCTACACCGAGGTGCGCAACGCATCCGCCAAGGTCGAGCACGAAGCGACGACGAGCAAGATTGGCGAAGACCAGCTGTTCTACCTGCGCTCGCGCGGCGTGAGTGAAGAAGACGCCATAAGCATGATCGTCAACGGCTTTTGCAAGGATGTGTTCCGCGAGCTGCCGATGGAGTTTGCGGTGGAGGCGGGCAAGCTGCTGGCGGTATCGTTGGAAGGCGCGGTGGGCTGACTTTAAGGAGCGTGAAATGGCAACTTTGCAAATCACCGTATCGGATCAGTTGTTGGAAGCCTTTGAGTCCAAATACTTGCCAGAGCAGCGCACTGACGTGCTCACCAGCGCCCTGATCGAACTTGTGCAGGATGATCCCTACACCCCCGAGGCACTGGCTGAAGATGAGCGGCGTTTTCAGAACATGCTGCTCAATGGCGGCGTTCCGCATGAAAAGGTGAAGCTCTGGCTGGAAGCGCAGGCACGAGGGGATTTCACGCCGTGGCGCAAATAAGTTGGTCGCAGGATGCGCTGCAAGATTTGTCCCGCATGCAGCTGTTTCTCGCCCGCGAAAATCCTTCAGCCGCCATGCGCGCTGCAACCACGATTCAGCATCAGGTCGATCTACTCGCAAGCTACCCTGAGCTTGGGCCAAGCGACGACACGGCAGCAGGTCAACGCAAGTTGATCGTGCCCTTCGGCAGTAACAACTATCTCGTGCGCTACCGCCTGCATAACGAGTTGGTCTACATCCTTCGCGTCTGGCACAGCCGCGAACAACATCATTAGAGTCTGAGAGAAACTGATGCTCGTTATAGAAAACCTGCACGCCGACATCGGCAGCAAATCCATCCTCAAAGGCCTGTCGCTCGCAGTGAATGCGGGAGAAGTGCACGCCATCATGGGGCCGAACGGCGCGGGCAAATCCACGCTCGCCAAGTTGCTCGCGGGCCATGAGGACTACGTTGTCACTGGTGGCACCGTCCGCTATCGCGGCGAAGACCTGCTGGCCCTCGAACCCGAAGTGCGTGCCCGCAGCGGCGTGTTCCTGAGCTTTCAGTATCCGGTCGAGATTCCGGGTGTGTCGAACACCACGCTGCTCAAGGCCGCGCTCAACGCCAAGCTCAAGCATGAGGACAAGCCCGAGATGGATGCCGGCAGCTTTCTCGCCTTCGTGAAGCAGAAGGTGAAGCAGGTGGCGATGGAGCCGAAGATGCTGCAACGCGGCGTCAACGAAGGCTTCTCCGGCGGCGAGAAGAAGCGCAACGAGATTCTGCAAATGCTGGTGCTGGAGCCGACGCTGATGCTGCTGGACGAAACCGACTCCGGCCTCGACATCGACGCACTGAAAGTGGTGGCCGATGGCATCAACGCCCTGCGCTCGCCCGAGCGCGCCACCGTGCTCGTCACCCATTACCAGCGCCTGCTGGACTATGTGAAGCCCGACTTCGTGCATGTGCTCGCAGGTGGCCGCATCGTGAAAAGCGGCGGGCCGGAGCTGGCGCTGGAGCTGGAAGAAAAGGGCTACGGCTGGCTTGAGGCTGCTGCGTGAGCGAAGGCATGAACTTCTTCGACAGTTGCCGCAACAGCATCCCGCAGGATCAACACGCCCAGCGGGTCGATGCCTTCGCGCGCTTCGAGGCCGCAGGCTGGCCAACGCCAGAGCTTGAAAGCTGGCACTACAGCGACTGGTCGGGGCTGGCCGAGCAGTCTTTTGCCATCGCCAAGCCCGCCCTCGACCCCGTGTTCGCGCTCGACCGCGCGCAGCCGCTCACGCTGGTTGCACTCGACCCGGTGCAGACGGCGACCCACTTTGCGCTCGATGCCCTCAACCGCGCGTTTGCCAAGCAGGGTGTGGACAAAACCATCGACGGCGTCGCCAACATCCCCTTCCTCATCACCCACGCCCTCGCTGGCGAGCAGACCATGCGCCACCTGCGGCATCGGCTGGCTTTGTCCGCCGGGGCGAAGGCCACCGTGCTGATCTGGGATGCACCCGGTGCGGGTGAGAGCGACACCCTGCTCACCGCCGTGCTCACGCTCACCTTGGCAGCGGGCAGCCACCTGACGCTGATCCGCGTGCAGGACGCCGACCCCAAGGCCACCCGCGCCCTGCATCTGAAGGCGCATGTGGCCGCCGATGCGACGCTGGAGATGGTGCAGCTCGATTTCGGCGGTGCCCGCGTGCGGCAGGAGACCGAAGTGACGCTGGCCGAGCCCGGCGCGCGCTTCGAGCAGACCGGCCTCGCGGCTCTCACTGGCAAGAGCCGTGTCGATCAGCGCAGCCACGTGTGGCATGCCGCCCCCCGCTGCACCAGTCGCAGCAGCGCGCGGCTGATTGCGGCTAGCACTTCGAAGGCCATCCTCAATGCCAAGGTGCAGGTGCAGCCGGGTGCGGCCAAGACCGACTCCGAGACGCGCATCGCCAGCCTGCTGCTGAGCGACAAGGCCGAGATCGACGCCAAGCCGGAGCTGGAGATCTACGCCGATGATGTGCAGTGCGCACACGGTGCCACCTTTGGCCAGCTCGACGAGGACGCCGCCTTCTACCTGCGCTCGCGTGGCCTGAGCGCTGCCGAGGCACAGAGCCTGCTGACGCAGGCGTTCGCGCAAGCGGCGCTCGACCGCCTGCCTTTGCCGGGCCTGAAAGACTGGGCCGAGCAGCGCGTAAGCAGCCTGCTGATGGCATCAGTCGCCGCGGTTGCGCCATGAGCTACGACGTGCAGCGCATCCGCGCCGATTTCCCCATCCTCAACGAAAAGGTGCGCGGCAAGCGCCTCGCCTATCTCGACAACGCTGCGACCACGCAGAAGCCGCGCGCGGTGATCGACACCATCAGCCGCTATTACGAGACCAGCAATGCCAATGTGCATCGCGCGGTGCACGAGCTGGCCGAGCGTGCGACCACCCAGTACGAAGGCGCACGGGACCGCATCGCACAGTTCTTCAACGCACAGCGTGAAGAAGTGGTGTTCACCCGTGGCACCACCGAGGCCATCAACCTCGTCGCCTACAGCTTTCTGCGTCCGCTCCTCAAAGAGGGCGACGAGATTCTGGTGACCGGCATGGAGCACCACAGCAACATCGTGCCCTGGCAGCTCATCGCGGCCGAGCGAGGCGCCAAGGTGGTTGCCGCACCCGTGCTCGACGATGGCGCGCTCGACCTCGATGGTTGGCGCGCCCTGCTCAACGAGCGCACGCGCTTCATTGCCGTGGTGCAGGTCTCCAACACGCTCGGCACCGTCAATCCGGTGGCGGAGATCATCGCTGAGGCCAAGCGGCGTGACATCCCCGTGCTGGTGGATGGCGCGCAGGCGGTGGCGCATCTCAAGGTCGACTTTGCTGCGCTCGGGGCCGACTTCTACACGCTCTCGGCGCACAAGCTCTATGGCCCGACCGGCTTCGGCTGCCTGCTCGGCAAAAAAGCACGGCTGGACGCCATGCCGCCCTGGCACGGGGGCGGCGACATGATCCGCACCGTGAGTTTCTCTGGCTCCACCTGGGCCGAGCCGCCCTATCGCTTCGAGGCCGGCACGCCCGACATGGCGGGTGCGATTGGGCTGGCTGCCGCCATCGACTATGTGGAAGCGATCGGCCTCGACGCCATCACCGCGCACGAACACGCCTTGCTGGAATACGCCACACCGCAGCTGCACGCAATCAAGGGCCTGCGACTGATCGGCACAGCGCCGGGCAAAGGAGGCATCCTCTCCTTCGTGCTTGAAGGGGCGGATGCACAGGATGTAGGGAGCATTCTGGATATGCAGGGCGTGGCGGTGCGCACGGGGCATCACTGCACCATGCCCTTGATGGCCCGCTTCGGGGTCAGCGCCACCGTGCGGGCCTCGTTGGCTTGCTACAACAGTGAGGAAGATATCGGTCAACTTGCTGCAGCCTTGAACAAGGCCATCCAGCTGCTGCGCTAAAAGCTGCCGTCATTCGAGAACGGCGCGCTTGCCGCAAAACAGCGAGTGCACCCTCTGCTGCTGCGGTGCTACGATTTATCCGCTGTCGGGGATTTCTAGAAGCACATTTGGGGATTTTGTTTTGCTGTCCTGGGGAGGACTGCATGCAAACAATTCATCGCAGACCGCGTGCTGCCGGGTTCACCGTGTCCGAGTTGATGGTCACCTTGTGCATCGGTGCCATTCTCGTCGGGCTTGGGTTGCCTTCCTTCCGTTCGATCATGGCCGACAATCGAATGGTCCTGACCGGCAACAGTGTGCGCAGTGCTGCGCAGATCGCGCGATCAACGGCGATCAGTCGCAACCGGCAAATCACCTTCTGCGCCGGCCAGCTAGACAGTGGCTGTCATGGTGATTGGAGTCGGGGGGAATGGCTGGTGTTCGACGACCGCGATCGCGACAGCACGGTCGATGCCGGCGAAAACGTCCATCTGGCTGTACGCCAGCCTGCATCGTCGGAAGTGAATCTCTCGGGCAACGGGCCATTCAACAGCCGTGTGATCTTCACCCCGGCAGGCATGGCGGTAACCAGCAGTGGCGCCTTCGCCGCAGGCCGCATTCGTGTGTGCGTTGATCGCGGCAACACGGGTAACGCGCTCGATTTGGTTCTGATCGGCAGCGGGCGTATCGAGTCGGAGCAGAAAACACTCACAAGCGGCTGTGTGCCGCCATAACGCCCTTAATTGCCAGAGGCGCTTCCAGTTACCAACATTCCGGTACGCCACCTGTACCGGACGCGGTTCTCGTACCCGCCTGATCGAGCGTCAGGGTGCCGCAAACCGCATCCCGCGTGGATTGGCCGGTTTTCGGTGTCGCTGTAAGGGTGTAGGTCGAAGAATCCACCGCTGCGGAATAGGTGTAGTCGTTGCCCGAATTGGCTGTGCTCGCGCAATCCAGGCCTGGCAGGGTAAATACGGTGCTGTCGCAGGTGCCGTCGGCGGGGGTGGTATCCACGCAATAGCGCAGATTGGTGGTGTAGTAGCGCTCCATTTGCGTGGCGAAGCTCGACAGGCAAACCTGCGCGGTACGACGCTTGGTTTTGGCAATGGATTTTGTGTACGAGGGTATGGCGATAGTCGCCAGGATCCCCACAATCGCAACGGCAACGATCACCTCAATCAGCGTGAACCCAAACCCGCGCCGTTTCAAAAGCGGACGTGTGGCGCTCGGCGCAGTTATTGGTGTTTTCATCGTTTCATCCTGTCGTTTTTTCGGCTCGTTCTCGAATGCTATTGCACAACCAGTTCGCGCCACGACAGGCGATTGATGTTGCCCGCG
Organism: Stagnimonas sp.; assembly: GCA_030652575.1. Lineage (GTDB taxonomy): Bacteria > Pseudomonadota > Gammaproteobacteria > Nevskiales > Nevskiaceae > Stagnimonas. The sequence goes on along the minus strand of JAUSQI010000017.1, from coordinate 16,119 downwards.
CTGCCGCGCGTGCTGATCGAACCGGTGCTGGCGTCATCGAAGTTCACCAGCATGGTGTTCGAGACGAAGATGGGGTTGTTCGGGATGGCCGTGAAACCCACGCCGGCAGTCACCGAAGTGCCGCCACCGGCGTTGTCGGTGTTGTTGAAACTGCCGTCGTTGTTCACATCAAAGAAGTTCGTCCGGGGCGGCACGCCGGTGAATGGGTCGATCGCCATCACCCATCCGGTGCCGGACGGATCGCAGGGATCGAACGTCGTTGAGTCTGCCGGCACCCGCGAAGTGCCGAGCAGCAGTCTTCCCTGAAACTGGTTGGGGGTCACCATGCGCTCGCCCTGGGCCGTGAACACGGTGCTGTCGTCATTCGTCGGCTTGAGCAGATCGATATACCAGCCTTTTTTGCCCAGCATGTCGTCCGCCGTCGCCGTGGAAATAGCCCGCGTTGCAACCGGGCGGGTGGAGTCCGGCGCAAATTGGGAAACGATGGTGCGCTTGCGCAAGTTAGCCGAGCGGGTGCTGGCCGATGTCACCGCCCTGCTGCCCTGCACGATCAAGCCATACCAAGTCTGGATGTTGGGGTTCGAGCCTGTAGGAGGCGAAAAATCCTGCAACGAAAGCCCGGTACCGAAGAAAACCCAGACCTCGCTTTCCGAGGTGATGTTGGGATTCTTGCCGGCAATCATTCCAGCCGTGATGGGCTGCAAAACGTTGCTGTCATTCTTCGCCACATACAGCAGCGTGCCGGCCGTGCCGGACGTCAGGTCGAACTTCCACACATTGCCGTGCAGGTCGCCCGCGTAAGCCTCGGTGCTGATGTTGTCTGCCGGGTTGCGGATCCAGACAGCGGGCGGCGCGAGTCCGTCGTCCGCCGAACTGCCGGTCGTCTCGTAAGCCGCCAACACGCCGGTCTGCACGTTTATCTTCAGCAGTGCGGGCTTGTTGTGGCTGCTGTTGTAGCCATTTCCCATCAACACCGACCACACGCCATTGGCTGTTTGCGCAATGATCGGCTTGCCGACGATTTGCCCGATGTAGGTGCTGTCTGTGGCATCGCGCTCCCACAGCAGTTTGACGTCCGCCGGATCGGTGATATCCAGCGCATAGATGGCCTTGGCCAAGCCGCGGCCGGTCGTCCCCACCAGCACGGTTCGCCAGCAGGCTTCGCCGGTGCAACTGTTGAAGCCATCCAAGTAGACATCGGCAACGGTCAACTCGCCATCGTTGTAAAACTGGTGCGCCGTCGTCGAGCCGTACGTGGTGCTGCTCAGATTCTTGAGGTTCGCCAGAATGACAGCGTTCGGCAGATAGGCGAAGGTTTCCTGACCTGGCAGGGGCTGCCCGGTTTCGGTTGCCGCTTCGCCGCTGAAGCCATGCACCATGCCGTCGTTGGCCGCCACGTAGATACGGCGCTTGCGCGTGCTCTTGCTGGCGGCGAAGGCGAAGTAGCTGTCGGACCCTGTGAACGATTTGTTGAAGACCAGGTTCGGATCAGGTGCACTGACGAACACCGGCTGCGAATTGATGATGTCGCCCAACGGCGTGGTGCGAGTGCGCAGCGTGCCGCCGTTGCGCGCTTCAAGCGCGGCACTGCCACGCAGGTAATTGATGAGGCCATCTTGAACTGCGGCGGCACCCAGCGCGGTGCGTTGCGCAGCGGTGGCGCTGGCCGTGTTGAAATTAATCTTGTCACTGTCGCCGGTACAGGGGTCTTGGCAGGTCTTGATGATCCGGTCTGCAGCGGCAGGCAAGAGGGCTGCTGCGTCCCAGCTTGAAGTCACCGCGATCACGCCCGTGCTGGGGTTGACGGCGAACGCTTTCAGGTTGCCTCTCCACTCGCCTGACACATACGTAGCCTGGTAGGTCGTCGTCCCGGTATCGAGCTTCGTGCTGTTGGCGGCCAGCGAAGAGCCCGACCCCAGCAGGTTGTCGGCAATCTTGGCGAAAGCCGCATTCAGGCCATCGATCATTTTTTGGCCGTTGTTCGCCAGATACATGTTGTTGGGCAGGTAGTAATCACCCGTGCCCCCCAAACCGGTGACGGTTTTCACGTTTTGCGTGGCAGACGACCAGACACTGCGATTGCTGTCGAACCAGCTCGTGTCATGACGAGCGGCATTGCCGCTCGTGTTCCAATCCGCGTCGGGAATGGCGTAGCCGCCGTATTTGGTGGTGTTGTAGAACTGATTCGAGTTCCTGGCGAACAAATCGTTTCGTTCAACCACGTCGACCCAGTAGGTGCTGATGTTCTGCCCGCGCTTGGCACCTGCAGCACCGCCCGCCACATTGGAATTGGGAACATCGGTCCGCAAATCGTTGAGATGCGCCCAATAGGCCAGGCCGGCCAGATTGCCACGACCGTTGCCTCCGTTCGTGAACTCGGTGTAACCCCGCCAGGTGCTCGCCGGGATCGGCGTGGCGCCAGACGCGGTGCTGTCTTTTGTCAGATTGTCCGTGTCGTCTTCATTGTTGGTGCTGGTATCACCGATCCCCAGCATGACATTGGTCTGGCATTGATACAGCGCGGGGTCTCCGTCAGTCCCCGCGGTGATGGTCGGGCTGGTGTTCCATCTGCGAACTGCGGTGTTCGCTCCGGTTTTGTACCAGTCCTCGATCACGGGAAGACCATCGGAATTTTGGTAGTCCGCCAGGTTCGTACCCGCCAGGCTGCTGAAGGTCGAAAGGTTGGCAAGGCCCCGCAGATAGCGCAGGGCCGTGTAGTACAACTCACTGAGATTGTCGTAGCCCTTGAGTGTGGGCAGCCCCGTATTGATCTGGCCCGACCGATTCAAGTAGTTGATGACGCCGCTGTACTGGATGCGGCACTGGCTGCCATCCGGTGCATTGGTGCAGGCGGTGCCGATGAGGCCATCGGTCGCCGTGGCATCTGTCGTGTCGGGGTTGTTGATGAAAACGCCGGTCGCCGGATCCCATTCCGGGTTGTCGACGCCTGAAATGCGCGCGCGGTCGGAATAGGCTGTTTCGGTGCTCGCCGCTTCTTCCGCGCTTACCGGACTGATCAACTTCTGACGCGCACGCATCACGCCGCCCTGGCGATTGGTACCGTCCTCGGTCAGGTAGCTGAACAGGCTGTAGCGGATTTTCTTCGAGTTGCGTTGCAGCAAGCCCTCCGGCTTGTAGTTGTCGCCGTACTTGGTGCAGATATCACGCGCGTCAAGCGGTCTATCGCACACCTTGACGCGGATGCTGACGGCATAAACCTGGTTACGGCCATAGCTAGTGTGTTGATACTGGGGGGTGGCTGTGCCCGTGGTTACCGCTACCGTTGTGACGTTGCAGGTTTTATCGGCACCGTTGGTTGTGGGAAGAACCACCGTCACAGCGGGTGGAGTCGATGCGGGGCAACTGTTGTCTACCCTTGAACTGCGATTCGTATTCTCCGAATGGCACATACCATCATTCGTTCTGAAAAACGGGAAGCTCGCATTCATACAAGCAGCCGGGGTTGTGACTGTTGTTGCTGTACCAACACAACTGCTTCCGTTCCAGGTGGTGCTGCCACTGCATAACGGTGTGGTCGATGTGCAGCCCGGCTCATCAGTGCCGCAGACGGTGCCGCCGGTAACGGTGACGGTAGTGGCGTCGGGGAGTGCGTGGTAGCGAGGGTTGTACGGTATGGCGGTGATCGCTGCGCCACCTGGCTCGGCCTGGTTACCATTGGTCACCGGCAATGCCAGCGCAAGGGGGGAGTTGAAAGCGCGGCCCGAACCCAAATCACCACCTTCCGTGGGCACAAACCACATCTGGTTGCGCAATGCCGCGATACGGGCACGAAATCCGGTCGTCGCAGACGATGGCGTGGCAGCGCTCACATTCGTTCCAGCTGCAGTCAGACGACGCAGTTTTGTATAGCCGTCGTCCCAACGATCGGAGTTGGCTTTTTCCAGATAGGTGACGTCGGGCATCTCGCTCGTGGCCTTGGCGACGCTGGCCAAGTCGGAGCCGGTGATCGTCACGTTGGGCGGCGTACCGTCCGCAGGCCGATGCACGCGATAGCCACCCGTCAAGGCAAGACGAAACGTGTCGAGCGCCTGCATCGAAACCCAGTTGAGATAGTTGCCGCTCCAGAGTTTCTGCAACGGCGTGCCCCCGGTCAGTCCGGTGCAGCTGTGGTTGGTGTTTGCGGCAACTGTCGGATAGAAATACCGGTTGGCTTCCGTTGCATCGTAGTTGTAGGCGTAACAAAGATCGGCATTGAAATAGCCCGCGTACGCTGTTGCAGGCGCATAGTTCGCCGAACCTTCGGCAACGCCGGGGTCATTTGCTTGCGTGACGACCGTGGGCCATTCGACCGACGGCACCAGCACCAGATTGCCGGGCACGTTGTTCGGCAAGGTGATGGGCACGTTCTTGATGGCCACCGCGGCGACCGCCGAGGTCGTCATGCCGAGCAGTGCGATTGCGACGAGGAAAACCGGTCGTAGCCCGTTTGCGCCGAGAACTGCTTTCCGGCGGTCATGGTGCTTTTTCATCGCGGTGCTCCTTGGCAGACGGCTATTGTTGAGTCAACAGCGGAATGGCTGGCAGCTTAACAAACTGCACGTCGCCGTCGTTGACGCCGGTCTCCGAATCGCATCGAGAATGAAGCCGTGGGTTCAAATATCCCAAGCGCACCCGAATGCAGGATTCGGCACGGTCAGCGCGTAGCCGTCACTGCCGATACATGGCCTGCAGAGTCACCACGGCGCGCTCTCGAACTGCCGTCGGATTGCCGCTGCGTGCGGTGATGCGGTAGTAGATGAAAGTCACCGTGCTGCCCTGCGCACCGTATTGCGCCGCATTGGCCGTCTGGCCAAAGCCGACGTCGGCGTCCGGGTCTACGAAGGTGCCCATGTTCTCGATCACGTACTGCGGCTGGTCAGCGGCATTGCTGGCGGCGGCATAGGTCGAGCCGCTGGCTACGGTGACGAGATTGGCCGTCGGCAGATTGGTGTCTTCGAAAGGATTTGCGCCGCAGGCGCCCCCACCCTGCCCGCAATTGCGAATGTTGGTCGTGCCCGCGATGAGTGCGGCGGCCCCGGCGGCAAGACCGGCTTCCGCGCCTTGGAAGGCGATCGAGCGGTCGTAGAAATTCGAGGTCATCCGCATCTGCATGGTGGTGCCCTGCACCGCTGCGAGGCCGATGAGCGTGACGACGATCAGCATGATGAGCGAAACGATCAGCGCGACACCGCCTTGCGAGCGTGAGGCCATGCACACTGGGTGGGCCGCAGACACGCTGTTGCCGGTGCCGACAGCGGCCAGCTTGCGCAAGGGCAGTTTGCGACGCGGGTAGCCCATGCGCATCAGCTCCGGTTTCTCAAATTGACCGTGGTGGAAAACTGCCGACGGATGGGTTGCCCATCGGAGCCCGTGAAACGCTCCGAACCTTGCAGCGTGAGCGCGACTTGCACGGCATCGACCGTGGCCCAGCTGGCGGCCGCAGTCACCGTCGCCGCCGTCACGAAACTGGTGGCACCCGCGACGTGATAGGAGAGCTGCATGTCGGTGACGTTGCGAACCATTTCCTGGGCGGTGGGCGTAGGTGTACCGCTGGTGTTTACCAGTGCACGCCGGTACAAGGACCGCCCCCCCAGAGGGTTGTTGCCGATGTACCAATCGGATGCCGAAAGGGCAGACAGCATCGAGTTCACCGCGAACGCATAGTTGTTGCCGGTGGTGGTGCATTGCGTCGGGAAGCCCAGGCCACGCGAACAATTGCCCGGGCTGGCGGTCACTCCGGTGCCCGAATTCACGATCAACACGCCACTCGCGATGCTGGTGACTTGGGCCAATACGGCATGGTCGGGGTCGCAGATGACCACGATATCGCCGGCCTGCACGCCCGGATTGGTGCCGGTGAGGGTGAAGCCATAGGTGCTGGCGCTGTATGACGCGATGCTGGCCGAGGCCATGGCCGCGCCGATCAGGGTCATCGAACTGGTGGCCGCCACCCGCTCCGCGCTGGACGTGCCGCTGGTGACCGCCGGATCTGTGGTGCCGCCGTCATAGCCGCGAATGACGTTACCGAAATTTGCATACCACGCAGGGGTGGTCGAAGCCGTCGTACCGTTGCTGAGCACGTTGGCGACACGGTTGGCGTTGCCGCAGGTCGTGATGCCCGCCTGCCGCAGATCACGCGCGAGCAACTCGAAGGCGATGCGCGAGTTTTCCTGCACTTGCCCTAGGGCCAGGTTGGTGCGGTAGGAATCCTTGTTGGAAAGAAACACCGCAATGGCCGCCGCAACCACCAGCAAGCCCAGGACCAGCGCAATCATCAATTCGATGAGGCTGAACCCCCGCATGTGTCGCATACCTTGCGACCGTATCGACGTCACGCGATGCGGCCGACCGTCGCTACGCACGACGATCAAAGCGCAGCCCTCGTCACCACCTGTTCGGTCGTCGACGTGCCAATGCTGTCGCTGCCGTCGCCCAGACTGCCCCGACTGTCATCGAACTGCACGGCAATCGTGCACACCGCAGCCGTGTTGCAGGTGACTGTTCCCGTCGTGGTCGAGACGGGCCTGAACCGGTTACCCAGTTCGAGGCACCACTGCCGGAGCTGTACATTGGCCAGTGTGGCGGTGGCGGTGGGACAACTGCTTGCAGTGACCGTGGTGTTGTAGGGCAAGGCCGCCGCGATGGCGTTGGCGCGATCCGCTCTCATTGCTTCGAGAATTGAATAACTGGCCATCACCGCCATCGACCGTCCCATGGAACTGCTGTTGTTGGTCAAGGCACGTGTCTGCACAAGGCTGATCCCCAAAAGCCCGACCGACAGGACGACAACCGCCACGAGCACCTCGACGAGCCCTACGCCACGCTGACGCCCGGCGGAGGCCCGCAGCACCGGCCGGCAAACCCGCAGGTTACCCACAGCTGCTTGGCTCGCTGGCATTGCACGCTCCGGTTCCACTCACTGAGCAGACACTGATGATGCTGCCGGTGGCGAGATAGATGCACCGACGGTTGTTGGTGGCGAATCGGCTGGTGGACAAATCAAGCAACAGGCCCGTGTAGGGTGCCGTGCCACTTACGGCTGCGCGCGCAAACCCTTGCCCATTGAAACGCAAGGCGGCCGAGGAAGTCAGCGTCAGTCCAGCCGGTACGGCAGGGCCCGCTGCCACTCTGGTCGTGGTCGTTCCGCCTGCGTTGAGCATGAGGGCGGCACCGGTCGTCTCAGCGCCACAATTGGTGCCCAGCACTTCGGCTCCGTTGGTTGTCGTGCTGCTGCTGCAGAACTGCACGGCAGCATTGCGTTGAATCGCGGCGAGTCGCGCGCTGTTATAGGTGCTCACAAAGGCATTGGCCGTCGTGGTGAGCCGGTTCGAGAGAATGGTGTTCTGAAAGCTGGGAATGCCGAGGGCGAGGATGATGGCTGCGATCGTCACCACGATTAAAACTTCCAGCAGCGTGAACCCGCGCGATAAAGGCTTGCGGTTTCGCTGCCGACATGCAGCAACCGCAGCGCGGCCGGAGATCAACCGTCGCGCAGCAGGCTTTGCAAAAAATTCGCCGACAACCATTCGTCAAATCCCCGCGCGTCGTGATGAAAACTGACTTTCGTCCAGCGGCGAAATTATCATACCGGCGACATCGGAAGCTCCGCTGGGTGCGCCTCTTCTAGAGCGATCGCGGGTTGACGATGATGCCGCCGCCGATGACCACGGCAGAGGCAGAAGTGCGAAAGGGTCATCTGCACAGTATCGCGTGCGCCTACTGGCAGGGCCCGTCAAAAAAACACGCCGCGCGTCAATGGATTGACGCCTTCCATCCGCAATCAACGCAGGCAGTCCTGTCGGGCAGCCTAAAGCGCATCGCTCATGATAAAAACTACCGCCAAGGAGCAGCCCATGAGAACTGCGCAAATCGGATTCACCCTGATGGAGCTGCTGGTCGTGATCGCCATCGCGGGCATCCTCACGGGCATTGCCATCCCCAGCTTTCGCAGCATGATGCAAGGTGCCGAGTCGCGTCAGGCGGCAACGTCTTTTTACACGGGCTTGGCGCGGGCGCGGTCCGAGGCCATCGCGCGCAACAGCGTGGTTTCAATTTGCGCGCGTGATCTCAGCAATCCCCAAGTGCCGGCTTGCGCCAGCGGGGGCAGCAGCTGGCAGGATGGCTGGATCATCTACCAGGGCACCACGCTCGGCACCGCCTTGCAGATTCAAGGCCCGCTACCGCACGACCTGGCGCTCACGGGTGTCAGCAGTCCGCTGGCGTTTGATGCCGCAGGCCGGGTGGGCACTGCCGCCACGTTCGATCTCTGTCGCGCGGCACCAGACCCGCGCGGGCGGCAGATCACCGTGTCGCGCAGCGGCCGGGTGGCTTTGGACTTGCACCCATGCAGCTGAAGCGCCCCATCAGCCAAGCGGGTTTCACACTGGTTGAAGTGCTGGTGACGATCTTCGTGGTCGCCATCGGCCTGCTCACGGCAACGGCCTTGCAGGCCATCTCCAAGAAAGCGGCGTTCGATGCCATGCAGCGCACCACCGCCACGGTGATCGCGCAGGACATGCTGGAGCGCATCCGCAGCAACTCGCTGCAAATTGATGCCTACGTCACGCAGGGGGTCGAGGTGAAGGCCGCACCGGCAACGCCAACTTGTGGCAGCAGTGGTGGCACCGCGTGTAGCGCCGCCGATCTGGTGACTTTCGATATCGCCAACTGGTGGCAGGCGCTGGATGGCGTGTCAGAGCAAATCAGCGAGGGCGACGGCAGCACCGCCAGCGCGGGTGGCCTGCGCTCGCCGGTTGGCTGCATCCGGCGCACCGGCGCGATGGTTGAGGTGGTGATTGCCTGGCGCGGCATGACAGCCATCACCCAGGCCTCGGACGGTGATCCCGACGACCCTACCAGCGATACGTGTGGTGCCAGCGAAGCCGCCTATGAGCCGGCAAACGGCCAGAGCTTTCGCCGCGTGCTGCGCCTGCAAGCCCACGTCAGAGCCTGACCATGCACCACACCCACCCCAGACAGCAGCAAGGTCTCACCCTCGTCGAGCTGATGATTGCGCTCACGCTGGGGCTGATCGTGATCGGCGTGATCATCGGCGTGTTTCTGTCCAGCAGCCAGAACTCCCGGCAGAACGAGGCCATCGCCACCGTGCAGGACAACGCCCGCTTCGCACTGGACTCGATCTCGCGCGACCTCGCAATGGCCGGCTATTGGGGCGGCGTGAGGCTGGTGGATGCCAGCGACAACGTGCGCATTTCAGCCGCGGCGCGCGCGGCGGTGGCCAGCAGCACCGGCACCTGCGGCCCCACGGGCGAGACACCGGATGTGTGGCTGTTCAATGTCGGCACCCCGATCCAGTTTCGCAACCACACCGTTGCCCAACTGCCCTGCCTGACGTCAGCCAATGTGCAGGACAACACCGATGTGCTGATGGTGCGCCGCGTCTCAGGCGTGGCGGCGTATCGAAATGACGGCATCAATACAGCGGTGGGCGGCACCGTCGAAAACCGTTTTTATGTCAAGACCAACCAGAGCATTGCCTCACTGTTTCGCGCCGTTGCCAGCTTTGACCTGGGTGGCCCTGCCGATTGCCCGGATTCGAGCGGCATCAACGAAACCTGCAGGCCGGTGAACACACCCGTGCAGGTCTATGCCTACACGCCGCAGATGTATTACGTGCGCAACTGGCTGAAGACAATCGGCGATGGCCTGCCCATCCTCTGCCGCCGCTACCTCAACGACACCCTCAACCCGCCGGCAATGGAAGAAGACTGCCTGGCCGAAGGCGTCGAAAACCTGCAAATCGAGTGGGGGATTGGGGCCGATACCGTCGAGAACTACACCAGCACGCCCACGGCAGACCAGTTGTTTCAGGCCCGTACGGCGCGCATCACCATTCTGGTGCGCACCACCGCCCTCAACGTGCAGGCCAGCAATGATGCCAAAACCTTCACCCTCGGCGACCTCGCTGATTTTTCGCCCACACCTGCCACGGGCGTGCTGCGCCGCAGTTTCACCACCACTGTGCAACTGAAGAACTTTCAACCATGACCCGCACCCCCGCCACCCAACGCGGTGCTGCACTCGCCATTGCACTGCTGATGCTGGTCATCATCACGCTGCTGGGCGTGGCAGCGGTGCGCACGACGCAGGTGGAACTCAAGCTCTCGCAAAACGCCGAGAGCCGCATGACCGCCATCCAGGGTGCCGAGTCGATGGTGAGTTTCGTCACCAACGGCACCAGCCTGCCGGTGGATGGCAATGAAAACTTCGCCGCCTGCGTGCTGCCCAGCGCGGTGACCACACAGTCGTTCACCTGCATCTCACCTTCCATCGACCTGAGCCTGGCAACCGCCCCCTTGCAGGCCCACGGCTACGCGCTGGTGCGCCGCGAACTGCCGCTGTTTGTCGAGGTGAACGTGCTGCGCGAGGCTGAACTCAGCGCCCGGAATTACGACTTCGCACGCTTCACCGTCACCGGCGGCTACGACCGCTCGGGCGACGGCATGAGCGCTGCCGAGATCACAGAAGGCACCTTGAAGCTGCATACCAAAGTGTCTGGCGTCAATTACGAGTGAGGAGCCACCCCATGAACACATCTCTGCTACCGCGTTGCCTGCAACAAGTGTTTTTATCGCTGGGCATGGCGGTGTGTGTCGTTCTGCCCTGGTCCAGCACACAAGCTGACGATCTCGACATCTACACCAGTCCGGCCGCACCGATCGCTCAAGCGCCGCTCACCATGATCGCGCTCGACGTCAACCTGCTTGATGTGAATGCGGTGGTCTGCACCAATGTGCTGCTGGCACCCAACGATCCTGACGCCAGCAAGCCTGAAAACGCCGGTTGTGCCGGCCTGCAACAGCTGCTGTCGCTTGGCACCCTGCTGACCGCCGTAGGCAGCCTGCCCGGCAATTTGCTGGGTGGTGTTGCGGGCTTGCTGAATAGCGTGCTGGGGCTGGTTCCCGACCTGTTGAACGAAAGCGTGTTTGACGTGCTGGGGATGGTGACCAGCATTCCCATCGTGGGCGATCTCGTGGGCGGTTTGCTCGGCCTGGTCGGCTCCGCGCTGAGCAGCGTGCCCAACCTGCTGCAAACCCTCACCAGCGCGCTGCCCGTCTATCTGACGCTCTCGAACATCCTGCAAGAGCTGATCGATACCCGTGTGGGCATCATGCTCAATCACGGCAACTCGGGTGCCTCGGGCGCACCGTGCAACTTCGCCGATCAGTCGAGCCTGGGCGGCCTGCGGCAGAACACGCCCGCTTGCAGCAACGGCGGCTATATCTTTCTGGGCCTGCTGGATCTCACCCGTGTTGACGAGTTGCTGGCCAAGGTATTTCCGCTGCTCGTCGGCGCAGTGGGCAATCTGCTCACCGGCGGCACGTTGGCCAACCCGCTCAGCAGCACGCCTTACCAGACCAAAGAGCTCTATGTGGAGCTGATGACCTATCTCACGGGTGGCCCGATCTTCAACGGCGGCCTCGGGGTCAACGACAATCTGCTGGCCAAGACGCTGGTTCGCGACCAGACCATCGAAACCGGCAACAACCCCCGCAAGTATGTGTCCGCGCTGCAAACCTATCCCCAGGCCTGCAACATCAATTTCCTGCATGTGCAGCTCACTGGGTCGGCCAAGCAGGATGACTCCGATGCCGAGCTGCGGCGCTTCATGCCAGAGGCGGCAGCCCGCGAACCCACAGGGGTGTTGAGCCTGGCCAACGTGGTCAATACCGCTGCCAATGAAGGCTTTCTCTACGACGGCGATCGCCGCCGCATCAAATCCTATTTCCTGTTGCAGGACTCGGTCGGCAACCTGGCTGATCTCAGCGCCATCCGCGATCTCGGCGGCAATGTCACCACCTATACCAATGTGCTGGGCCTTGCTGCGCGCGGCCACGACATTGCGAGCGCGATGATTGCGCCCTTGTCAGTCGACACCACGCTCAGCAGCCTTGTCATCGCCGCCAGCCGCACCACGGCCAGCGGCAGGCTGGACTCTGCCTACCTGCCGGCGTTCCGCGCTGACATCAACCAAAAACCGGACTGGCACGGCAACCTCAAGCGCCTCAAGCTGCAAACAAAACCGGCACCTAATCCCAAGGGCTTGTTCGATGTGGTCGATGCGCGCGCCGTAGCCGCCATCGGCAGCAATGGGCGCATCCTCAACAATGCACTGACGGTCTGGACCGACCCCGCGAAGCTGGGCACGGGTGTCAGCACCGATGGCCCGGTGGCTGACCTGGGCGGCGCGGGGCAGAAAATCCCGGGCTATCAGTTTGGCGGTGGCGGCAACCCCGGCCGCGCCAATGCCACCAATGCACGCAAGCTGTTTTTTGACTCGTACACCAGCACCGACGGCGCAAGGCTGGCGGCGCTCAACCCGGATGAGTCGGCGGTGAGAACCGAGTTGCAGGCCGCCACGGGCGTCGTTTCGCAGAGCACCACCGAGAGGAACCTCTGCACGGTCTTGTCGAACTGCGATGGCAATGCAAGCTCCTGCCACGCCAGTTGCAACACCGCACTGAGCAACTGCCCCAGCGCCTGTTCGAGTGTCCTGGGCAGCTGCAACAGCAGCTGCGGGCTGGAACTGGGCAGTTGCAACGCCCAGTGCGCAAAGCCGGGCGTTGACTGCCGCAACGCCGCCAATACCAAGTTCACGCAATGCAGCGATGGAGCGGACACGACCTACAACAGCTGCGTCAGCACTGCGCGAACCAACACCCTGCTGATCATCCCGATCGAGTACCCCAGCTGCGACGCAAAAGCCAATGCCGCGGCCTGTTTCCTGGGATTACCCTGCGAAACAGCAGCGAAGAAAGCAGCCAAGAAAACCTGCGACGACACCGTCACCGCCTGCGGCACCACGCGCGACAACAAGAAGGCAAGCTGCACCACCACCCGCGACAGCGAACTGGCGGCCTGCCCCAGTTCTTCGCCCAGCTGCACCAGCGCTTGCAGCACCACCAACAACAGCTGCGGCCTCACGTGTAGCAGCAATTCCAGCACCTGCACGAGCAGCTGCCCGCTCACAGCCGCCAGCTGCAACAGCGGCTGCGACACCACGCTCAACAGCTGCCTCACAGGCTGCGGCATCGACACGGGCCGCAGTGCCAGCACCATCACCAAGGAGCTACTGCTCTACGCGCGTGGCTTTGATGTCGGCACCGAAGCCATGCCCAAGGGCACCGGGCCCGGCAATTCGAAGACCGACAGCGGCATCACCGGCAGGCCGTGGATGATGGGCGCAGTGCTGCATTCCAAACCGCTGGCCATCAACTACGGCACGCGTGCTGGCCGCAGCACCGACGATGTGCGGGTGGTGTTTGGCTCTGCCGACGGCTACCTGCGCATGGTGCGCGACGATACCGGCGTGGAGAGCTGGGGCTTCATGCCGCAAGCCGTGATGCGCAACTTGAAGACCCTGCGCGAAAACGTGGCTGGCTCTGCCCTGCCCTATGGCGTGGATGGCTCGCCGCTGGTGCTGATCCGCGACCGCGCGCCCACCACCGGCGCCAATGCCGGCAAGCTGGGCATCATCGGCGATGTGGTGGACAACCCCACCGCCAACCCGCCGATTGAAGGCGACCGCGTGCTGCTGTTCTTTGGCCTGCGGCGCGGCGGCAATGCCTATTACGCCCTGGATGTCACCGATCCGGACACCCCCAAACTGGTGTGGAAGATCAGCCCTGAAGGCTTGTTGCGCGCAGGCCAGACGACGGTCGATGCCGGTAGCGCCGCGCAGTTTGCCAAGCTCGGGTTGGCGTTCTCCACGCCACAGGTCGGGCGCATCCGGAGGGATGTCGATGGCAGCTTGGGCAATGACTCCAGCGCCCTGACCACGCTGATTTTTGGCGGCGGCTACAACGGCGGCCTGAACGCGGCGGGGGCAAAGATCGGCAAGGATCTGAACAATTCCCGCAACGGCACTGCCGCCGCCAGGGTCGGCACCGATGACAGCATCGGCAACGCCCTGTTCATGATCGAAGCGGCGACCGGCAAGCTGATCTGGCGCGCGGTGCGCAGCGAGAGCACGACAGCCGCCTACACCGCCACCAGCGGCACCCGCAGCTACGCGCACCCGATGCTGGCGGATAGCATCCCGTCCGATCTGACGGCGCTGGACACCGACAACGATGGCTTCACCGACCGCCTCTACGTGGGCGATACCGGCGGCCGCCTGTGGCGTGCGGATCTTGCCAGCAAGCTGGCCAGCGCCTGGACGATCACGCCCATTGCCAGCGTTGGCCGTCACAACTCCACGGCCACCAACAATCTGGCCAACGACCGCCGCATCTTCTTTGCGCCCGACTATGTGCCGCTGCGCAATACCGTCAACAAACAAGGCAGCGACATCGTGTTGTTCGGCACCGGCGACCGCGAAGATCCGTTCAATCTCGTCACCGAAAACTCGTTCTACGCGGTGCGCGACACCGACCTCGTCAGTGGCAAGGCCGCAGGCGAGATCATCACGACCGAGACCAGCAGCAGCCTGCCGAAGCAGGCCAGCTTCACCAACATCAGCGCGGTGAGCAGCAGCGCGCTGGCGGATATCAGCGGCTTTACAACCGGCTACCGCGTGCAGTTTGCCCGCACGGGCGAGAAGCATTTCTCCGCACCCGTCACTCTGGGCGGTACCACCACCTTCACCAGCTATGTGCCGCCGGATACCAGCGCCGCAGGCGGGCGCGTTTGCGCACCGACCGAGGGCACGTCGCGCCTCTACTCCGTGGGTGTGCGCAAGGGCGAGGCGCGCACCATCGTCGCCACGCAGATCGGCCGCGACTCGCTGCTGTCCGATGGCTTGCCAGGCGAGATCAATGCGCTGGCAGGCACCCAGCAGGCGGCAGGCGCGCAGGTGTATGCCCTCCCCGCCAGGGACACCTACCGCGCCAGCTGGCGTGAAAGCCTGGGCGAGACACAGAAATGAGCTTGTCCACCCCGAGGCATGCAGAGCGCGGCTTCACCATCATCGAACTGCTCATCGTCATCGTCATCATCAGCATCCTGGTGGCGCTGGCCGTACCGAGCTATCGCGAATACGTGATGCGCACCAATCGCACCGTTGCTAAGGCGGCGTTGCAGGAACTCGCCACCAGGCAAGAGAGCTATGCGGTCGATCACAAGGGTTATGCCGTCAATTTCGATCGGCTCGGCATCGCCGGCAGCGGCGCTGCCACTGTGGCCTATGTCACCAGCGGCGGCACCCTCAGCCGCAACAGCGCTGACGCGCTCTACAGCTTTGCACTGAACAGCGACACCGCAGGCACGATGAGCACTTGCGCCTTGCAGGGCTCGCCGAGCCGCTTGGGTTTTCGCATCAGCGCCGCCCCCGTGGTCGCCAGCACCGACAGCCGCTGCGGCACGCTCTGTGTCGGTTCCAACGGCGATCGGGGCGCGTCTGCTGGCGTGGCGGCGGAGTGCTGGCGGCGCTAAGTGATGGCGGCACCGCGCACGGCGCGGCGCAGCGCCGGCGGCAGTGAAAACACGATGTGCTCCTCGCGGCCGGCCAACTCCTGCGGTGCCACGCCGCCCAGCGTTTGCAGCCGCGCCACGACCTGCTTCACCAGCGTTTCGGGTGCGCTGGCACCGGCCGTGACGCCCACCTGGGCCTTGCCCAGCACCCAGTTCGGATCAATATCTTCCGGCCCGTCGATGAGATAAGCCGGCGTGCCGAGCAACTCGCTCAGCTCGCGCAGGCGGTTGGAATTGGAGGAGTTCTTCGAGCCCACCACCAGCATGACGTCGCACTGCGCCGCCAGCTGCTTCACCGCATCCTGCCGGTTGGTCGTGGCGTAGCAGATGTCGTCCTTGCGCGGTCCCATGATTTCGGGGAAGCGCTGGCGCAGCGCGTCGATCACCTTGGCGGTGTCGTCCATCGACAGCGTGGTCTGCGTCACGAATGCGGTGTGCGCCGGGTTGTTGAGCGCCAGCTTGGCGACATCTTCCGGCGTCTCGACCAGATAGATCGCGCCACCGAAACTGGCATCGAACTGGCCCATCGTGCCTTCCACTTCCGGGTGGCCCTCGTGGCCGATCAGGATCACCTCGCGCTTCTCGCGGGCGTAGCGCTTCACCTCGATATGCACCTTGGTGACCAGCGGGCAGGTCGCGTCGAATACCGTGAGCCCCCGCGCCTTGGCCGCCTGCACCACCGACTGC
>JAUSQI010000154.1 GCA_030652575.1 Stagnimonas sp. | reverse complement strand
CTGGGCCGCACGCCCGTGCGCGAGGCGCTGTTGCGTATGGTCTCTATCGGCCTGATCGTGCAGCAGCCCCGGCGCGGCCTGCTGGTGTCCACCATCGACCTGGCCGACCACCTTGACGTGATCCAGACCCGGCGCGTGCTCGAATGTCTGATCGCCGCCTGTTCGGCGCGGCGCGCCACCGCACTGCAGCGCAAAGACATCCTGAGCAGCGCCGAACACATGCTCGAAACCGCCCAGCGTGGTGACCTCGACGCCTACATGCGTGCCGACCACGAGCTAGACCTCGTAAACCACCAGGCCAGCCATAACCATTCGGCCGTCAAGTGCGTGGTGCCGCTCATCGTGCAATGCCGCCGTTTCTGGTACGCCTACCAGCACGAAGGCGACATCGCCGAAGGCGCCCGCGCCCACATGGCGCTGGCCCAGGGCATTGCCACGGGCAACGAGGCAGCTGCCGTGGCCGGTGCAAACCAGCTCATGGATTATCTGGAGCGCTTCGCACGGCGGGTCATCGACAACTGAGCGCCATTACTGCACCAAATGCTATTTATTTAATAGCTTGTTGCGCTTAATCCATGAGCCTTGAAGTCCAAAATTGCTTCAAACGCTGAAATATCCCGCTCCGTTCCAGGCTGGGCCGCACGCTTGCCTATAATCCAGGGCATCGCGGGTGTAGTTCAATGGTAGAACTTTTGCTTCCCAAGCAAATAGCGTGGGTTCGATTCCCATCACCCGCTCCATAAACGTCAAACCCTCGCGCGGCGGGGGTTTTTTATTGGAGTCATGTCATGGCCTTGATGGTGAATGGGCGGCAAGAAGCGCTGCCTGACCCCGCAACGCTGGAAGGCTTGGTGGATGCGCTGAACCTCACCGGCCAGCGGCTTGCCATCGAGCACAACGGCCAGATCGTGCCGCGCAGCGCGTGGGCGAAAACAACAGTGCTTGAAGATGATCGCATCGAGATCGTCAAAGCCATAGGAGGCGGTTAGATGAGCGATGTATTGACCATTGCAGGCAAGGTGTATTCCTCGCGGCTGCTCGTGGGCAGCGGCAAGTACGCGAGCTTTCAGCAGAACGCCGACGCCTCTGAAGCCAGTGGTGCCGAGATCGTCACCGTCGCCATCCGCCGCGTGAATCTGGGGCAGGACGCCAATGCGCCCAACCTGCTCGATTTCATCAAGCCGGATCGCTACACGCTGCTGCCCAACACGGCCGGCTGCTACACGGCAGAAGACGCCATCCGCACCTGCCGCCTCGCGCGCGAATTGCTCGACGGCCACAAGCTGGTGAAGCTCGAAGTGCTGGGCGACCCCAAGACGCTCTACCCGGACATCACCGCCACGCTGGAGGCGACCAGGGTGCTGGTGAAGGAGGGCTTCGACGTGATGGTCTACTGCACCGATGACCCGATCCAGTGCAAGCGGCTGGAAGAACTCGGCTGTGTCGCGGTGATGCCGCTCGCCGCACCGATCGGCTCGGGTCTGGGCATTCAGAACCGCTACAACATCCTCACCATCGTCGAGAACGCCAAGGTGCCGATCATCGTCGACGCGGGCGTAGGCACCGCCAGCGATGCGGCGATTGCGATGGAACTGGGCTGCGATGGCGTGCTCATGAACACGGCCATCGCCGAGGCGAAGAACCCGGTACTGATGGCGAGTGCGATGCGCCACGCGATTCTGGCCGGGCGCGAAGCGTTTCTGGCCGGGCGCATGCCGATGCGGCGCTATGCCTCGGCCAGTTCGCCGATCGCCGGGGTGATCGGGTGAAAGCTCACCGCACAGCGGCTACCTCTTGAGGCCCGCCGGCGCATGAGCCTCTACGTGCCCCGCCATTTCGGCAACCAGAGCCAAAGCGACGCACTGAAGGTGATTCGCGACTGGCCGTTTGCCACGCTCATCACCTCGGTAGCAGGTGCCGAGCCGCACATCACCCATCTGCCGCTGGTGCTGCTCGAAGAGGGCCGGCTCACCGGCCACATGGCGCGCGCCAACGCGCATTGGCAGGCCTTCGGGCAGGGGCATACGGTGGCGGTGTTCCAGGGGCCGCATGCCTACATCTCGCCGCTCTGGTACGACGACCCGGCGGCGAACGTGCCGACCTGGAACTTTGCGGTGGTGCATGTGCATGGCGCGCCGCAACTGGTGGACGATGTCGCCCGCAAGCTTGTCATTGTCGATGCCACCAGCGCGGTGTTCGAGTCGTCCGAAAATCCCTGGCAGCGTCAGCTGCAACCCGCAAAACAGGAGGCGATGCTCAGCAACATCGTCGCCTTTCACCTGCCCATGACGCACCTGGATGCGCAGTTCAAGATGAACCAGAACAAGACCGATGCCGACCGTGCGAAGGTTGTCGCCGCCCTGCGCGCCACTGCGCAACCTGAAGCCGCCGCCGTGGCCGACCTCATCCAGCACCTGGCACCGCCGCATGAAACCCGCTGACGATACCCCGACGGTGCCGGTGCGCCGCGAGATCAAGAGCTTCGTGCGCCGCGAGGGCCGCATCACCACGTCGCAGAAAGAGGCGCTGGAAAATGGCTGGCCGCGTTATGGCCTTGAGGCGCCGGTGTCGCCCGCGCGGCTCGATCTGCCCGCCTTGTTCGGCCGCGCGGCACCCGTGGTGTTCGAGATCGGCTTCGGTGCCGGCGACGCCCTGCTGTTCCGCGCCGAGCGCGCGCCAAAGCAGGATTTCATCGGCGTGGAAGTGCACCGCCCCGGCGTCGGCCGCGTGCTCAACCGCGCCGAAAAATTGGGCTTGAACAATCTGCGCGTCAGCTCCGAAGACGCCGTAGTGGTGCTGCGCGACTGGCTGGCACCGGAAAGCCTCGATGAGCTGATCCTCGAGTTCCCCGACCCCTGGCACAAGACCCGCCATCACAAGCGCCGCATCGTGCAGCCTGCGTTTGCCGCCCTGGTTGCGAGCCGCCTCAAACCCGGCGGCCTGTTCCGCCTCGCCACCGACTGGGTGCCCTACGCCGAGCACATGCGCGAAGTACTGGATGCCGCGCCGGATTTCACCGGTGGCGAAGTGCCACGCCCCGACACGCGGCCGATCACGCGCTTCGAGGCACGCGGCGAACGTCTGGGCCATGCGATGTGCGACCTGCTTTACAAGCGTGAAGCGGGCACGGGGAATGGGGGATAGGGGATGGGGACGGCGCCGCCTCTGAAGGACTTTCGGGAGTTGCGCGTCTGGCAGGCTGCGATGCAGCTGGTAACCGCCGTATACCGTTTGACCTCGCAACTTCCAGCCAGCGAACAATATGGCCTGATCAGCCAGATGCGACGCGCATCAGTCTCTGTACCTTCCAATATCGCAGAGGGTTACTGTCGGGAATCCGTCAAGGACTACCTCCGCCTGCTGGTCATCGCACAGGGGTCTCTGGCAGAGCTGGAAACACAGATCGAAGTGGCCGAAAGACTGGAATACTGGCCCGCAGTGGAAGCAGGGCAGCTTCTCAGCGAGGCGCAGAGCGTTGCCAGGCTTCTACGCGCGCTGCGAAACTCATTGTTACCGCTGGCGCAGTGACCCATCCCCCGTCCCCTGACCCCCGTCCCCGTTTCTAAAAAGTGTCCGCCCGCCACCCCATCATTGCCGTCACCGGCTCCTCCGGTTCGGGCACCAGCACCGCGAAGCGCGTGTTCGAGCGCGTGTTCGCGACACTGGCCGTGAACGCGACGCTGGTGGATGGCGATAGCTTTCACGCCTACGAGCGCGAGCACTGGCGGCAGATGCTGGAGCGGGCGCGCATCCGCGGCGAAACGCTGTCGCTGTTCGGGCCGCAGGGCAATCTGTTCCCGCGGCTGGAAGCGCTGTTCCGCGAATACGGCGAGCGCGGCACCGGCATGACGCGCCACTACCTGCACACCGATGCCGAGGCCCAGCCGCTGGGGCAGGTGAGTGGCAGCTTCACGCCGTGGCAGCGCATTCCGGCCGGCAGCGAGGTGCTGTTCTACGAAGGCCTGCACGGTGGCTTGGTGACGCCCGAGGTGAATGTGGCCCAGCATGTCGATCTGCTGGTGGGCCTCACGCCGACCATCAATCTCGAATGGGTGCAGAAAATCGTGCGCGATACCGGCGAGCGAGGCTACACGGCCAGCGAAGTGATGGGCACCATCCTGCGCCGCATGCCGGACTACGTGAACTACATCCTGCCGCAGTTCTCGCGGGCGGATGTCAACTTTCAGCGGGTGCCGCTGGTCGACATCAGCAACCCTTTCGAGCCGCGTGAAATCCCCAAGCCAGAAGAAAGCCTGGTGGTGATCCACTTCAATCGCGCGGCGCGGTTCCAGGCGCAGTTCGAGGGCATCCTGGCGTTGATCCCCGATGCCTTCGTATCGAGCGTGAGCACGGTGGTGATACCCGGCGAACACCAGGAGCAGGCGCTGGAACTGCTGATGGGCGACATCATCCAGAAGCTCGCCGCGCGGCGTCGCACCGCCTGGGAGTCCGCCGAATGATGCTGCTCGACTGGATTGCCGTGCTGCTGTCTTTCGTTCTCGGCGGCGTTCTCGGCGGCAGCGTCATGGGCAGGCTCAAAGGCGTGAACCTGCGCGCCGCCGGCAGCGGCAACATCGGCGCCACCAATGCGCTGCGCACACAGGGCAGTGCCTTCGCGCTCACCGTGCTGGCCATCGACGCCGGCAAGGGCGCAGTGGCGGTGCTGCTGCTGCCGCGCATCGTGCTGTTCACAGCCACTCACATACCGCCCGCACTGCCTTTCATCTGCGGTGCCGCTGCCGTGATCGGCCACTGCTTTTCGCCCTGGCATCGCTTCAACGGCGGCAAGGGCGTGGCGACACTGGCTGGCGTGTTCATGGCATTGCTGCCTAGTGCATTTGGCTGGATGCTCTCCGCTTTCGTGCTGACCGTATTGCTCACCGGCGTTGTGAGTCTGGCCACGCTGTTCGGCGGTTTGATCGCGCTGCTCTACGTCACCTGTTTCTCGACGTTTGGGGTGTTCTCTGCGGCGGGTGCGTTCGTGGTGGTGATGGTGCTGCTGGTGCTCCTGACCCATCGCGACAACTGGCGACGCCTGCGCGCCGGCTGCGAGTCGCGTTTTGAAAAAGCCCGCGTGCTGGGCCGCGCGCTGCAACTACCCTCCATCGGCATCGACAAGCCCGGCTCGACATGAGCGACGCCGCCTTGCTGCAAGTGCTGGATGCGCTCGCCGATGGCGCGCTGCACTCGGGCGAAACGCTCGCGAAGGAATTCAACATCAGCCGCGCCGCCTTGGCCAAGCGCATCGACCATCTGCGCGACTGGGGCGTGCAGATCGCGGCGCAGGCCGGGGCAGGGTATCGCCTCGCCGCGCCGCTGGAGCGGCTGGATGCGGTGCGCATCCGCAGCGTGCTCGCGCCGGCCGCGCGCACGACGCAGGTCGATGTGGTGCCCAGTACCGACTCCACCAACACGCAGCTGCTCGCGGCCGATACGACGCGAGATCCGCAGATGCTGTTCGCCGAGCGGCAGACCGCCGGCCGTGGCCGGCGTGGACGCGATTGGGTATCGCCATTCGGGGCCAATCTGTATGGCTCCATCGGCTACACCTTTGCCGCCTGGCCGCCGCGCATCACCACCTTGCCGCTGGCAATGGCCGTCGCCATCGCCCGTGTCATCGAGTCCGCCGGCCTGCCGGAAGTGGTCATCAAATGGCCCAATGATCTGCACATCGACGGCCAGAAGCTCGCCGGCATCCTGATGGAAACGCGCGGCGAAGCCGGCGGCGCCTGTCGCGTCGTGGTCGGTGTCGGCCTCAATGTCGGGCTGTCTTCCGCCCAGGCGGTTGCCATCACGCAGCCGTGGACCAGTCTTGCCGCTGCACTCGCGGCACGCGGCCGGCCCGTGCCCTCGCGCAACACGTTGGCAGCCTTGCTGGTGAGCGAGCTGGTGGCTGCACTCGGCCATTTTGCCCAGCACGGCTTTGCACCTTTTGCCGCCGAGTGGAAACGCCGCGATGTGCTGGCAGGGCAGGCGGTGCGCGTTGAGGCCGATACGCCGCTGAACGGCACGGCGCACGGCATCGACGACGACGGCGGACTTGTGATCCAGACGGAGAGTGGCCGGCAGGTGGTGCACGCAGGGGATGTCAGCGTGAGGGCCGCATGAGCATCCTGCTGCTGGACATCGGCAACTCGCGCCTCAAGTGGGTGGCTGTGCCCACCCTGGATGCGCCGTTGCCGACAGCACAGGCCATCACCCACGCCGGTGCACCGGCCGAGGCGATTGCCGAGATGGCGGCGCAATGGTCAGGTGCCAGCCCACAGGCCACCTACATCGCCCACGTCACCGGCAGCGCGCACGAGGCCAAGCTGGCGCAAGCCGTGCAGCAGGCGCTGCACTGCGCGCCGCAATTCGCTCGCAGTGCCACCGAGTGCGTCGGCCTGAAAAGCGCCTACACCGATGCGACGCGCCTGGGGGTAGATCGCTGGTTGGCCATGCTGGCGCTGTGGACACAGCGCGGCGCAGCGTTTGGCGTTGCCAGCGCGGGCACCGCACTCACCTTCGACGCGGTTGCTGCCAACGGCCAGCATCAGGGCGGCATCATCGCCCCCGGCCTCGCCGCCATGATCGACGCGACGCTGGGCCGCACCCGCTTTGCGGTGGGCGAGATGCAAGCGCACTTCGACACCGGCCTGGGCCGCGACACCGAAGCCTGCGTGCGCCAAGGCGCGCTGCACGCGGCAGCGGGCTTGCTCGATCGTCTTGCGGCGCAACACCCCGGCACGCAGGTGCTGGCCGGTGGCGATGCCGCGACGCTGCGGCCGCATCTCGCCAGCCCCTGGCAGACCGAACCCGATCTGGTGCTGCAAGGCTTGTCGGTGTGGGCACGACTTGCCTGAGTCGTCACTGTCTCAGCGGCGGAAGCAGCGGATTCACGCGGCAGTGCGACGTTCCAGCCAGAGGTTGCGCGTGCGGGCATTGCTGAGCCAGAGGCCGGTGACCCGGCCCTGTTCGCGCGCAATCGACAGACTGCCGAACGTCGGCACGGGGATGGGGAAGGAGCCGGTCAACTTGAAGCCGCAAACCTCAGCAGAAAATGGTTCGAGTTGCAGGCGGCTTTGTCCATACAGTGGGTGCAGGTCGAGATAGAGAACGCCGTCTTCGAGACGGACCGAGACCTCGCGATCAAGCTCGGCGTAGTGGTAGGTGCCCACGATTTCAGCGGCGAGATCAACCGCCGCAGGGCCTGCCTCGGGCAGGCGCGTGAATGACTCAAGGTGGCCGCTGTCGGTGAAGTCCAGTTGTTCTGGCTTGCCGTCGCCATCGGCTGGCAGGCGCACCGCCACACTGCCGTGTGCAGGCGTGGTCATCAGCAAGCCACCGTCGCATGGCTTGAGGAGCCCCATCACTTGATGGTGAACAGAGAGCGCGAGCATCGGCACCTGGCCTTCCACCGGATGCGACACGATGCCGAACAGGCGGCGCGAAGTGGGTGAATACCAGCGGCCGATGATGGCGTCGCGGCCCTCTGCGCTGACGGGCGGAATGACGGGTGTGAGTGCGCTGTCGGCGAGCACGGCGTCGATCACTTTCAGCGCCATCGCCGATGGATTGCTGTCCATGCGGTTGAAGATGATGATGATGTCGAGCGCGTGCTCGGGCACGGTGAGCATCTGGGTGGTGCAGCCCAGCACCGCCCCGGCGTGATGCACGATCTCCACGCCGCGATACTGCTCGCGGGTCAGGCCCAGGCAGTAGTCGCCGCGTGCGCCGCTGCTGTAGCGCGGGCGTTCCAGCATCTGCTGCCAGCTTTCCGCACTGCCAACCTTCTTGTCGCCGCGAAGATGTGCGAGCCAGCGCAGCATGTCGTCGAGGGTCGACACCATGCCGCCGGAACCGAGCAGTTCTTCCGAAGGGTAGATGCCGCGTCGATAGCTGCCGTCTGCTTGCAACAGGTGGAACGAGGCGATGCCCGGCAGCATGGTCATGTCGCTGGGCAGCAGCTGCGTCTCGCCCATGCCCAGCGGGTCGAGAAGGCGCTGCTTCAAAAAGTCTGCGAACGGCATCCCGCCGAGGCGCTCGACCACCAGCGACAGCAGGTAGTAGCCGTTGTTGTTGTAGACCATGCGCTCGCCCGGCGCGTAGTTGGCGCTGGTGAAGCGCTGGCTGAGTTCGAGGCCGGCCCCCGCAGCAATCATCGAAGGAAAGCCGCCGCACAGCAGGATGCCGGGCAGGTCGTACGGATCACGCAGGCCACCGGTGTGATTCATCAAGTGGCGCAGGGTCGGGTCGCCAGCCGGGCCGGTCAGTTCGGGCAGATAAGTGCGCAGTGGCGCATTGACATCCAGCGTGCCGTCCTCGGCCAGCAGCAGCACGGCGAGTGCCGCGAAGTGCTTGCTGGTGGAGCCGATGCGCATTTTCGTCTGCGGCGTGTTGGCGGTGCCGTGCTCGATGCTCGCAAGGCCGAAGCCGCGGCGATAGATCGGCACACCGTGCTGGGCGACACCGACGATCAGCCCCGGCGCATCGCTGCGGTTCCAGGGTTGGAACAGTGCATCCAGCTTCTTGGTGGTGTCGGCGTCGGCTGCCATCTTGGTGGTGTCATCGGTCGTGAAGCGGCGCGGGTGCTGCGCCGAGCTTTGAATGTGCTGTGAAGTCGCCTTGCGCACCATCCATGAAAACACCGGAACACCCTGCGCACCAAGAAGCCGCTTGCTGCCCAGCGAGTTCGGATTCCAGCATTTTCACGGATGTAGCCAGGCCGTTGCGGCTGGTCTACTGCATCGGTCAAAACCCACCGCCGAGGCCACACTTGAAACCGCTCCTTTCCACGCCGATTCCTGCTGCGGCCACGCCCTCAAGTGGCACCGAGAAGTTTGCAACCACCGTCGTGGTGCGCAAGCCCTACCTGCTGTTCCTCGGCGAAGCCAACCACTACTCGCAGGCCAAGACGGCGTTCGGCTTGCGTGACTGGGCGCCCGAGGCCTGCGTGGGGCAATGGAGCCTCGCCGGCTGCACGGTGACGCTGGAGTTGCCGGAGATGAATCCGGCTGAAGCCGCTGCGAAAGGGGCGGGCTCGCTGCTCATCGGCGTCGCGCCTGTCGGTGGCCAGGTGTCGCCGAGCTGGATTCCCAGCCTGTTCGCCGGCATCGAGGCGGGCCTCGATATCGTCAGCGGCATGCACACGCCGCTAGCGACCATTCCGGGTCTCGCAGACGCAGCCAAGGCAAAAGGTGTGCGCCTGGTGGATGTGCGCAGCCCACCCGCCAATCTGCCCGTCGGCACCGGCCGCAAGCGCAGTGGCAAGCGCCTGCTCACGGTCGGCACCGACTGCGCGCTCGGCAAGAAATACACCGCGCTGGCGCTGGCCAAGGCTCTGCGCGAGAAGGGTGTGGATGCCGACTTCCGCGCCAGTGGCCAGACCGGCATCCTCATCGTCGGTAGCGGCATCCCGATGGACGCCGTGGTGGCGGACTTCTCGGCCGGGGCAGCCGAGTGCCTGTCACCGGATGCCGCAGCCGATCAC
Organism: Stagnimonas sp.; assembly: GCA_030652575.1. Lineage (GTDB taxonomy): Bacteria > Pseudomonadota > Gammaproteobacteria > Nevskiales > Nevskiaceae > Stagnimonas. Next base: position 93,188 of record JAUSQI010000154.1, on the reverse strand, counting down.
TGGGACATCGTCGAGGGCCAGGGCTCGCTGTTTCACCCCGCCTACGCGGGCGTCACGCTCGGTCTCGTGCACGGCTCGCAGCCGGACGCGATGGTGCTCTGCCACGACCCGCTTCGCACGCACATCATTGCCGCGCCAACGTTCCCCACGCCCTCGCTCAAGGTCGCCATCGAGCACTACCTGCAAGCCGCGCGACTGACCAACCCGAACGCACGCATGGTGGGCATCAGCTTCAACACATCGGCGCTCAACGACATCGAACGCGCCAAGCTGTTCGCGGACACCGAGAAGGAGCTGGGTCTGCCCTGCTTCGACCCGCTGAAGACCTCGCTCAATGCCGTCGTCGCCCGGATGCTCGCCGAATGAAACGCACCCTCAAGGCTTTCTCACGCTCGTGGCCAATGAACGAGCCCTTCGTGATTGCACGTGGCGCGCAGACCACTGCGGATGTGGTCGTGGTCGAACTCTCAATGGGTAGTGCGGTGGGTCGTGGCGAAGCGGTGGGCGTGCCCTACAAGGGCGAAACGCCGGAGACGCTGCTGCAGGAGATCGAGCAGGTGCGCCACGCCATCGAGCAGGGCGCTGATCGCTACGATCTGCTCAAGCTGCTGCCCGCAGGCGGCGCGCGCAACGCACTCGATGCAGCGCTGTGGGATCTCGAAGCCAAGCTCAGCGGCGTGCCGGCCTGGCGTGCGGCGGGCGTGCCGCGCGGCGAGTCGATCACCACGGCGATCACCATCGGCATTCGCACCTTGCCCGAGTATCAGAAGGCCGCACTCGCGCTGGCCGAAAACGCCTGGATCAAGATCAAGGTCGACAAGAATGATCCGCTCGGCGCGGTGCGTGCGGTTCGCCGCACTGCACCGGGTGCGAAGCTGGTCGTCGATGCCAATCAGGCCTGGACGGTGGAAGAGCTCAAGAGCCTCATGCCGGAGCTGGTCGAGCTGGGCGTTGATCTATTGGAACAACCGGTGAAGGTTGGTTTCGATGACGGCCTGCAGGGCTATCGCAGCCCCATCCCCATCTGCGCCGACGAATCGGTGAATACCGTTGCCGATCTGCCCGCGCTGGTCGGGCGCTACAGCTTCATCAACATCAAGCTCGATAAGACCGGCGGCCTCACGACGGCTATGGAGCTGGCGCGTGCGGCACAGAAACTCGGCTTTCGCCTGATGAGTGGCTGCATGTGCGGCAGCTCGCTGGCGATGGCACCGTCGATGGTGCTGGCGCAACTGTGCGAGATCAACGACCTCGATGGCCCCATGCTGCAAGCGGAAGACTGGCCCGATGGCATCGTCTACAACCACGGCGTGATGTCGCCGCCGTGGCCGCATTTCTGGGGCTGATCAGCCGACGTAGGCAATCGCGTCAATCTCCACCTTCGCGCCCGGAATCATCAAGGCGCTGACCACGGTCGCACGCGCTGGCGGACGCTCCGGAAAAAACTCGCGATAGGCCGCATTGAAGGCCGGGAAGTCCGCCTTGTCGGTGACCCACACCGACACCTTCACAATCGAACTGAGATCCGCGCCACCCAGCGCCAGCACGGCGCGGATGCGCTCCATCGCGTGGCGTGTCTGCACCGCGACATCGTCCGAGACGACCACGCCTAGATCATCCATGCCGAGCTGGCCGGAGACGAAGATGAAGTCACCGGCGCGGATGCCCGGCGTGAGCGGATGCGAAAGTCCGTTGGGGAGAATGCGGGATTTGCCGAGGGCTTGAATCATTGCGGTATTCCTGTGCGAGAAAAATTAGATGCGCCGCTTGCTGAAGCGGCCGTTGTTCATGATCACGGACAGATGCGCGCCATTGGCGGCGAGTAGTTCGATGTCCTGCAGCGGGTTGCCATCCACCACCAAGAGATCAGCCAGCGCACCGGGTGCGACCACGCCAAGCTGGCCTTGCATGTTGAGAATTTCGGCATTGATGGCGGTGGCGGAATGCAGAATGTCGAAAGGCTCCAGTACCTGGCGACGCAGGCTGAACTCGGTTCCCTGTCGCGTGTGGGTCTGGCCCATGAGGTCGGTGCCGAAGCCCATCTTCACGCCCACCTTCTTCATCACCGCCAGTCCCTCGATGGCGCGCTCGGCGACCATCAGCAGCTTCTCGTAGGACTCTGCGTTCAAGCCCAGCTCGCGGCCAATGTCCTTGAGCGCGAAGATCGTGGCCATTGTCGGCACCACGTAGGCGCCGAGCTCGGCGACGATCTTCGCGGTGGGCTCGTCGATCAGCGTGCCGTGCTCGATGGTGCGCACGCCCAGCGTCGCGCAGCGGCGGATGGCTTCGGCCGGATGACAATGCGCCGCCACATACGAGCCATGCCGGCGGCACTCCTCGACGATGGTGCTGATCTCGGCATCGGAGTATTGGCAGCGGTCGAGCGGATCGGTAGTGGAGACCACGCCACCCGAGCCCATGATCTTGATGTGATGCGCGCCCTTGCGCAGCTCCTCGCGAACGGCCTTGGTGCATTCGACCACACCATCGGCCACCACCGAAAACGAGTTGCGCAGCGAGCCGCAACTGCAAAAGTCGGTGCCCTGATGCGCCGGCCGCATGTCCCCATGCCCACCAGTCTGGGTGATGAACACACCGCCGTAGAAGAAGCGCGGCCCGTCGAGAAAGCCATCGCGCAGCGCCATCGCCATGCCGTGATCACCACCGCCGACATCGCGCACGCTGGTGAAGCCGCAGGAAAGGATGTGCTTCAAGAACTTCTGCGCGTACTGCGCGCGATAGGTGATCGGCGGCTCTGGCGGAGCCAACTTCAGCGACTCGCCGTAGATATGCACGTGGTTGTCGATCATGCCCGGCATCAGTGTCTTGCCAGTGCAGTCGATCCGGTCGGCGCTCTCCGCCTTGATGGGCCGATCAGAAACCTCCTTGATGCGCATGCCTTCGACCAGCACGAACATGCCGTCTGGTGTTTCCGGCGAAGTGCCGTTGAACAGCGTGGCGTTCTCAAAAAGGATTCGGCTCATCGGGCAACGCTCCGGCTCACGGCGACGGCGTCATCGTAGTTGCCGTGTTGAGCGATCAAAAGGGTTTCAGCAGACGCTGCCTGCATTCAGGTGGTTTCACTGTGGCTGCCGCGCAGTGCGGGCTGTTGTAGTCGCCAGGCACAGCTCAACGCACGGACCGCGACCAGACCATGAACCTCGAACCCTCAGCAGACAGGCCAGCAGTGAGTCGGCGCGCAGCAAGCAAGCCGCGTGAAGCGCAAGTGGCGGCGACAAAGCTGCGGGCCAAAACCGAATGGCCGGGTGATCCTGAGCTTGCTAATCTCAAGCGCATGAGTGCCCTGACCCCGCAGCGTGCCGCGTCCTCCGACCCTTACCGGGCGCTGGTGGTCGACCTGCAAAGCGCGCTCGATCTGGAGAGCACCTGGAAGGCCTGCCTCAAGCTCATCGCCAGCAAGCTGCCGCACCGCTCGTGCAGCCTCATGTTCAACATCGTCAACTACGAGCCGACCGACGCGCGCCATCACGTCGTCGCGCCCAAGAATGCCGACTACGTGCCGGCCACCAGCCTCACCATCTCCGGGCCGTATCTCGCGCGGCATCCGCAGATCAAGCTCTACACCTATTCGCAGATCGTCTCGGAAGACCCCGATGCCCACCGTCGGCGGCTCGACCAGGAGCCCGACCCGGAGTGGAACGAGTTCATCCACTTGGCGTTCTGGCACGACTCGCGCCCCGAGGCGGTGCTGAGCATTCACCGGCCACCGGATCATTCGAGCATCACGCCCGAGGAACATGCCTTTCTCGAACAGCTGCACCCGATGATCGAAGCCAGCCTGCGCCGCCTGCGCGCGGTGGAAGGCGACCGCAGCCGCCGCCAGAGCTACGAGCATTTCCTGCGGCAGGTGCCGCTGACGCTGATGTTCGTCAACGCCGCCGGTGAATCACTGTTTGCCAACAACGAGGCCGAGAAACAGTGTGGCCGCTGGAACCGCGGCTTGCGCAATGCGGCGGGTGGCGACACGCACTTCCTGCTGCCGGATCGTGTCGGTGCACTGTTCGACGACGCCCTGCCGGCCTCCGCCGATGCCGAAGCCGCCATCGCTGGCCGCCCCAGTTCAGTAAGGCTCGCGCATCCCTCGCTCGAAGGCCTGTCGATCAAGATCGACCGCAACTGGCAGCTCTCCGGCCTGCTGCAAATGAGCCCTAGCTATGTGGTGACCTTTCTCGATGAGCCGGTGGCCGGTGAAGAGTCGCAAGACCTCTCGCAAGCCGCGCTGCTCGCGCTGCAACGCCTCACGCCCACCGAGCGCCGCGTGGCACAGCTGGTCGCCAAGGGCCTGCGCAACGACAAGATCGCCGAGCACCTCTCCCGCTCGCGCCGCACCATCGAGTTCCAGCTCAACTCCATCTACCGCAAGCTGGATATCAGCTCGCGCACGGAGCTGGTTCGGGCGCTGAGCTGATTGACCCGGCGGCTGGTTGATCGGTTGGTTCGTAGTCCTCACCGCAGAGGGCGCGAACTGATACGCCGTCGGTTAATTGTCTATTTGATATCTAACTAGCTGATATAAAAGATGTTGTCCGAAAATATATGATTTGTGATGTTTTCGGATAACCTGATACATATCAAGGCAATGTGATTTCTACCCATGCGCTTCAACGCTGAGCAGCTTCGAATCGTAGAGAACCTGAGGGGGGCCTACGCCTCGTATCACGAAGCGCTGCGCGCGGGTGCAGGTTGCGGGCCGCGGCTGGTCTGGAAGAACAGCAAGGGCACCGACTACCTCTACGAGATGAGCAATGTCACCGAGAGTGGCCGGTCTCTCGGCCCTCGCTCGGCGGAGACCGAGCTCAAGTTCGACGCGTTCGAGGCTTGCCGTGCGGACGCTGCCGGTCGCCTGAGAGAGTCGACCGAAGCGGTTGCCACGCTCGCCAAGCTCTACCGCTCGCTTGACCTGCCACGCATCGACCCGCGAGTCGGCGAGATTCTGCGGCAGTTCGATGTCGATGGACTGCTCGGCGCAGCACTCATGGTGGTGGGCACCAACACGATGGCAGCCTACGAGATCGAAGCTCAGTCCCGGTTCGCGTCCAGCCTGGATGCCACCAACGACGCCGACTTCGCCTGGAGAGGCAGCGGAACCCAGCTGGCGATTGCCGCACCGCCCGGCCCGATCATGCAGTCGCTCCGCGCGATCGACCGCCGCTACACCGTCAACTCGGAGAAGCCATTCCAGGCGCTCAACGCCAAGGGCTATGAGGTCGAGGTGCTGATCGCCCCCTCCATCGACCAGTACTACCCGAAGTCCGAACGCCTGCGCCCCATCCCGCTACCCGAACAGGAGTGGCTGCTGCTGGGCGAGCCTGTCGATGTAGTCGTGCTCGATCTCGGCGGACTGCCCGCGCGCATCGTGGCACCCGATCCGCGCTGGATGGCCCTGCACAAGGCCTGGCTCGCCGAGCAGCCAAAGCGCAACCGCAACAAGTTCGAGAAGGACAGGAAGCAGTCCGTGCGCCTCGCCGAGGCGGTGATGGACTTCATGCCGCACTACGCGGTCAACGCGCAGTTCATGGCTAGCGTGCCCTCCGAGCTGGTTTCCTATGCTGAAAAGCTGTTTGCGCGTGCTCTTCGCGGCTGAAAATATGAAGCTAATTAGATCACCCAAGGATTCTCCACCCGCGGCCAGTAATTCAGGCTGCGTGTCTTGTAGGGGATGTTCTTGAAATCCTTCGCCGTCGAGCCCGGCGCGTCGGCGTAGATCACCTCGGTGGCGATCGGCCCGAAGGTGGCATTGAAGTGCTGCGCGGATTTCACCACCACCAGTTTCTTGTCGCTGAGCTTGATGCCTAAGCCCTCGAACGCTTCGGGGGCGAGTACTTGGCCGCGCTGGCTCACGAGCACGATGTCGATGCCGTTCTCGGCCTGCACCCAGACGCCGACGCCGAGCGGGAAGTGGGCGTTCAGGCCGAACTGGGTGTGCTTCTCGACGATGGCGCGCACGGTCACTTTGAGGTCGATGGGCGTGCCGGACATCGGACCGCACTTGCCGCCGATGCGCAGCTCCAGCGTCGCACCCACACCCGCGCTCTGGCAGAGCGCGACCGCGCCCAGGTCCCAGTAGCAGCCGATCGCGAAGTGGCCGACGCCGGCATCGAGTAGCGCCTGCAGCACAAAGTTGCTGTCGCCCATCGCGCCGCCGCCGGGGTTGTCGGCGACGTCGGCCATGACGATCAGGCCTTTGCCCTCATGCGCCTGGACGCGCGCGATGGCCTGCGGCAGCGGCGTTGGCGGTTTCAGCGCCTCGTGCCGCATCGTCCAGAACTCCTGGCCGAGCTGTTTGGCAAGCGCGGCGGCCTTGATGGGATCGTTGTCGGTCACCACCCAGAGCATGGCGCCGGTCTCAGCCACGTCGCCCAGCGGAAAGCCGTGGCCGAGGTTGACCGATAGCACGCCGTCCTGGCCCTCATACGACTGCATGCGGCTGACGAAAGACTTCATCGGCTCCACCGTGGTGTTCCACATGCCGACCATGCGGCAGTCGTGCACGGCGGTCGTCGGTGTGATTTTGCCGGCGGCTTGCAGCATGGTCAGCGCATACAGCTCGCGTAGGCGATCCAGCCCGTCGATGTGCGGATATTCCTTGTAGCAAATGGTGATGTCGGTGCTGTCGTGCATCAGCTGCGTGTAGTGGCAATGCAGATCCAGCTCGACACCGATGGGCACGTCTGCACCGACGAGTTGCCGCACGGCGTGGATGGTGTCGCCTTCGCAGTCGTCGTAACCCTCGGCGACCATCGCGCCATGCAGATAGAGCTGCACGGCATCCACCGGCAGCGCAGCGCGCAGGTCTTCGAGCAATTGCTCGCGGTAGTTCTCGTAGACGCGGCGCAGGGTGCGGCCAGCGGGCTGCGAGAAGGCGGCGATGCTCTCCACCACCGTGTGATCATCCTGCGCGGCCAGCTTGATCAACTCGGCGTGAAACACGCCGATGCCGGTTGGGGATTTGAGGCTGCCGTCGCCACGAAAAGAGCCATGCAGTTCAAAGTCGACCTGGCCGGTTGGCACGGCCGTGAAGGTGTTGGTCTCAGTGGCCAGCGTGGCGGCGAAGATCTTCATGCGGGGTTCCGGTCGAGCAGACGATTCGGCGCCATCGCCGCCGCAGTAATGCCGACTTCCTCGAAGCTCTCGGGCGCGGCCTCGCGCAGCGCAAGACTGGCGGCGAATGTCGACAGCGCGGGTGAGGTCTTCACGCCATAGCCGCCGAGTCCTGCAAGCCAGAAGAAGTCTTCGCAACGCGGGTCGTAGCCGACCACGGGCGAGCGATCGAGCGTCATGGTGCGCAGGCCAGCCCAGCTGCGGGTGACGCGGCGAATGTTGAGCGTGGTCGCGGTTTCGATGCGATCAACGCCGATGGCGATATCGAGTTCTTCGGGCTGCGCGTCGCAGGGTTCGCTCGGTGTCTCATCGCAGGGCGAGGCGAGAATCAGGCCGGCATCGGGCTTGAAGTAATACGAGGCATCGGCGGCAATCACGGCGGGCCAGTTGGCGCTGCCAGCGGCATCGGGGCTGTCAATGAGCATGGCGGTGCGGCGCAGCGGCGTGATGCCCAGCGGCGCAATGCCCGCGAGACCAGCCAGCGTATCGGCCCAGGCACCCGCGGCATTCACCAGCACGCGCGCGCGGAACTCGCCGCTGGCAGTGACGATGCGCCAGCCACCTTGGTTGTGTTCGAGCGCCATCACACCCGCATTGCAAACCAGCGATGCGCCCGCGGCTTTGGCCATGCGCAGAAAGCCGAGGTGCAGCGCATTGACGTCGATGTCATGGGCGCTGGTATCGAGCGCCGTATGCACGACGGCTTCAGGGCGTAGCACCGGCACCCAGGCGCGCGCTTCGGCAGACGTCATCTTGCGTACGTAGGGCGAGGTGCAGAACGCCTCGATGGTCTCGCGGCTGTGCTCGCCGCCAACATAGAGACGACCGCGTGGCGTCAGCAGCGGGTGCTCTGCAAAGCCTGGCGGTGGTGCGTCGAGAAACTCGCGGCCTGCACGCGTGATCGCACGCACCAGCTCGTTGCCATACAGGCAGGTGTAGAGCGCGGCCGAGCGGCCGGTGCTGTGATAGCCGGGATGCGGCTCGGCCTCCAGCAGCAGCACGCTGGCCTTGGGCGCCATGCGTGCGGCGAACGAGGCGCCGACGATGCCGGCGCCTATGACGGCGTAGTCGTAGGTTTGCATCGCGTTCAGGCCTCTGCGCTGTAGGGCGCGCTCAGTTTTTGCGGGCTGCCGCTGATCGGGAACAACCAGAGCAGAGCGCCAGTCACTGTCAGCCCCAGTGCGGGGAACCAGGCCACCACCCACTTCAGTGCAGACACCGCCTGCGGCGTGAGCGCCTCGCCGGATTGGGTGGCATCGAAGCCCACCCAGCCGAGCAAGATCAGGCCCGCGCCGGCCGAGATCGCGGCCATTCCTTTGACCACTTGGCCCTGCAGAGACATGTAGAGACCCGCGCGTTCCACGCCAAACTTCTCGCGGCCGTAGTCGATGATGTCGCCCATGATCACTGGCACGGCGACCACGGTGGAGAGAATGCAGAACGCCATCGAGCCAAACAGTGTCGCCAGCAGCGCGATGCTGGGGTTGGGTTGCAGCAGGCCCATGCTGGCGTAAAACATGCCGCCCAACACCAGCGAAACCGCCCACACCCGCTGACGCGAATACTTGGTCATCCACCAGCCCCAGAACGGAATGCCGAGCATGCTGATGGGGATCACCAAGGCGAACACGACGTTGACCGAGCTGGACAGCAACAGGTAGTTGGTGAGGTAGAGCAGCGACACACCCTGCGACATGCCGGACATGAAGTTGGTGATGGAGAAGCAGGCGATGAGCCGTATTAGGGGCTTGTTGCCAATGACCGATTTCCAAAGCAGGGCAAAGCTCTCTTTGGGGATTTCACTGGCCGGTTTTTGTTCGCCGGGGATGCGGGTATCGGGCACGCGCCAGAGTGCGATGAAGTTGAGCGCTGGCAACAACAGCACGATCACGATGGCGACCAAGCCGAGCAACTGCATGTTCAGCTCCGCGGTTTCGAGCAGGCCCAGTGCCTTGCCTGCGGGTGCAACGGCATAGAACAGCAGGCCGCCGATGAGGCTGGCGACGGCGATCCAGGTGACGATGCGCGTGCGCTGCACGGGCTCTGGCGAAAACTCCAGGCTCCATGAGCGATAAGGAATCTCCACCAGCGACCAGCCGATGTTCGCCATCAAAAACCAGAAGCCGTAATAGCCCGCCGTCACCTGTGCTGGTGGGCGAAACAAGAACCAGAGTGCGAGCACGGTGAGGATGGTGCCTGCGGCCATCCACAACTTGCGGCTGATACCGCGACGCGCGGTGTAGTCGGAGAGATAGCCGATCAACAGGTCACTGAAGACGTCGAACACACGCACCACCAGTACGGCGGTGCCGAGTGCGATCAGCGCAATACCGGACTCCTTGGCATAGATGCCCTGCAGGATCGCACCCGCTGGTGCGTGCATGAACGATTGCAGGATGCCCGGCAGCGCGAACAGCAGCAGCAGGCTGCGGCTGATGGTCGGTGTGGGTGCTGCGGCAGTCATGCTCGGCATAGTCACGACCAGGGGTTCTCCACACGCGGCCAGAAGTGGTTGTCGCGCTTGGTGAACGTCATCTCCGCGAACGCCTGCGAGGTCGAGCCCGGCGTGCCCATGTAGAGCACCTTGGTCGCGATGGGCGCGAACTCGGCGTGAAAATGTTGTGTGGACTTCACCACGATCAGTTGCTTGTCGGTGAGCGTGATGCCGAGGCCCTCGAAGCACTCGCGCGCAAACACCTGCGAGCGCAAGGTGTTGAGCGCGATATCGATGCCGCCCGCCGTGCGCACCCACACACCAGTGCCCAGCGGGCGGCGCGCGCCCAGACCGTCCTGACCGTGGTTTTCGACGATGGCGCGTACCGTCACCGGCACATCCACCGGATCGCCAGACATCGGCCCGCACTTGCCGCCGATGCGCAACGTGATCTCCGCACCCACGCCTGCGCTCTGGCACAGCGCCACCGCGCCCACATCCCAGAAGCTACCGATCACGGCGTTGCCAATGCCCGCGTCAATCATCGCGCGCAGCACGAAGGTGCTGTCGCTCATCGCGCCGCCGCCGGCGTTGTCGCCGATATCGGCGAGCACCACCGGCCCTTGCGCAGCGCTGGCTTCGGTGAGTGCGGCGGCAATCGACAGCGGCGGGTCGTAGGTCTCGAAGCGCAGCGCGCGAAACTCCAGCGCCAGTTGTTGCGCCAAGGCCTCGGCCTTGGGCAGATCGTTATCGGTCACCACCCACAGCTTCGCGCCGCATTCCGGCACATCACCCCAGGGGAAGCCATGACCGAGCGACACCGACAGCACACCGTCTCGGCCTTCCACCGACTGCATACGCTTCACGAAAGATGTCATCGGTTCGCGCGTGGTGTGCCAGATGCCAATCATCTTGCAGTCGACCATCGCGGTCGTGGGTTTGATCTGGCCTGCGGCCTGCTGCAAGAGCAGCGCGTACAGCTCGCGCAGGCGGTCGATGCTGTCGGTGTGCGGATATTCCTTGTAGGCAATGATGAGGTCGGCGTGCTGCTGCATGCGTGCGGTGGTGTGGCAATGCAGATCCAGTTCGACACCGATCGGCACGGTGGGGCCAACGATGGCGCGCACGCGTTCGATGAGGTCGCCTTCGCAGTCGTCGTAGCCCTGCGCCACCATCGCGCCGTGCAGGGTCAGCTGCACGGCATCGACCGGCAGTGTGGCCTTCAGATCAGTGAGAATGCAGTCTCGGTATTCCTCGTAAAGCGCGCGCAGCGTGGGGCCGGATGGCTGCGCGAAGGCGGCGAGGCTCTCCACCACGGTATGGCCGTCCGCTGCTGCAAGCCTTTGCAGTTCGATATGAAAGACGCCGATGCCATCGGGGGCCTTGCTGCTCGCGTCGCCGCGATGCACGCCATAGGCCTCGAAATCGATGCGGCCAGTGGGCACCACGGCAGAGGTATTGGTTTCGGTCGCGAGCGTTGCAGTAAAAAGTTTCATGGCGCTATCTCATGCCACTGCGCAGAAAGTGCAGGTTCCAGGTTCTTTGCAGGCTGAAGAAGAAGCCGACCACCACGCCATCGCGGCGCTCCAGCGTCACCACACCTTGCGCTGGCGAGCCGAGGACGGTGACGGTGCAGAGAAACACTTCGCTGGAGAACGGCGTCAGTGCAATGCGATTGGGATGAAAGCGCGAATCGAGATCAATATGGAGCGCGCCCTGCTCCAACACGATGCGCACCGGCGTGTCGAAGTCTGCAAGGCGATAGCTGCCCACCAGCGCTGCCTCCAGTTCAGTAGACGCGGGCGGTGTTGCAGGCAGGCGCGAATACGTTTCGCGATGGCCACAAATCTCGACTTCAATCGCGGCAGTCGAAGACGTGTGATGCACCGTCACCGGGCCGAAGCTGGAGTCGTTGCCCAGCACGCCGTCTTCATCGCGCAGCACGCCTTCGGGCGTCGCGTTGATGGCGAACAACAAATTGGTTTGGTGTGGCCGAATGCTGAAGACGCGCCGCAAGGCGGGCGAGTAATAGTTGCCGATCAGCGCCTCGCGGCCCACGGCTTCGGCATTCACCTTCGGCGGGCCGAGCACATCGGCCAGCAGCAGCTCGGCGATCTTGATGCCGATGGCGCCCGGTTCGCTGTCCGAGCGGTTGGCGAGCACGACGATATCGAGGCCCTGGGTCGGATAGCACAGCAGAGCGCTCTTGCTGCCAAAGGTGGAGCCATCGTGCCAGCGCAGTTCCACACCGCGATGCAGCTGGCACTTGAGGCCGAAGCCGTAGTTGTGTTCGCTGCCGTTGTTGAAGCGCAGCTTGCGTTGTATCTCGGCCCAGCTGGCCGCGCTACCGAGACGCTGCTCGCGCAGGTTGGCGGCCCAGCGCAGCATGTCGTCGACGGTGCTGACGATGCCGCCGCCGCCGACCAGTTCTTCGCAGGGATAAATGCTGCGCCGGTAGCGGCCATCGGGCAGGCGGATGTGCGAAGTCGCAAGCCCCGGCAGCAGCTCCATGTCGTTGGGCCACAGCACGCTGTCGACCATGCCGAGCGGGGCGAACAGGCGCTGCTGGAAGAAGTCTGCCAGCGTGAGGCCGGAGGCTTTCTCGATCACCAGCGACAGCAGCCCGTAACCGTAGTTGCTGTAGCACCAGGCTTCACCGGGTGCGAAGTTGGCGTCGGTGAAGCGCGAAGACCACTGGTGCGTGAGGCCAGCCGGAATCTGCGGGAACAGGCCCTCGCTGAGAAAGAACGCGATGCTGTCCAGCGCGTCGCGCAGGCCGCTGGTGTGGTTGAGCAGTTGCCGCAGCGTCGGCGTGCCGTTGAGACCGGCGAGCTCAGGCAGGTAGGCGCGAACCGGCTGGTCGAGTTCGAGCTTGCCGTCCTCCACCAGCAGCATCACGGCCAGGCCAGTGAACTGTTTGGTGACCGAGGCGATGCGCATGCGCGTGCCCGGCGTGTTGGCAACGGCCTGCTCGATGCTCGCGAGGCCCGTGGCGCGGCGATACAGCACGCGGCCCGCTCGCACCACGCCGACCGCGTAACCCGGCACATCGCTGCGGGCGCTGGATTCCAGCAGTTTGTCGATGGCGGCGAGGGTGCCTGGGTCGAGGTCGTTCATGCCTTGGATGATGGCGTGATCTGCCGTGCGAATTCGAGAATCAACGCGCCAGCGGCGGCGGCCTGCGCAGGGTCGGTGAGCAGCGACATGTGCGAGGCACCCTCCATCCGGTGATGGCGGCTGTGTGGCGTGGCGCCCCGGGCCGCGAGCTGGTCGTGGCTGATGCGGAAGGCAGCGACCTGATCCGGCGTGACTTGCGGCGGGTGCTCGCCGGCGCTGAGCGCCAGCGTCGGGATGGGTGAGGTGGCGGGGAGTGCGGCGACCTCGGCCTGAATGTTGGACAGATTGGCAATCTCGACCGTCAAGGTCTTCATATGGCGGAAGCGCCCGTAGGCAGCGGCTTGATCCGGCGTCAACTCAATCGGCTTGCCGCCCGGCTTCAGGCGCTTCGCCAACTGCTGCATGAGACCGATGCGGGCCAGGCCGTGCAGCAGCCAGATCGCCGCCTTGGTCCTCAACACCACGATGCGACGGAACGGTAGGTCCTCGGGTGTGGCATCGAGCAGTACGAGGCCTGCGACCAGATCGGGCCGGGTGGCGGCGAAGTAGCGCATGTACAGGCCACCCAGGGAATGACCAGCCAGAATCACCGGCGTGCGAATGCCGGCTGCCTTGATCAAAGCCTCCAGCCTTTGTGTGACGGCGGCGGCGCTCACGTCCTTTGCCGGCCCGCTGCTGTCACCGATGCCGGCGCGCTCGTAGCTGAGCACCTGCGTATGCGGCGTCAGCGCCTGCTCGAAGCCGCTCCAGGTGCGGATGAGGCTGCCGCCACCGGACTCCAGCACCACCGGTGGCAGCGTGCCGGCGACGCCACCGATGTGGACGTGCAGTCGCTGCTTGCCGACGACGATGTAACGGTCTTCGATGCTGATCATTTCTCAGAACTCCAGCGACAGGCGCAGCGTCATGGAACGCGGCAGCGAATACACGTAGGACGAGTTGGCGACGATGGAATCGGTCGACGGCAACGGAACTGCCGAAGGGCTGGACGAGGGGCCGAAGCCAGCCGCAACCTTCTGCACATTGAGGATGTTATTGACCGCGAAGCTCAGCGACGGCCTCCCGGCCCAATCATCACGCCCCAGGGCGAGGTTGGCGCCAAGGATGCTGTAGCCGCCCACTTCCGTTTCGTGCGTGATCTCGGCAAAGGCCTTGGCCTGGTAGGAGTTGATCAGCGAGAACTGCGTCTGCCAGTCGCCCAGTGCGCGGGCGTAGGTGATGCTGCTCACCGCCTGCACCAGCGGCGAGCTGGGGAACAGGGTGCCCTTGGGCACCTGCTGGCCGGAGGCATCGTCGAAGGTCTCGGTGCTGCGGGCCTCGATGTAGGAAGCCGTCTGTTCCAGCGTCAGGCCGCGTATCGGGGTCTTCCAGCGCAGCGTCGTCTCAGCACCGATGTTGTGGCTGCCGCCCACGTTGGTGACGTAGCCGCTCAGACCATTGGAGGCGACCTGGTTGATCTGCGGATTCTTCCAGTCGAGAAAAAACACGGTGAGGTCGAAGCGCAGCTTGCGGTCGAACCAGTCGGTGCGCGCGCCGATCTCGTAGTTGTAGAGCGAGCTGGACTTGAAGGTGAGCGGAATATCCGGCGAGGGAATGGTGGGCAGGTTGAAGCCGCCAAACTGGAAGCCGCGCGCGATGAGGCCATAGAACAGGATGTCCTTGCTCAGCTTGTAGGTGGTCGCGATCTTGGGGCTGAAGCCCTTCTCCGTCGCGCCCTGCGCGGAGCCGTTGTTGACGGAGGACACGCCGTTGGAGAGCAGGGTGCCGGCGACCTTCGTGCGATACAGGCGGCTGCCGAGTGTGAGGCGAAACTTCTCGGTGAAGTCGTAGTTGGCTTCGCCGTAAACGGCCTGCTCATCGGCTTTCAGGGGGTCGAAGCCGTTGGTCGCGGCGGCGATGCCCTGCGGGCCGATTAGCGCATTCAGCTGCGGAAGCGGGATCAGTGCCAGCAGCGTGCCGAGTTGGTTCAGTGTGTCGTTGGAGACATTCAGGCCCGATCGGATCACGGCTTCGTAGGTGCTGAAATAAACGCCGCCGACCCAGGTGAGCTTGCCGGTATCCGGCGACACCAGCCGCAGTTCCTGCAGCACGCCCTTGGTGTGCACGTCGCGCAGCGTGCGCAGAAAACTCACACCGGAGGTGGCCAGCGGCTGCACCAGATAGCTGGTGTCGATATCGGTGTGGCTGCGCTTTTTCTGGTAGCCGCTGAGCGAGACCAGCGTGAACCAGTCGAAGTCATAGCGCACGTCGAGCGTGCTCAGGGCGTAGGCGTTGACGATATTCGAGGCGGAGGGAGAATCGTTGCGCGAGTAGGTGCCGTCGCGGAAGGTGACGATGTTGATGTCGTCGGCACGGCGCTCGTTCTGGGTGTGCCAGGCATTGATGGTGAGGTCCTCGTTCGGCACCCACAGCCCCATGATGCGGCCGCTCCAGTTGCGTCCGGTGTCGACGTCCTGCTCCGTGCGTGAAGGGTTGTCGCTGTCGATCACGCCTGGCGTTTTCTGGAAGATGCCGGAGCCTCTCAAGGCCAGCGTCTCACCCACGGGAACATTCAGTGCGAAACCGGTATTTGGCGCATTGCTGCCGCGATCGACCTTGGTGTATTCCGTGAAGGCCTTTCCCTCCCAGATGCCGAGCTTGGGGTAGTTGGGCACGTAGCGGATCAACCCGGCCAGCGAGGTAGCACCAAATAGGGTGCCCTGCGGCCCTTTGAGGATCTCCACAGTGGCGAGGTCCCAGGGATTCGGGTCGACGATGACGGTGGACCCGTAGGGGTCAGAGATCGGGATGTCGCCCAGCACCGAGCCGACGGTCTGGTTGGTGTTGGTATCCGGCCCCACGCCGCGCACCGAGACCTTGCGCTGCAGGCCGGCGATTTCGTCCTGCATGTTCACGCCGGGCACGAGCAGGAAGATGTCCTTGAGCTTGCGCACGCCCAGCTTCTCCAACTTTTCGCCCTGCAACACCGCAACGGTGCTGGGGATGTTGCGCACGTTCTGTGCGCGCTTGGTGACGGTCACCACCACTTCGTCGAGCTTCACCGTGCCAACGGATTTTTCTTCCTGCACCGGCGGGGTGCTGTCGGGTAGCGTGGCCACCGGTATTTCGGCGAGCGGGGGTTGCGATGTGCCGTCCTGCGGCGCGGTGGTGCCGGCAGTTTGCTCGGCAGTTGGCGTGGCGTCTGCGTTAGCCGGCGACTGGCTGGGTTGCGCCATCGCCGGTAGCGACATCAGCGACAACAGAACCCATAGGCATCGTGCGCAAAAGTTGTTCATGACCAATCCGGGCAGATGAACTGCGGGTTGCAGTTTCATGAACCGATTATTTATGGATGCCCGTCTGAATTGAGTCAGTGATATCACCTGAAACCACGCTGAAGCGGATTTCGGTGGAAGCACAGATGGTTGCGATGTCAGTCGCTGGCTAGCATGGTGCATGACTACATCTGTCCAGAAAATCGATGTCATCGTAATCGGCGCCGGCATCGCCGGCCTCGGTATTGCAGCGCAGCTTGGCCCGTACCTGCGCGTGCTGGTGCTGGAGCAGGAGGCGCAGCCCGGCTACCACACCACCGGCCGCTCGGCGGCCGTGTTTTCAGAAAGCTATGGCGGCACGACGGTGCGCCTGCTGTCGCGCGGCAGCCGTGATTTTTTGATGCAGCCGCCGGCGGGCTTCGCGACTGATGTGCTGCTGGTGCCGCGCGGTTTCCTGTTCATCGCGCGGCAGGATCAACGTGACTCGCTGGAGGCACTTGCCGCCTTGCCGGACATGCGCGCGACCGCGATCCGCATGAACCCGCGCGAGGCTTGCGCACGCATGCCGCTGCTGCGCCCGGAGTATGTCGCCGAGGCGCTGATGGACGAGGGTGCCAGCGATATCGACGTGCACGCCCTGCATCAGGGCTATGCCGCCATGCTGCGCCGCAACCGCGGCCAACTGCTGTGCAACGCCCACGCCACGGCTATTGAAAGACAGCGGGACAACTGGCGCGTGACGAGTGATGCCGGCTGTTTTGAGGCGCCGCTGCTGGTCAATGCCGCTGGCGCCTGGGCTGATGAACTGGCCTCGCTCGCGGGTGTGGCAACTATCGGTTTGCAGCCCTTGCGCCGCACCGCGGCCCTGGTGGATGTGCCCCGAATGGAGGGCATGGAGCGCTGGCCGCTCACCATCGACATCGATGAAGAGTTTTACTTCAAACCCGACGCCGGCCGCCTGCTGATTTCCCCCGGCGATGAAACCCCCAGCGCACCGTGCGATGCCGTGCCCGATGAGTTGGATCTGGCCATCGCCGTGGATCGCATCGAGCGCGCCACCACGCTGGATGTGCGCCGCATGCACAGCCGCTGGGCCGGTTTGCGCAGCTTCGTTGCCGACCGCACCCCGGTCGCCGGCTTTGCCCCCGATGCGCCAGGCTTCTTCTGGCTGGCGGGGCAGGGTGGCTACGGCATACAGACCGCACCAGCCCTGTCGCGCTTTGCCGCCTCGCAGTTGCTGGGCCAGGCAATGCCAACCGATCTTGCCGATCTCGGCCTGACGGCGGACTCGCTCTCGGCTGGTCGCTTGCAGCGCGATGTGCCTGTGGCACCGATCGCTTAGAAGGCGATGAAGAATTGGCGCGTCGTCTCGGCTAAAATACGTTAGGTCACGTAGATGCCGGCATAGCTCAGTTGGTAGAGCAGCAGTTTTGTAATCGAGCGGTCGGGTATCAGCAGGTTTCCGCAGGCAAGCGCAACTGATTGAATAAAAACACCTTGCGCAGGATCACGAATTGCTCTGAAAATCGAAATTGCTCAGCAAGCCTTTCGCTTTGGCACTCTCATATAAAGGCCGCGTGGCCGCGTTTTGCTGCGACCAAAACAGGCGGAACATCAAAGGCAGGTCAAGCGACCAGAAATCCTGCGCCGGTTCTGTGCTATGCGGCACCGAGCCCAATGCGACCTCAGCCATGATAACGCCGGGGCCATCATCGATTCCCAATCGGGCTAGGATTGTGCCCGTGGAATCAACAATCTGCGTTTCACCCATCAACCGCGTTTTTGTGGCGACGCTAACGCTCGGCGTGAGTGCGATTTTCCCCTTGAGCGTGCCGACATGGGCCGCATGCAAGACGGGTGCGCCGATCAATTTGGAAAACCGCGATGGTGCGGCGGCCATTATATTGAGATTCTGGCGGTGTGCCTGATCCATCAGCCTGCGCGGAAAGCGCCATCCGGGTTCGCTCCACCAATGGCTGCCGGTCATCAGCAGATCAACTTTGCCCCGCAATCGCCGGACGGTTGCAGTGCGGATCGTTTCCCAGCAGACGGCAGCGCCAATTGATCCATGTGAGGTTTCGGCCAAGCCATCGTCTTTTCCGCCAACGTAATAGGCGCTTTCAACCATCGTCGGCAGATCTTTGTCATGCAGGTGCACCGTGCCGTCGCGATCTACGAGGACATATGTGTTGAAGACATCGCCGTCGCGCATGGCGAGATAAGACCCGCCGATCATAGCCCCATACTCTTTCGCTAGGCTTTTCAGCATATCGAGCGCAGGGTTGCTCTCGGCAACTGAACACGCAAACAAGCGTTCATCGAGGATGATCGGCGTGGTAAAAAACTCGGGCAGCGCCACAATTTGCGCACCGTTTCGAAGGGCTTTAACCAGCAAGTCCCCTGCTTGTGCGATGTTATAGCGCAGATCGGCTACACGGCCCTGCATTTGAATGGCAGCTACTTTCTGGGTCTTGCGCATGCGACTGACTCCCTTACTTCACTGCAATTGACCAAAAGATCATCGACCAACTGAACAAGATTGCAGTGCTGGAAAGGCCGCCCATCGCAGCTGCGGTGCGCTGAAGCGGGCCGCCAGCAAAGACAAAAGCATTCACCCCGAATGCGCGAAAGACATAGGGCAACGGATTGAGCCATGCGCCAAAGGCCATAATCCATAAAACATAAGGCTCGGGCGTAACGCCGAACAATTGGATCAAAAGCCCGGCCAACCCCTGCATCAGGCCAAGCATTATCCAATCAATATGCGCGGCACCAATCTGCTTGAAATTGACCCTCTGCGGATCATTCGAATCGGCCTTAGGTTTGCGCGGGAACAGCATGAGCACGCCGATCCAGGCCGAAAAGAAGATTGAGATCGATCCGCTCAACGCAAGAAATTTGGCACTTTCAAGATTGCTCATTGCATCCCCCTGTTGACCAAGAATAGGGGAAGCGTTGTCAATCACTTTGAACAAACGTGCACGTTCCAGTATTTTTCTTAAGGTGAATCCAGCCTCCAAAATACTTGAGCAAGTCGGAGCGACAAGCCGCGTGCGCTTGCGTGCATCGCGCACCCATGTTCACGCCAATCTGACATCTTGCATCGTCTTTGGTCGCGAACGATCCGTTTCGGTTGAGTCGGCCAGCGGCGTTATCTGGGGTGACGCCGTTTTGGTCGATGCCAATTGGGCACATATTGTTAATTTTCACGGCGGCGCGGTCGATGTCATCTACCTTGAGCCAGATCAAAGCAGCAGCTTTGGCGCTCGCCCGCTTTCCAATGCGGCCAAGCGGATATTGGAGGATCAGATTGATTGTTGGACAGTTGAGAGCGCTGGGAACCTCGTTGACAGTCTTGGATATACCGAGCAGCCGCGCGATCCTGCAATCTTCGCTATCCAGCAGAGAATCGATATAGACCCGATGCTGCGATTGAGCGAAATTGAAGCAAGCTGCATCGCCCGATTGGAGCGCACCACGATGTTGCGACGATTCAAACGCCAGACAGGCATGACGTTTCGTGCGTACAAGAATTGGAGCGCGCTCAAGCACGCCGCCGGCCTTATCGGTGCAGGTGAACAGTTCGGCAATGCGGGTCTTGATTCCGGCTTCGCCGACGCTGCGCATTTCTCGCGTCAATTTCGAGCCACATTTGGCTTCTCGCCAACGGAAGCGAGGAACTGTGTTTTGTAGCTGTTGCGCAACTCACTCAGAATTTACTGCAAGTCTCTGGACATCTCTTTAGCAGCCGCGATAACGGCAAGTTGTTGTGTTGCGTCGTGACGCCGTATCCACGTCCGCGACCTGCCCTTGCGCCGTCCAACCGTCGGGCTAAAGGGCGCCAGTCGGGGTGACCGGATCCGACTTGGGATCGCTTGAGCCCGTGTACGTAGTAACCCGCGCAGTTCCGGCACAGCGCGCGGTGTCGGACGCAGTGCGGCGAGTGTCGGATGCGCTACAGATTGCAGCCAACGACTCAGGGATTACGGAAGGCACGCTGCGCAATGTCCTCGTCCGGGCTTTGTCCGAACCGAGCCAGCGAGTGGGCTGGATGGACAATCTGGGAGACGAAGCCGCAGGCAATCTCGAAAACGCATTGCGCGCCGCCATCCCATTGCGAGTTCAAGCAGGACCCTCCGCGGCGCGGGCAATCTTGAGCCTGCTGCTTTCGCCGCTCGCTGCAGTAGCGCCCCAGCTTTTGGATATACCCCCGCTGGTTTGGAAGTTTCCATCGCTGCCGGACGCAGCCTTCGACGTGAAGCGGGCGCTCCGATCCCTTGAGCACTGGCCATCGGCCAGCGACTGGGCTCGACGCGGCCCCGAAATCCGGCAGGTCTTGGATGCCTGGATCGAGTCGGCTCGCGAGCAATTTCGTCGCAGGACGCGCAACGATCCCAATCACGTAATCCTTGGCGATTTGGAACAGGCCATATGCCTGCTCAGGGAAGTGTTTTGGTGGGGCTCGCCGTTCCGCCCGTCGCTGTGGGCTCTACGTTTCCGCGTCGCTGTGTCTGCTGTGCGCAGCAGACCATCGATGCGTTTCAGGGTTACTGCCAGGACCATATGCCGGGTGGCCTGCTGGCCAGTGATCGAAGAAAGATCGGGGATGATTTGACCCGTTTTACCAAGACAGTTTGGGAGATCGAGTTCCGCCTAGCCGATTCTGGCGACATCACTCTGGCGCGGGACTGGATCGCCTATCGAAAGAGGGAGGCTGCCGAATGGGAGGGGGTGCGCCAGTTGGCGGAAGATTACCGCGCGCCTTTGGCGAGGCAGCAGGCTGCGGCGCCTAGGCTGGGCGAACTCACCGTCAAAGCGGAGCGCCAGCAGCTCGACGTACCGACCGGCCGAATCCGGAGGGCGCTGTACGAATTTCAGCGTCCCAAGCTGGATGGCGGCCGCCTGCTGCTGGCGGTTTGCGCAGAAATAGGCCTGGGAAACGGGCCACTGCCATTCCGAAAACAATTGGCGGAGCAGTTCGGAGTGACTCCGCAAGCAATCCACAAACGGCTACCTGCGGCACAACGCGATCTGCTGGCAGTGGCGCAGATCGCCGCACTGCCATGGGAGCCTGCTTCAGCTCCTGGCGACCTCGATACGCAACGTGAAGATTTGCACCGATGCGTACTGACTGCGGCTTTGGTCCGCTGGGACTGGCCGTCGGAGCCGGCATGCGAACTCACGGACAGTGAGGTGGCCCAAGCCGCTCAAGGGCTGGCGTCGCGTTCGGAGAAGGAGACCTGAAGAATGGTGCCGGCAGCAGGAGTCGAACCCGCGACCTTCGCATTACAAATGCACTGCTCTACCAACTGAGCTATGCCGGCACACTTCGGTCCGCCAAGTTTAGCCCAGTCTCGTCGCCAAATCCTCCGCTCGCAGGTGCGTGTAGCGCTTGAGCATCTGCAGCGACTTATGGCCGGTCATCGCGGACATGGCCATGACGTCGCCGTTGAACTTCACGGCCAGTCGGCTGGTGCCCTCATGCCGAAGATCGTGGAAGTGCAAGCCATCGATTCCGAGTCGCTGCGTGGCTCGACGCCAGGCCATGCGCATCGCGTTGTCGGTCAACGGGAACACCCGCCCGTCCCGCGTCATCGGAATCGTGTTCAGCGCCTGCACAGCCTTGGTCGACAGTCCGATACGCCGGTCCTCACCATTCTTGGTGTCCCGCAGCAGGGCGGTCCTTGCCGACAGGTCGACATCCTCCCACCGCAGGCGGAGGCTCTCGCCTCGGCGTGAGGTGGTTTCCAGGGAGAAGATCATCAGGGCTCGCATATAAGGGCTGCGCTGCCCGGTCAGATCCGGGGCCGGGTCGAGCAAGGCGAGCAATTTCTCCTCCTCATCTGCCGACAGCCGACGGTCTCTGGGGCGTCCCATCGGCGGAAGCTTGAGCAGGTGAACAGGGTTGCCCGCTGGCAGATGGATGCCCCACTCACGCCGGCCGTGCTCGATCATGCGTCGGATCGGCGCCAGTTCGTGGCGGACCGTCATGGTGGCGACTTTGCGCTTCAGCTCGACCATCTCGGTACGCCCGTCCTTGAACTTGCGGAAGTTCCGAGCCTTCATGCCAAGACGCTTGTCGCGGTAGATCGCTAACGCCGCATTGTCGAGCGAGATCAGGGGGTAGCTGCCCAAGTGGGGCGTGATCATCTTGATTTTTGAAATGTCGGGCGCGCGGCTCCGCATCGAGGGGAGCACTTCATCTGCAAACCGTTGCAGGGCTTCGCCCAGCGTCATGCGCTCGGCGATGTTTGTGCTCTTGAATGCTCCCTTCTCAAGCTCTACCTCGACCAGCTTGATCCATCGCTGGGCCATTGCCTCGCGCTTGAAGGTTTTGACCTGCTTTAGCCTCGTTTTGTTACATAAGCGTCGTACCGGACCTGTTTCTGACCTTTCGTATCGCCCCATTCCCGCTTGATGATGGATGCCATGAAAACGCTCCTTTGGTTCGTGCAGATAGACTGCAGATGAACCTGCGTTCCTTCATCCAAATTGCAATATCATCAGCAACTTGGAGCAACCGGTGGCGATCTTTTGTAAACCGAAGGTCGGGGGTTCGATTCCTGCTGCCGGCACCACCCTCTGCGATATGCGTCCGCTAGTTCCTGGCCGCAACCATTCGTCGCAGCAAGATTTGATTCGCGCCATCAGGGCTCCAGGTGAGGCCGCATCAAGGCGTCGAACCATTCGATGAACGCGTTGAGCCGGCGCGAACGCTGCCTGCGGTGCGGGTAGATGAGCGATACCTGCATGGGGGCTGCACGGAACTGGGGCATGACCTCCACCAATTCGCCGCGATCGAGCAGTTGCTGCACGTCAAAGCGCGGAATCTGGATCAATCCCATCCCCGATACACAGCAGGCGATGTAACTTTCGGCGTTGTTGACGATCACGCGACTGGGCACGTCAACCAGCCGTTCATTGCCCGAGACCAGATATTCCCAAGGCAGCTCCCGCCCTGTCGAGGCCGAGGCATAGCCCACCGACCAGTGTCCCTGGGCCAGATCCTCCGGGCGTGTGGGCACGCCGTAGTCATGCAGGTAGCCGGGACTGGCGCAGTTGATCAATGCGATATGGCCGAGGGCACGCGCGACCAGGCTGCTGTCCTGCAAGGTGCCGATCCGCACGGCGCAATCCACGCCTTCATGCACCAGATCGATCACGCGGTCGCTTGAACCCAGGGCCAGCTGGAGTCGCGGATAGCGGCGCAGAAAGCCGGGCAGTGCGGGGGCAATCAGCCGTCGGGCGATGCGACTGGGCACGTCCACGTTGAGCCGCCCCGAGACCTTGCTCTGGCTGGTGCGAAACAGTTGATCGATGTCTTCTGCATCAGCGAGAAACAGACGCACGCGCTCCAGCAACTGAACACCATCTGCAGTCAGTCGTACCTGCCGCGTCGTACGATGCAGAAGACGCGTATCCATAGCCGATTCGAGTTGCTGGATGGCGGCGGACACCGAGGCGCGCGGCAGTCCCAGCGCATGGGCGGCCTTGATGAAACTGCCCATCTCGGCCACCTGGGCGAAGACGCGGTACTGATCGAGTTTGTCCATTCGCCCTTTCTACACGACGGTGCTCAAGGTGTTGCCGCCGGGCTGCCGGTGTGCGGCAGTATGGCAATCAGCCCTACCGGGTTGCCGCATTGCCCAGGATCAGGGACTTGCCGGCATCCATGCCACCGGACAGCTCGATGGCCAGACGCTCGCTGTCCTTGCGCCGCATATCGGCTGCCAGCTCGTCGGCTGCTTCGGGCGTAGCACCCAGTGCCAGCAAGGCTTCGCGTCCCAAGGCCATGGCCGATTCGAAGGTGACGCGTATCTGGTAATCGACGTCGGCCTTGATCAGCTCGATGGCATGCTCGCGGTCGTGGGCGCGTGCCAGCACGCGGGCATGTGGGAACGCGAGCTTTGCGTGTTGGACGATCCGGGTGACCGCATCGCGGTCGTCGATGCACACCAGAATGGCGCGGGCGTGGTGCGCACCAGCGGCATGCAGCACGTCGGCGCGCGTGCCGTCGCCGTAGTAGACCTTGAAGCCGTATTCCTTGGCGTCGCGCGCCACCTGCGGTTCGTGGTCGATGATGGAGATGTCCGCCCCCATCGCCAGCACGTGCTGGCTCGCGATCTGCCCGAAGCGGCCAAAGCCGATGATCAGCACGCTGCCGGCCAGTGCGTCCGGTGCCTGCGCGCCCGCCATTGAAACCCCGGGCTTGGGCCCTAAGCGCCGGTGCGCAATCACCACCAGCGGCGTCAGCGCCATCGACAGCACCACCACGGCGGTCATGTTGGCGTTGACTGCCGGGTCGATCACCCGGCTGCCGAGCGCGGCAGCGAACAGCACGAAAGCGAACTCGCCGCCCTGCGCCATCAACACGGCCCGGTCGAGCGCATCGGCGTGCGAGCTCTTCGCCAGTCGCGCCACGCCGTAGATGCACAAGCCCTTGACGACCATCATCGCCAGCACGCCGGCCACAATGAGTGGCCAGTTGCGCCCCACCACGGCCAAGTCCAGCGACATGCCGACGCCCAGGAAGAACAGGCCCAGCAGCAAACCACGGAAAGGCTCGATGTCGGCTTCGAGCTGATGGCGAAAGGTCGACTCGGAGAGCAGCACGCCGGCCAGGAAGGCGCCCATTGCCATCGATAGGCCGCCCAGTTGCATCAGCAGCGCCGCGCCCAGCACCACCAGCAGGGCGGCGGCGGTCATCACCTCGCGTGCCTTGGCATTGGCGAGGATGCGGAACAAGGGGTTCAGCAGCCAGGTGCCTGCCGCGACCAGTGCTGCGAGTGCGCCACCAGCAATGGCGATGCTGACCCAACGCGATCCCACTGCCGCAGCGGACGGATCGACCGGCGCGATGAACGCCACCAGGGCCAGCAGTGGCACGATCAGCAGGTCTTCGAACAGCAGCACGGCCACGATCTTTTGCCCGCGCGGCGCCGCGATGTCGCCGCGTTCGCCCAGCAGTTGCATGACGATGGCGGTGGAGGTGAGCACAAAGCCCATGCCGCTGACGAAGGACACGGCCAGCGGAAAGCCGAAGCCCACACCCACCATCGTCAGCAGCAGGCCACACACCACCACTTGCAGGCTGCCCAGCCCGAAAATGTCGCGCCGCATGCTCCACAGGTGGGAGGGGCGCATTTCGAGGCCGATGACGAAGAGGAACATCACCACCCCGAGCTCGGCCGTGTGCAAGATGGTCTGCGGATCGCTGAACAGCCCAATGCCGAAGGGGCCGATCACCAGGCCCGCCGCGAGGTAGCCCAGCACCGCCCCCAAGCCCAGGCGCTTGAACAGGGGCACGGCCACCACCGCCGCGCCCAGCAGAGTCACGACCTTGATCAGATCGCTGGCACTGCCTTCTACCGACATCGGCGTGCCTCTCGCATTCCGTGTATTACCGCCATGTCAGCTGCGGGCGAGCTGCCAAACGGCGATGCCGGCGACAAAGGCCGGCACGGCAAAGACCAGCAGCAGGATCGGAAACTCGGCGCGCGCGCTGTAGCCTGCATAGGTGACGCCCACCCACATGTTGACGCCCGCCACCAGCAGCCAGACCGGCACGAACACCTTGGCCGCCAGCGCCATGCCTGCGGCGCTTGCGCCCCAGAGCCAGCCAAACAACACGAACAGTCCCAGCAGGGCCAAGCCTCCAGCCATCACCATCAGCACATGCATGTCGAATCTCCCGTATTGCTCATTGTTTGCGAAGCGAACGAGAAAAAGCCATTCCGGCATCCAGGTGCGGGGCGAATGCGAGACCGCGCCGGCGCATCTCGCCCGGATCGGCCTGCAAGCTATCGCGTCGTGTAGCCACCGTTGGCGAAGATGGTCTGGCCGGTGATCCACCAGCCGTCGGTGACCAGAAACTTCACGATCGGTGCAATGTCCTCGATGTCGGTCAGGCCGGTCTTGCTGTATTTGCTCAGTGCAGCGGCGCTGCTGTGGTAGGCCACGGCTTCCTTGCTTTCCTGGCCGTAGAAGAACGCGGTGTCCATCGGGCCAGGGCCAATCGCGTTCACCGAAATGCCACGCTCACCGAACTCCTTGGAAGCCGCGCGCGTGTAGTGCTCCACCGGCGCCTTGCTGCCCGGGTAGATCGCATAGAAAGGCGTGTAAGCGGACAGCAGCGAGCTCACGATCGTCACGATGCTGCCGCGTTCTGCCAGCGTGCGGCCCGCCTGCTGGATGAAGAAGAACGCCGCCTTGGAGTTGGCCGCAAAGCTCTTTTCATAATCGGCCTCGGTCACCTCCGCGATGGCCTTCTTGATGACCACGCCTGCGGTGTTGACGGCGATGTCCACTGTGCCGAAGCGCGTGACCGCCTGGTCGAACAGCTTGACGTTGTTTTCGACCACCGAGAGGTCACCCTGGAACAGGAAGGCATCGGCACCCAGCGCCTTCAGTTCGGCGACGGTCTTCTCGGCATCGTCCCTGGACGAATCGCTGTTGTAGTGGATGGCGATGCCGCGCGCACCGGCTTCGACAAACTGCTTGGCGATCAACGCGCCGAGGTTTTTGCCGCCGCCGGCAATGACCGCAGTCTTGCCCTTGATGGAATGGTCTGCCATGTCGATCTCCTTGAAGAGGTGTTTAAGAAAATTCAGTCTAGGCAGCGACGGACCAAAGATCAGCCATGCCGGGCCGGATGGACTATCCAGGAAATCACCCCAATCCCGTCAAGGTCACATGCCCAGTTTCCAGTTGCGCCATGCCGGCGTGATCGGTGCATTTATTTCAACTCGGTGGTGCCGCCAGCACTTCAGGTGCACAGGCGTGCGGACATACTATTTGCGTCTGATCTGCACCGCAGCATGCCC
The DNA here is from genome assembly GCA_030652575.1 of Stagnimonas sp. Lineage (GTDB taxonomy): Bacteria > Pseudomonadota > Gammaproteobacteria > Nevskiales > Nevskiaceae > Stagnimonas. The sequence continues at coordinate 66,438 of JAUSQI010000154.1, read as the reverse complement.
ATCCGCCCTGATTGGCGCAGCACTCCCCATACAACCACCATTGCCCGTCATGCCCACCATCCAGTTCCCCCTCAGCAGCGACTACATCGAAGTGAACCAGCTGCTCAAGCTGGTCGGCGTCTGCGACAGCGGCGGTGCGGGCAAGGCCTTGGTCGCGCAGGGGCTGGTGACGGTCGATGGTCAGCCGGAGGCGCGCAAGACCGCGAAGATCCGCATCGGACAAGTTGTGAAATGCGGCGACGTGCGCGTGGTCGTGATCTCAGACCCGGCCGGTTGATCGCGCGTGCTGGCCAGCGCAGCGGCCGAGCTGCAAATCCGGCGATTTCTGGGCGCTTATCCGACATCGGTGCAGGCGGGCGTGCAGCGCTTGGTGGCCGAGGATCGCCTCGGCGCGCATCTCAAGAAAAAGTATCCCGGCACCCACGCGATACAGAGCGACGCGGCCCTGCATGACTACGTGCTGGGGCTCAAGCAGGCGCATCTGCGCAGCTCAGGCCCGCTGCACAAGGTCATCTGGCAGAACAAGATGGATGTGCTGCAGAACGTGCTGGGCCTGCACACCACCATCTCGCGCGTGCAGGGCAGCCGCTTGAAGTCGAAAGCGGAAATACGCATCGCCAGCCTGTTCAAGACCACAGCGCCGGAGTTTCTCGAAATGGTGGTGGTGCACGAGCTGGCGCACCTGCGCGAGCGCGAGCACAACAAGGCGTTCTACCAGCTGTGCGAACACCTGCTGCCGGGCTATCACCAGATCGAGTTCGATCTGCGTCTGCTCATGCTGCACCGTGCGTTGGACGCAAGCACCCCCAGCTAAGTGGTTTCTACCGGCGCGGCCACCGCTTCGCGCTTGCCTTTGAAGCGCTCCAGAAACCGCTCCATCGCGATGTAGAACGCGGGCGTGAAATAGAGGGTCAGCAGCTGCGAGGTGAGCAATCCACCGACCACGGCGATACCCAGCGGCTGCCTGGATTCCGCGCCGGCACCCAAGGCCAGCGCGATGGGCAGGGTGCCGAAGATGGCGGCCAGCGTGGTCATCATGATGGGGCGGAAACGCACCAGGCAGGCTTCCATCATCGCGTCCTCCGCAGTGGCACCTTCACGGCGTTTCTGCAGGGCAAAGTCGACCATGATGATGCCGTTCTTCTTCACCAGACCCACCAGCAGGATCAGCCCCACGAAGCTGAAGATATTGAGTTCGAGACCGAACACCCACAGCGCCACCAGCGCACCGATCGCCGCCAATGGCAGGGAGGTGAGAATGGTGAGCGGATGCACGAAGTGCTCGTACAAAATTGCCAGCACCATGTAGATCACGAGGATGCTGAAGACGAGCAGGATCGGCAGATCGACCGTGGATTGCTTGAAGGTTTCTGCGGTGCCGGCAAAGGTGCCGCTGACTTCGCCCTTCAGCTCTTCGGCGGCAATCGCCTCGATCTTGCTGGTGACATCGCCGAGCGCCACGCCCGGCACGAGGTCGAACGACAGCGTCACTGAAGAGAGCTGCTGATAGTGGGTGATCGACAGCGGGCCCACACTGGGCCGGATGCTGGCGACCGCCTCGATGGGCACCAGTCGCCCCGAGGTGCTGGGCACATAGAGCAGCTTGAGCGCATTGATGTTGAGCTGGAACTCCGGCGCCATTTGCAGCAGCACGTCGTATTGCGCGGTGTTGCTGTAGATGGTGCTGATGCGTGCCGCGCCATAGGCGGCATAGAGCGTGTTCTGGATGTCGGCCACGGTTACGCCCAAGGCCGAGGCGCGGTCGCGGTTGATGTCGAGGTCGATCTGCGGATTGGCGAGCTGCAGGTCGCTGTTCGGGTCGCGCAGGCCGGGCACCTCACGCAGGCGCACCAGCATCCGCTCCGAGGTCTCGGCCAGCACCTTCAGATCATCGGCCTGCAAGACATATTGGTAGTTGGAATTGCTGGAGTTGCCGCCGATGCGGATCGCCGGCGGGTTGCTGAAGAACGCCTGTAGCTGCGGCACGGCCGTCATGGCCTTGCGCAACTGGGCGATCACCTGGTCGGCCGAGTCCTTGCGCTCGCCATGCGGCGTGAGCCGAATGGTCATGCGCCCGCCAGTGGGGTTTGAAGAACCGCCGCCACCGCTGCCGGTGGCCGAGAACACGCCGGCCACATTGGGATTCTTCTGCACCAGTTCGGCGGCCTTGTTCTGCATCACCTGCAACTCTTCGAAAGTGACGCCATCGGGTGCGCGGGTGTTGGCAAAGATCACGCCGGTGTCCTGCGCGGGGATGAAGCCGGTCGGCACCACGCGGAACATGAAGACCGTGCCGATCAGGATCGCGACCGATCCCAGCAGCATCAGCGTGTTGTGACCCAGCGCCCAGCGCAGTGTTTTTTCGTAGCCGTCGCGCATGGCGTCGAACAGGCGCTCGAAGTAAAGATAGAGCTTGCCGTGCTTGTCCTCACCATCCTTCAACCAGCGCGCGCACAGCATCGGCGTGAGTGTGAGCGAGATGGCGGCCGACAGCAGAATGGCCACCGAGACCGTCATCGCGAATTCGCGGAACAGCCGCCCGATCAGCCCGCCCATGAACAGGATCGGGATGAACACGGCGACCAGCGAGATCGTCATCGAGATCACCGTAAAACCGATTTCGCGTGCGCCCTTGCTGGCCGCCTCGCGGGCGGTCATGCCCTGTTCTTTGTAGCGGATGATGTTTTCGAGCACGACGATGGCGTCGTCCACGACGAAGCCGACCGACAACGTCAGCGCCATCAGCGAGAGGTTGTCGAGCGAGAAGCCCATCAGCTGCATGGCGCCAAAGGTGCCGAGCAGCGCGGCCGGCAGCGCGAGGGCGGAGATGACCGTGGCGCGGGTATCGCGCAGGAACACGAAGATCACCGCGACGACAAGGATGATCGAGAGGATCAGCGTGAACTTCACCTCGTGGATCGACTCCTGGATGAACTCGCTGCGGTCGTAGGTGATGTCGATCTTGGTGTCGCCCGGGCCGCTGGCGGCCAGCTCGCTGAGGATGGCGCGCACCTTCTCGGCGATCTCCACCGTGTTGCTGCCGGGCTGGCGGGTGACGGCAATGATGATCGCCGGCCGGCCGTTATAGGTGGCAGCCTGCTTGTCGTTCTGGATGCTGTCGACCGCCTTGCCGACATCGCGGAAGCGCACCGGGGCGCCATTGTTCTCAGTCACCACGAGGTCGTTGTAGGCCGCCGCATTGCGCAGCTGGCCGTCGGCCTCCAGCGTGTAGCTGCGCTGCGCGCCGTAGAGCGTGCCGCCGGGCTGGTAGCTGTTGCCATTGGCAATGGCATTGCGCAGCTGGATGAAGGAGAGACCACGTGCGCTCAGCGCCTGCGGGTTCACGTAGAGGCGCGCTGCATACATCTTGCTGCCGTAGATGCTCACCTGCGCCACGCCCTCGATGCGCGAGAGGCTGTCGGCGACGCGCGTCTGGGCAAAGTCGTTGAGCGTCGTCATCGGCACCGAGGTGGTCGACAAGGCCATGAACAGGATCGGCGCATCGGCCGGATTCACCTTGCGCAGCGTCGGCGGGTTGGGCAGGGCGGAGGGCAGCTGCCGTACGGTCTGCGCAATAGCGTTCTGCACGTCCTGCGAGGCGGAGTCGATGTCGCGATCGAGCGCGAAGGTGAGGCTGATCTGAGTCGAGCCGGTGCTGCTGGTCGAGTTCATCACGTCCAGACCGGGGATCTGCGTGAACGCGCGTTCCAGCGGCGTGGCCACGGTCGCGGCCATCGTCTCCGGGTCGGCTCCGGGCAGGCTGGCGCTGACGCTGATGGAGGGGAAATCGACGTTGGGCAGCTCGGCCACCGGCAACTTGGTGTAGGCCACGGCACCGAACAACACCAGCGCCAGCATCAGGATGGTGGTGGCGACGGGGCGCTGGATAAACAGCTCCGAGACACCGACCGATTCGCCGGGCTTGAGGCCCTTCATGGGGCTGCGACCTTGGCGGCGCTCTCACTTTTTGGCGCGGTGCCTTCAGCACTGGGCTTGGCACCCGCGAGCTGCACCGTGGCCCCGGGCTTGAGGTCGCGTGGCGCGCGGGAAACGACTTTCTCGCCGCCCTTCAAGCCCTTGTCGATCACCATTTCGCTGCCCAGCTGCCGCGCCACGGTCACGGGTGTGAGCTGCGCCTTGTTCTCGGCATCCACCACATAGACGAAGCTGCCATCGGCCCCCGGCTGCACCGCCAGCTCGGGCACCAGCACGCGGTCGGTTTCGACGGCGAGCGTGGCGGTGAAGCTCACGAAGGTGCCGGGCCAGAGCTTCTCTTCGGCATTGGCAAACTCGGCCTTGAGTTTTACGGTGCCGGTGGTGGCGTCGATGGTGTTGTCCACGAACAGCACATGGCCTTCCGCCAGGGCGGCACCACCGGTCTGGCTGCTGACGACAATTTTGACCGGGCCTGTGGCCATTGCCTGCTGCAAGGCGCTGAGCTGCGCCTGCGGCACCGTGAACTCGGCCTGTACCGGTTGCAGCTGGTTGATGGTGACCAGCGGCGCGGCGTCGCTGGCAGCGACGATGTTGCCGGTCTTCACCGACAGCGCGCCGGTGCGGCCGGCGATGGGCGCGCGGATAACGGTGCGATCCATGTTGACCCGTGCGGCCGCGACGGCGGCTTGCGAGACCTGCACGCTGGCTCGGGCGCTTTCGGCGGTGGCTTTGGCATCCAGCACTTCCTGCGGGGTGACATAGCCTTTTTCGGCAAGGGGCAGCAGGCGTTTTTCCTGGGTCTCGGCGGCCTGCACGCCGGCACGATCACGCGCGACCTGAGCCTCCGCCTGCTGCATGGCGGCGCGATAGGGCGCGGGGTCGATCTCGAACAGCTTGTCACCGGCCTTGACCGACGCACCCTCGGTGAAGAACACCTTTTGCAGCGTGCCGCTGACTTGTGGGCGGATGGCAACGCTGTGGCTGCTGATGATCTGGCCGATGGCGGAAAGCTGCACGGCCGCGTCGCCGATGCGGGCGTTTGCCATCTCTACGGTCACCGCGCGAGTGGTGGGGCCTTTGGGTTTGTTGTCGGCGCGATGTTGTTGCCAGTAGAAAAAGCCGCCCGCAAGTACCACGAGCAGCACGATGACGATGAGGGTTCTGGCGCGCACGACAATCCTTGCGTGGTAAGTCTTCTTGGGTTGGGCAGTTGACCATGAACAGCGTGCATGGTTCTACCGCCGTTAAGGTAAAGCGCCCTTAACAAACGTCGGCTGAATCTCCTGGAGGCTTCGACACGTGCAAAAGCCGTGAGACAATATCGGCGATTCGCGTCGGCCCTTCGCGTTTGTGAGCCGTGAACTCCGCCAGGCCCGGAAGGGAGCAACGGCAGCGGTGTAGCGAAGCGCCGGAGTAAGTCGGCGCGAATCACTTCCAATACTGTGCTTGGCTACTGCGCTTGCGACTGACGCGCGGTGCCATGCTCACGGGCCTTGGGCCCGCTCCGCGTGGCTCCGCACGCCATTCGCAATGCTCGCTACGCCAATCAAGGTATTGGCGGCGGCTCGCTCTGCTACTCGATGCGTATCAACGCAACGCCACCGGACCGGAAAACCACTGTCTGCGGCCTGTTCGTCTCTTTGGCGAGATCGGCGATCCGATCTTTGCGCGTGAACGCAATCTCGCCGGTTACCGGCGTGCGATGCGGCGTGACGCTGCCGCGATACACCGAAAAGCTGGGCATGGTGATGCGGTAGGCGACGACGGGCAGGCCGAGCTGGCGGCTGACGGCGGCGGCTTGTTGCACCGGCACCTGCTGGCCTGCGGCGAGCAGTGGCAGCACGCCACACCACACCGCGAGCGATACCGCCAGCCCACCCCTGAGGCCAGCCATTGCGGGGGTGATGTTCGGGCGGATGAGGGCCAGCAGCACGATCACTGCTGCACCGATGCAGGCCATGTAATAGGTGGGCCGCACCGAAGCAATAATGGTTTCGACGATGCCGCGATCGTAGGCGTGGTGTGCGTCCGGCAAGAACTGCGGCAGCAGCGTGGGCAGCGCGCACAGTAGAGCGATGAAAATGGTGGCGGGCAGCAGTGCGACCCAACGCTGCTTGATGGCTTCCGCATGCAGGCCGAACAGCACGAACAGAGGCGTGCAGCCATACAGCAGGTAATGCGGCAGCTGGGTCTTGCTGGTGCTGAACAGCACAAAGACCACGCCGAACCAGAGCAGCAGATACAGCGTGCGGGGTTCGGTTTTCCAGCCCCTGACCTGCTTCAAGACCGAGGGCAGCCAGGCCGCGAACGGCAGCACGATCAAGGGCAGTGCGGCGACGTAATACCAGAGCTTGCCGCCGTGGCTTTCCATCGTCTCGCTGTAGCGACCGACGTTATGGTCGAGCAGGAAATGCTTGAAGAAATCACCGCCGTCCTTCAGCGTGAGTAGCACCGCCCAGGGCAGGAATACCGCCAGTGCGAGCAGCCAGCCGGGGATGAAGAACGCGGCCTTGAGCGCATCGCGCCAGCGGTTGGTGAGCAGTGCAAATGGCAGCACCACCATCACCGGCAGTGCAACCGCGACGGGGCCTTTGGTGAGCAGGCCGAGGCCGATCCAGAGATAGACCCGCAGCAAAAGCAGCTTGTCATTTCTTTGCTTGTCATTCCCCGCCTGCGCGGGAATGACAGCAATACGATCGAACCAGCGCCAGAGATCGAGCAGCGTCAGCGCCAGCAAAAGATTCAGCAGCGCATCCGCCGTCGCCGCATGGCCGATGAGTCCGGGCACGGGCGAGAGGGCGAGACTGCCTGCCGCAAATAGCGCCTTCTCTTTACTGCCGCTCACCTCGTTTACAAAGCGATACACCACCCACATCCAGGCACTCGCCGCGAGCATGGAGGGCAGACGCAGCGCGAACTCACTCCAGCCGAACACGCTGACCGACGCCGCCTGCAACCAGTAGATGAGGATGGGCTTGTCGTAGCGCGGCGCGCCATCGAGATAGGTCATCAAGAAGTCGCCGCGCTCGAACATCTCGCGCGTCGCTGCCGTGAACGCGCCTTCATCGAGATCGAACAGCGGCACCGCCCAGCTGTTGAGCCAGAAGCCCGCGAAGGCGAACAGCGTCAGCCACAGAACAGTGGGATCAATGCCGGAGAGCAGGCGTTGCATGGGGCTGATGTAGGGGCGTGGGGCGCGTAGCATCTTGCTCGTAGACCGGATGAAATCCGGGGGGGTCACTGACAGTGGGAACTCCCGGATTGCATCCGGGCTACAAGACTTGGATTAGGTCCATTCAGACAGATGTAAATTATCAAACCGGAAATCAGTGCATCCCTATTGACCTCTACGTCGCCGTCCAATCGCTCAGCAATCAGGTTAAGCATGTGTTGATAGCTCATCGCCTGATATTCGTTAAAGCCTACAAAGTCAGGGTGGCAGCCGAACACCAGGTTTCCGATTGTTTGGCCTTCAATAGACTGCACTTTGACTTCCGTGGCCCGTCCCCAATCTCTGTCAGAGCGCCGGGCAAAAGCGTTGTAGTTCTTGCAGCCGCGCAGCAATGTGTATTTGGCATTCATAGTCGAACAACACCCGCACTATGCGGCTTCCAGCGAGAGTGCGGCGTGTTCAAGCACGGCGCGCGCTTGTTGCAGGCTGACGCCGGGAAACCACTCGACGAACTCGGCAAGTTGCGCGCCGTCTTCAAGGTTCTCGAAGAGTGCGGTCACCGGCACGCGGGTGCCGCGAAACAGCCAGGCGCCGCTCACTTTCAGCGGATCGCGTTCGACGGCAGGGCAGGTAGACCAGTTGTTCATGGCGCGACTCTAGTCATGCGTAGGGTGTGGTTCAACCGTGCGCGGGTACTGCGGGCTTGGGCAGTTGCATCACCACCGTCGCAGGCTGTGCCGCATCGGCCCAGCCGAGCGGCGTGCCGTCATCGGTTGCTTCGTTGATGAGTGCGACGCGCGGCTTATCGCGGTAGAAGATGCGGGCCAACATTTCAGCGATTACGCCGGTGGTGATGAACTGCATCGAGAACACGAGCAGAAGGATCGCAATCAGGAACAGCGGTCGTCCGCCGATCGGCTCGTCCAGCCCGAACTTGACGAACATCAGCCAGCTCATCATCGCGCCACCGAGAAAGCCGAGCCAGAGACCAATCGAGCCGAAGAAGTGGCCGGGCCGCGCCTGAAAGCGCATGAAGAAGAACACCGTCAGCAGATCGAGAATGACGCGGAAGGTGCGTGAAATGCCGTACTTGCTGGTGCCGAACTGTCTTGCAAAGTGCGCCACTGGCATCTCGGCGATGCGGTGCGGGCTGGTGACCATCGCGGCCCACACCGGGATGAAGCGGTGCATTTCGCCGTAGAGCCGCACCTGCTTGATGATGCGCGCGCGATACACCTTCAGCGAGCAGCCGTAGTCGGTGAGGTTGACGCCGGTGATCTTGGCGATGAGGCGGTTGGCAATCTTGCTCGGCAGTTTGCGGCTCACCAGAGCGTCTTGCCGGTTAATGCGCTTGCCTTGAATCAAATCGAGGTCGCGCTTGAGCAGCTCGTCCACCAGGCGGGGGATGTCCGCCGGGTCGTTCTGCAAGTCGCCATCAAGCGTGGCGATGATCTCGCCGCGCGCGGCGTCGATGCCGGCCTGCATGGCGGCGGTCTGGCCGTGGTTGCGGGCGAAGCGCAGCACGCGTACATGGCTGCCGAACTGCGCCGCTTCGCGCACGAGGCGCGGGCCGGTGTCGTCGGTGGAGCCGTCATCGACGACGATCAGCTCCCACTCGCCGGGGTAGCTGCTCAAACCCTTGTGGACGCCTTCGAGCATGGGCGTGACGTTGTCCTGCTCCTTGTACATGGGGATGACGACGGAGAGGCGCGGGGCTTTGAGTGCGGTATTCATGGCGGCGATTTTCTCACACGCGGCTGGGTGAGCCAGGCGATGACCCCGGCAGCGAGTGCGATGCTCAATACGAGGATGTGCAGGTTCACTGCGGCGGCGAGCAGTGCGGGTGTCGGTGGGGCCAGCGGCGAGGCGAAGGCGATCACCCCCGCCTCGTAGGTGCCGAAGCCGCCGGGGGTGTGGATGGGCAGCACGGTGGAGAGATCGCCGCCGATGGCACCCAGCAGCGCGGCCGTGGGTGGAAGCTGTGCGAGTGCAGCAAACACGGCAGTGAGCGCCGCCAGCTTGATGACCCAGGCCGACCAGGTGATGCCGAGGTCGATGCTGACTTGTTTCAGGTGCGAAGGCACCCCGGCCAGCAGCTTGTGGATGAGCCTGGCGGGTTTGCTCTGGCGATGCTGCAACCGGCGGGTGGCGGCCTTGTTCACGGCGGGTGCCAGCAGCGGCACCAGTGCCGTGACCAGCGCCAGCAAGGGCCAGACGCCAGCGGGCAGCGGCATCGTCGCCGGAGCGAAAGTGAGCAGCGCCAGCACGCCGAGCACGTTCAAGTCCAGCAGCCGCAACCACAGCAGCGTGCCGGCGGCTTCGGCAATCGGCACGCCGAACCAGCGCTGCATCAGCAGCGGGAAGCTGGCCTCGCCGGTACGGGCGGGCAGCAGCAGGTTGAGCGCGTTGTTGAGCAGGATCAGTTGCAGGCAGCGCAGCCAGGGCCGCGGCACGGCGGATTTCGCCAGGTAGATGCGCAGCGCGCGCATGGAATAGCTGGCGAGCTGCGCGACGCCGACGACGGCAACCAGCGAGAGCGGCACCTGAGACCAAGGGGCCAGCAGGCGCGAGAAGCCCCACCAATGTTCGATGGCCAGCGCGAAAGCGGCGAGCAACAGCACCTGCAGGGCGATGAGCAGAGCGCGCTTTGTGGTGGAGGTCATCCAGCCATTTTAGGCGAGCGTGCCGGATGTGCTTTAGGAAACTAAACTACCGGCATGAGCTACCTCGCCCTCGCCCGTAAATACCGCCCGCGCCGTTTCGAAGACGTGATGGGGCAGGGTCATGTCACCAAGGCCCTGTGCCACGCGCTGGACCAGGACCGCCTGCACCCGGCCATCCTGCTCACCGGCACGCGCGGCGTGGGCAAGACCACCCTCGCTCGCATCATCGCCAAGGGCTTGAACTGCGAAACCGGTGTGACCTCGCAGCCCTGCGGCGTCTGCGGCAGCTGCAAGGAGGTCGATCAGGGCCGCTTCGTCGATCTGCTCGAAATCGACGCCGCTTCGAACACCGGCGTCGACGATGTGCGCGTGGTGATCGACAACGCCCAGTACGCGCCGGTGCGCGGCCGCTACAAGGTGTATCTCATCGACGAAGTCCACATGCTGTCGAAGAGCGCCTTCAATGCGCTGCTGAAGACGCTGGAAGAACCGCCGCCGCGCGTGAAGTTCATCCTCGCCACCACCGATCCGCAGAAGCTGCTCGCCACCATCCTCAGTCGCTGCCTGCAATTCAATTTGAAGCGCCTGCCGATCAGCGTCATCCGCGAGCAGATCAACAAGGTGCTGACCGAAGAAGGCCAGGCCTTCGAGCCCGGTGCCGTCAGCGAAATCGCGCGCGGTGCCGATGGCTCGATGCGCGATGCGCTCTCGCTCACCGATCAGGCCATTGCCTTTGCCGGTGGAGGCGAGCTCAAGCGCGAGCCGGTGGAGGAAATGCTCGGCACCTCCGGCCGTCGCGTGCTCTACGACCTGATGGCGGCACTCACCACGCGCGATGGCGAGGCTCTGCTTGCAGGCATTCAGAAGCTCGAAGCGCAGGCCCCGGACTACGCCGCCCTGCTCAACGAACTCGCCACCGTGCTGCAACGCCTCGCCATGCTGCTGGCGCTGCCCAAGGCGCAGACCGAGGACGATGACGAGGCGCTGCTCGCGCTCAATGGCCGCTTCAAGGCCGAGGACTTGCAGCTCTACTACCAGATCGCCGTGCTCGGTCGCCGCGACCTGGGCTGGGCGCCGGAGCCGCGTCTGGGTTTCGAGATGTGCCTGCTGCGCATGCTGGCCTTTCACCCCGATCAGCCACCTGATCAGCCCGCCACCGTGGGCGGTGCGCGTGCTGCAACGAGTGCTGCCGGTAGCGCCGCACCCGCACGCCCGGCCGCTGCCGCACCCACGGCCAGCCTGGCGTCGCCTGCGCCGGTCGCCGCCAAGCCGCGCATCGAACTCCCCGCCATTGCCGTGCCGGTGCCCACACCGCAGCCAGTCGCCGACGACGCGCCCTGGGCCGTGCGGCTCGAAGCCCTGGCACTCAAGGGCCTGAGCAAGACCCTCGCCTACAACGCGGTGTGGACTTCTCGCGATGGCGACGCCCTGCGTCTCACGCTCGACGTCAAGCACAAGCACCTGCTCACCGAAGAGCGCCGCGCGGAGTTGCAGGAGGCCTTGCGCATCCAGCTCTCGGCCCCCATCCATCTGGTGATCGATGTCGGCATCGGCGCGCTCGACACACCCGCTGCGCTTGCCATCGCAGCACAGGACGCAAAACAGAAAGCTGCCGAGACCGTCATCGTCGAAGACGAGCGGGTCAAGGCTTTTCAGCAGCATTTCGGGGCCAGCATCCGTGCGGGTTCCATCAAATCCCTTTGACGCTTCGCGTCAACCAACCTCATTCAATCAATAAGGAGCGCCCATGAAAGGCCCCATGCAACAGATCCTCGCCCAAGCCCAGAAGATGCAGGAGAACGTCAAACGCCTGCAGGATGAAGTCGCCCGGATGGAAGTCACCGGCGAGTCCGGCGCGGGCATGGTCAAGGTCACGCTCACCGGCAAGCACCAGGCGAAGAAGGTCGAAATCAGTGCCGATGCGCTGACCGAGGACAAGGAGTTTCTCGAAGACCTGATCGCCGCGGCCATCAACGATGCGGCGCAAAAGATTGAGACCGCGAGTGCTGCCAAGATGGCCGGCGCGACCGCCGGTATGCAGCTGCCTCCTGGCATGAATCTCGGTGGCTTGATCTAAGCCACGGTGTCGAGCTACTCCCCCAAACTCACCCGCCTGATCGACGCGCTGCGCCGCCTGCCGGGTGTCGGGCCCAAGTCGGCGCAGCGCATGGCGCTGCATCTCTTGCAGCGCGACCGCGAGGGCGCGGCCTTTCTCGCGCGCAGCGTCAGCGAGGCAATGGAGGGCATCAACCAGTGCCCGAAAACCCGCATGTTCTGCGAGCCGGATCACTGCGGCTTCTGCACCGTGCGGCGTGACGACACCGGCCAGCTCTGCGTGGTCGAAAACCCGGCCGATCTGCTCGCCATCGAGGGTGGCACCGGCTATCGCGGCCGTTACTTCGTGCTGATGGGCCGGCTCTCGCCGCTCGACGGCATCGGCCCCGAGCAGCTGGGCCTGCCGCGCCTGATCGAGCAGCTTTCAGCGGGCGACGTGCGCGAGCTCATCATCGCCACCAACCCGACGGTGGAGGGTGAGGCAACGGCCCACTACATCGCCGAACTTGCCAAGGCGAGAAGCGTGAAAGTCACCCGCATCGCCCACGGTGTGCCGATGGGCGGCGAGCTGGAATACGTTGATGGCGGCACGCTCAACCATGCTTTCGCAGGGCGACAACTGTTGTAGCGAAAAATCATCGGGCACAAAAAAGCCGGGGCGTGTCGAACACGTCCCGGCTTTTTGTTGAAGCCTTAGACGCCGCGCACGGCCTTGAAGCGGCGACGCCCCAAGCCGAACAGCAGCGGCAGCAGCAGGCCCAGACCCAGCGCGCCGCCGAAGCGACCGCCGGTTTCAGTAACGCTGCCCGGGATGCTGCCGCCACCGATGGAGCCGACCGGATCGCTCGGCGCCGGGCCGGGGCCGGGCATGAGAGTGCCGCCGCTGCTGGCCGCCTTGCTGCCGAACACCTGGATGTCGGTCGCGCGTGCCACCGAACCCGGTGCGGTCGGCAGCGCGGGAATGCCCGGCTCGAACACGATATTGGTGCTGATCACCGAGTTGATCGGCGGCACGAAGGTCGGGCAGTCGGCATTCACGAGCGGATCGTTGTCCTGGTCGCCGTGGTACAGCGGTTGGCCCGTGCACTGGGTGGTGAGCACCCGCACCATCACATGGGTCGCGGTGACGGCGGGGAAGTCGAAGCTGCGGAAGATCAAATCCGGCTGCACCGGGCGGATCAGCACGCCGGGGAAGGCGTCGTCGCTGCTGGTGTAGACGATGTTGCTGAAGTCGGTGGCCGCATCGGCACAGGTGCCGTTACAGGTGCGCACTTCAAACTTGCGGATGCCCGTGAAGCGGCCCGGATTGGTGGGGCCCGCGGCCGTCGAGAGATGCAGGCTGGAGACACTCTTCGCACCGCCCGCCAGCTGCACGATGGCATACGCGCCTTCGACCAGACCGGCATCACCGATGCGCACACCAGTGCCTTCGGTATCGTCGATCAGCGTGTCCTTGCCGTCGATGTTGGCCTGCACGGTTGCACTGGTCAGCACCACCGCGCCCTTGGTGAGCGAGGCGTAGTTGGTGGGCAGCGTGAAGGTCGCGGTGCTGCTGCCGGCGGCAAACGTCTGCCGGAAGCGATGCAGACCGTAGCCGGGTGCGCCGATGACGAGGTCGTAGGTGCCGGGCACCAGCTTCGCGGTATCTGCCAGGTTGAGCGTGGCGCGACGGCTGTTGTCGTCGGTCGCATCCACCACCGTCGCCGGGTCGGTGTCGGCAACGGGACGCGAACGCGCCTCGTACTGGCCGATGTAGATCTTGGCGGTGCTGATGGCGGTGCTGCTTTCGTCGCCCGCCAGCACCTTGAAGGTGACCGTGGCCGGTGCCGACAGCGGCGACTCGAACTGGCCCACCGGCGTCACGTCGTCGCTGCCGTTGGTGTAAGCGTCCTTGCCCATGCCGCGCTTGGCAAAGGCATCCCAGAGTTCCTTCTGGTTGGCACCGCCGAAGCGGGCCACGTCCGCCGCCAGCATGGCGTCGCGCGCATCGAGCATCGAGGGCGCGGCGGGCATCAGCAGGAAGCTGTCGAACATCAGCTGCACCCAGCGGCGGTTGCCGGGGCAGGCGTCGGCGGCGTATTTGCCGTTGGCGCAATCCTTCTGGCGCTGCATGTCGGTGGCGGGGAAGGTGCTGTTGTACTTGGCCTGCAAGGCGGTGCGGATGTCCCAGTTCACGGCGTTCCAGATTTCGCCATCGCTGTGCACTTCAGGCCCCGGCGTGTCGAAGCCCATGTTGCTGTAGTTGAGCGGGTTGTTGTCCAGCGCGTAGTCGCGGATCGCGACCTTGAGGTTGCCCGTGGCGTAGAGACCGATCGCCGTCGCCGACTCGTTCTGGATCGGCGAGAAGCCACTGGAGATGAGGTATTCGCCGGCCACCTGGTCGCTCCAGGCCTCGCCCATCGAACCACCCTGTTCGCCGCCAATGCTTGAATCCGGCCCGCCGATCATGCGGTTGCTGATGGCGTGGGTGTACTCGTGGCCGACGATGCCCTGATCGAGGTCACCGTCGGCGCAGGGTGCATACAAGGCACCGCCGAGCGACTGGAACAGGTACTGGTTGGTGATGCCGGGCACGCCATCCATCAGTGCGATCTGGTTGGCGTTGTCGCGGCCGGGCGCGACGTAGAACGTGGGCGAACCGGGGCTGCCCGAGAGCGCGCCCGCCTGCACGTTGCCGATTTCGGGGTCGTTCTCGCGGGTGACGTCGGTCAGGCCGAAGTTGTTCTGCTGCAGGTTGTAGTTGCGCTCGGTAAAGCCGAGGAAGTACGAGAAATCGTGCATGCGGTTGTGCTTGACGAACAGGTCCGTCACCGCCGCGTCGATGTCATTGCCCGTCGGCACCAGGTTGGTGGGGTCGCACTTGCTGGCATTCCACTTGTTCTCGAAGGGGAAAATGTACTGGCGCGTCGGCGACACCGGGCGGTACATCTCGGCCGGGGTCAGCGGGCTGCCCCAGGCTTCGGCGGTGATGGCGTTGTTGCCGATGGTCGTCATCGTCGACACCTGCGTGGCGGCGATCAGCACGTCCCAGGGCGCGCGCGAGGCGAGGTTGCTGGTGTCGAGGTCACAACCCGCGCCCTGGCCCCAGCACATCTTGATGCGGTTATCGATGCCGCTGAAGTCCGGCAGCGGGTAGGCGCCGAAGGTGCTCCAGGTGGGCAGCGTGACGGCCGCCGAGGCACCGGCGGCATCGGTATAGACGAGCGTGCCGGCGTAGTTGAAGGGCGGCAGCGCCGTGCCGCCGAAGGGGCAGACCTCGGCCGAATAGACGCCGGGCGGCAGGCCGCCGGTGGGTGCATACATCAACGTCTCGGGGCTGGTCAGCAGGTCGTTGGAGGCCACCAGCACGCCGGTGTAGTAGAGGTTGATGAAGATGTCGTTGGCCGGCTGTGCGGCGGCAGCCACCACCACGATCTGCGACTGCGCAGCAGGCACGGTCACGTCATAGCGCGGGCCGCAGCTGGCGGCATCCGGGAAGGCACCCTGGAAAGTCGAGGCCGTGGGCGCGGACTGCCAGTTGACGCGATTCTCGCGGCGCAGCACCTGGCCGGTCTGCGCGTCGATGAAGTGCACGATGCCGATCACATCGCCGCCGTTGCTGTTGAGCACGATGGTCTCGAACACCTGGCGCACGCCGCCGTTGGGCATGGGCAGGGCGCTCAGGCGCGCGCGCTGTGGCTGGTTGAAGCCCTTCACGTTCATCACATGCCAGCCAAGCTTGCCGGTCATGTCGAACTGATTGACGACCTTGTCGAGCGTGACGGCGCGCTTCACATCGGCGGCGGCGATCATCCAGGCTGCCAGCGGCGTGAGCGTGGCGGCACCGGCCGGGGGCTGATCGCCGGCGGAAGAGGACGACACGTAATACACCTTGCCATCGACGACGCCGACGGTGATGAGGCCATCGTGGGTCGGGGTGAGGTCGCCGAACTTCTGGCGCAGCAACACCGCGCGGCCCGGATTGTTGGGGGTAATGCCCTCATTGACGAGTTCCAGCGAATCCACCGAGCTGGGAGCGAGCTTGAACAGCGCCGCATTGGCCTTGACGAAGGCGCGCGCCTGCTGCTCCGGCGTGCCGCTGAGGCCGGTGGCGAGATAGCCGCCATGCTTGACCATCGAGTGGATGGTGCCGAACCGGTTCCAGTTGGCCTCCGCACCCAGGCTCTTTACGGCCGCCAGTTGCAGCGCCGTGGGCAGCAGCTTGCCGGGACGGTAGTCGGCATTGCCGTTGTTGACAGGCTTGTCGTTGAGTTCGATGAGCGCGTGCGCCGGTCCGCTCAGCGCAGCGAGCACCACGGCGAAGACCGCCAGCGGACGGCGGAACAGGGATAGATTGGATTTCATGCGATGGCCTGGAATACCGGCGCGTGAGCGTCGATGGTGACTAAGAGACTCCCAAGCGGTCCATCGCAGGAATCGGATTGAGCACGCCAAGCAATCAGCGTGCCGATCTCCAAACGCGGCACTCTGTTTTCTGGTGACCTGAAAGTTTCATCAACCGCCACATTTGTGCGGCCAAGACGCCGTCTTGTGAATTATTTGTTGAGAAGCACGTCGACCTTGGCCGCGCAGATGAAATCGTTTTCGGTCAGGCCATTGGCGGTGTGCGTCCACCAGGTCATCGACACCGTCTTGTAGCCAAAGCTGATGTCGGGATGATGGTCTTCGCGATGGGCGATGTAGATCGCGGCGTTCACGAAGGCGGTGGTGTGGTAGTAGTTCTTGAACTGGAAAGTGGCCACCAGCTTTCTGCCCTCGTCGGCAAACGCCCACTCGCTGCGAAGTTCGTTTTTCAGCGTTTTAGCTTCGGCAGCAGGCAGCGGCGGGGTATTGCCCTCACAGGGGATGCAGCGTTTCTCAGTGAGCTTGGTCATTGGGGTGCCGGATGGGAGGTTGGCGGCGAGTTTAGGGGGATCGCCGTCCTCTGCGCAGCCGATGCTTCTTCTGGCAGGCCGTACTGCCGGGCCGCTCTGGGGTTGAGCGCCCTGGCCTGTGCGCTGTGCCGTGCGGCCTCTGTGCGCTGTCCTGTGGCGGCAAAGGCTTGTGCGGCGATGGCATGCAGCTCGGCAGTCCGCCAACCACTGGCGAGGGCGCTGCGCATCAGCCGCTCGGCTTCGCGTGCCTCGCCTGCGCGCAGCAGAGCCTCGGCGAGCTGGATTTGCGCCTCTCCATAGGGTCGCAGCGCGTGGTTCTTGCGCGCGAGTGCGAGTGCCTCTGCCGGTGTGCCGAATTGCAGGAAGTGACTCAGCCCATGCCCATAAGTGGCTTCCGGCAGTGTCGCCAGCCGCTCTTCGTAGCGCTGGCGCGCTTTGGTGATCCAGCCTTGTGCGGCAGTCTCGTCGCCGCGTGCGCGCAGCAACTCGGCCATCGCGTCCATGAACTCCGGGTGGTTGGTCTGCTGGATGACTTCGCCGTACTCACGCAGGGCTGCTTCGGTATCGCCTTGCAGGGCATGGATTTCCGCGATGTGTTCGGCTGCCAGCCACCAGCCCGGCAGCAGCCGCAGCGCGTGCTGGTAGTGCGCGAGTGCGCGCTCCCAGCGGCCACGATCGAGTTCGATCAGCCCGCGTTGCAGGGCGAGAAAGGCGCGCGGGTGCTGCGAGTCGCCGTGGTAGATCGCCTCGGCGCGGTCGAGCAGGGCGAGTGCCTCGCTCACATGCCCCATGCGCGCATGCCAGAGCGCGAGGCGCACGAGACTGGGCAGGTCTTCGCGGCGTTCGAGTGCCTGGCGATAGCCGCTGAGCGCCGCGTCGTATTCCCCGTGATAGAAGGCGAGATCGGCACGCAGGGCGAGGATGGCGGTGGCATCCGGGTCGCTCTCGGCGCTGGCACGTACGAGATCAGGCTCGACGCGAGTCAGCCGATGCACGCTGAAATTGAATTGCGCCCGCGCCAGATAAGGTCCGCCTTTGCCGGCAAGTGCGAAGGCTTGAGCGAGCGACTGCTCGGCTTCGAGGTAGTAGCGGTAGTCGCCCGTGAGCTGTGCCGCCGCGCGCTGCGCCCCGGCCAGATTGGCCCACTGTGGCCACACCACGGGGCCGCGCGCGATGGCAGCTTGCACCTCGCGCACCGCCTGTTCGGCGGCTTTCAGCTCGTCCGCATAACTCGGCGCCGATACCGGAGCGGCAAGTGCTGCAGGGGGCGCTGCCGCTGGTGGCGCTGCCTGCTGGCAGGCTGTGGCGAGTGCTGCGACCAGCAGCAGCGGCAAGCCCTTCACGGTGGCGGATGGGCCGCAGCGATATAGGGGAACTGCGCCAGAAACGGCGACTCGTTGCGTGTCGGGTTGTTGGGCAGCTGCTCGAAGGAGAGCACCGTGCAGGGCCCGCTGCCGCAGATGCCGGGCGTGGTGAGGTCCAGTAGCGCCATCGACAGGATGCGATCCACCGTCGGGTCCTCGAAGCGCCGCCCGTTGGGGAAGCCATCCGGCTGCGAGAGGTCGAACTGCAAGGTGTCCGGGATGATCTTGCCGATCACCTGCCTGAGGCAGACGTCGGTGGGGCAGACCGCTAGGCCCTTGGCGATGATGGCCTCGTCGAGGCCGACATGCAGCTGTTCGAGGCGCTGGGTCATCAAGGCGGCGTAGTCACCGTCCTGATTGGGATCGCTGCCGTTGAACGGGTCCTTGTCCTTGGTCAGCAACAACACCGTGGCGACCACCGGCTGGCCCATGCGGTCGAAGCGGCCGTAGGCGGTTTTGGGGAAGGTCTGGAACACGAAGGGGTCAGCCACCGGCGGCGGTGCGGGTGGTGCGGGCGTGGCGGTGTTGCCACCACCGCCACCACCGCAGGCGGCGAGAACGAACGCAGCCAGACTGCCGGAGATGAGAAATTTGATGTTCATGGCGGCTCCTTACTTGATCAGCCGGTCGCCGGAGGCCCAGACCCGGATCAGCTGGTTGTTGCTGTTGCCGGCGCGCGGGACGAGGAGGCTGGGGTCCATCTCGAACACAAGGGCGGTGAGGTTGCGGCGTGCGAAGGAATCACGGCTGGCGTTGAAGAACAGGCTGCCTTTGGGCTTGTCGGTGCTGTTGAAGCTGCCGATGGTGGCAGTGAAGCCCTCGAAGTCGAAGAAGAAGGGGTCGTCGCGTAAGCCCGCGTAAGCCTTCAGGCCCGTGGGTGAGGCCAGCACCCGCTCCACCGGCCCTGAGACAAGTTGCGCGCCTGCGCCGGGAATGCCCTCGAACTGCACACCTGACTCGCCCTTGCTGTTGAGTCCGAAGCGGATGATGATTTCGTGTTCGGGTCGGGCGTCGCCGTCGAGGTCGATGTTGTAGGTGAAGAGCACATCCGGGTCGAAGCGGCCGGTCGGGCCATCCACTCGCAGATTGGGTGCAGGGGTGCCGCCGAAGCAGATCGCGCCGACCAGCTTGCCGCCTTCACGGAAGATGAAGACATCCGTGATGTCGCTGGCGGGATCGGTGGTGGAGCGCGGCGCGTCGGCGTGGTCGGCGGCGCTCACACTCAAGGCGGTCAACAGCAGCACTGCCGCTGCCGCCCATGTCCTGCCGCTGGCTGGCTTGAAAAATGATCTCTGCATGGTGTCCCCCTTCTGATGTCGCTTGCTGCCGGTCTACTGCTTTGCCTTCACCTCGTCGCTGACAAACCAGGGTTTGCCATCGACGTCCAAAAATAACCCTTCCATCTCGCGCTGGTTGAAGGGGCGTGCACCGATTCGGCCGAAAACTGCGATCTGGTTCCCGGTTTCATCGACAGCACGGTCTCGGTCGAGCCCTTTGCTCAAAGCCAGCAGCGGTGCCTTGCTGGGCCAGTGCGCAATCCACTGCGGCTTCGGTTCGGGCGAGAAGCCGTAGAACTTCGGCTGCGAGTCGGGCGCGGTGAGTTGCAGCACATGCAGGCCGCTCGCATCCGCGACGTAGGCGAACAGGCTGGCGTTGGTGGAGCCGACCACCACATCGCTCGCGCCCTTCAATTGGCCGTCGGCCGTGGTGCGGGTGAGCACGCTGGGCGCTTCGGGGTTCTGCACATCGACCACCACCAAGCCTTCCGCGCCCGCTGCCACATAGGCGTAGGTGCGAGCGACATAGACGCGCCGCGCATCGGCCATCGGCAGCAGTGCTTTGGGCGTTGGCTGGGCGGGGACCGTGATGTCGAACACTTCCAGCCCGCGCGCGCTGGTAACGAAGGCGTAGCGAAACTGCACCGCGACGCTGCGCGCATCGCTCATCGGCGTGATGCCGATCAGCTTCGGTTTCAGCGGCTCGGCGAGATCAAGCACCACCAGTCCCGCATCGGCGATGACGTAGACGCGCGTGCCGGCGATGGCGAGATGGCGCGCGCCTTTCAGCACGTCGTCGGCGTTCCAGGTGAGCGCGCGGCGCAGCTTGTTGTTGCGCGGCTCGCCGTCTTGCAGGGTATCGACGTTGACGAGGATCAGGCCTTCCACCGCATCGGCAATCAGCGCGTAGTGGTAGAGCGGGTGCATGGCCTGCTCCTGATTCTTCTCGCGTAGGGCGGCATCGGCATTGCGCAGCGGATTGATCGGCTGGTTGGTGGGCAGCACCACACAGCGCGCGTCTTTCGACGGGATGCGCGTGTCGTGACCCAGCGGCGAGAAGGGTGCTGTGATGAGCCGCTGGCTGAAGCCCTTGTTGGCGATGCTCGCCGCGTCGTAGGCCTGCATGCCTCTGCTGCCTTCGGCGGCATACAGATACTCGCCACGCAGTTGCAGGCAGCGCACCGGCTCGCCGCTGCCGTTTTCATGCGCGGTGGCGAGCGTGCGCTTGCGCGCCTCGTGCGCCGCATACCAGTCCGGGTAGGCGTAACGGTGCAGATAGCTGCCGATCACCGCCTGCGGTTCGCTCCATTCCGTCACTTGCACCGCCGCCACACCCTCACTGCCACCGGCCCAGGCGTTGTAGCCGATGAAGTTGACGAAGTTGGTGCCCTGGCCCAGCAGCGAGGCCATCCAGGCGTTGTTGTCATTGGCAGCCGAGAGGTGGCAATCCGAACAGGTCTTGGTTTCGGTGGTGCGTTCGGTGTGCGGGTAGTGCGGTGCAAAGGCCTGGCTGGAGAAGCCGCCAGAGGACACCGGCGGCTGCTGGATGTAGATCTTCTCGCGATTGGTGTTGGTGGACGACAGCACCAGCGCCGAGGACGAGCGGATGGGGGCGATGCGATTGCCCTTCACCTCGCCATGCTTGCCGAGCATGAAGAAATCATCGCGCGCCACCTGCGGGTTGTAGGTGGCGTAGTTGCGTGTCTCGCCGCCCTCGAAGTGTTTGCGATCGGTCTTCCAGTTCGCCTCGATGGGCAGATGGCAGCCGAAGCAGCTCGTGGTCCAGGAGCTGTGGCAGGTGACGCACATGATCTCCTCGTCCTGGTGCGCGCGATCTGCGGGCTTCACATCGCCGCCGTAGCTGAAGTTGGTGGTGTCGCGTGCCATCAGCTTGGCGCGTGCGGCCTTCTCGTTGTAGTGCGCATTGCCGGGCGTGACCGAGTTCTTCACCAGATGGATTTCCCACTCCATGCCCGGCGTGACGCTGCTGCGCTGCCAGAGCTTGCCGCCGATCCATTCAAAGCGCAGCCGACCATCCTGCACACGCTTGTTGCTCATGTCGGTGCCGCCGGGCGGTGCGGCAGGGCCGCTGGTTTTCAGCGAGGGATAGCGATCCACCGTGCCGTGGCAGTCTTGGCATTCGATCTCGATGGCCTGTGCGACCTCACCCGCGATATGGCCGTTGCCGTGCATGTCCTGCGAGAAGTGGCAGTCGACGCACTGCATGCCCTTGTCGACATGGATGCTCGACAGATGCACCGACTTCTTGAACTTCTGTGGGTCGTCGTCGGCGACCTTCGCACCCTCGGCGTCGAGCAGATTGCCCTTTTTGTCGCGCTTGTAGACGGCACGGAAGTTCCAGCCGTGGCCGTGGTAGTCGGCGAACTGGGTGTCCTTCATCTCCGGGTTCTTGTCCCAGACCTTCGAGAGAAAATCGAGGTCGCCCCAGAGGCCGCGCGTCGCCGCTTCTTCGGGGTTGCGCTCGTTGATGCTGCGAATCTCGGCGTCGGTCGGGTACTTCTGTTTTTCCGGCCACATGCGCGGCGCATCGGCCTCGTAGTCCCACATGGTGTAGCCGAGCATGGAGTTCATGAACATGTTCGGCTGGTGCATATGGCAGGTCATGCACTGCGCGGTGGGGATGGCGCGCGTGAAGGCATGTTGCAGCGGGTGGCCCGGCTCGTTGCGCGGGATGGTCGGGTCTTTCGTCTGCGTCGTGCCGCCGTGACCGAACTTCGCATACGGCCCGGAATGCTTCGGCTCGCGGTCGTTGGCATAGACCACATGGCAGGCGGTGCAACCGGAGCTGCGGTAATCACCCGGCTGGTCATTGGTGCCGAGAAACCACAGGAAGGGATCGTTGAGGCGCGTCTTGTGCAGATTGAGCACCGGCACCGCGATGCGGTTGCCGGTGCCGGGGCCGCGATTGGATTGCTTCAGGTCCGGGCGGCCCGGCTCTTCGAGTCGCTGGATCAGGCCCAGCGAATTCGGCAGGCCGGTCTCCGGGAAGATCGAGTTGATGTTGCGGCCGCCCCGCTCGAACACGCGGAACACATCGCCGGGCGGTGTGACCTCCCAGGCGGGCAGGGGATAGAGCGTCTGGATGATGCCCTTCTTCTGCATGTTCTCGTCCACCGCCACCGGGTTGCTGATGGTGGCGGGCAGATAGGTGAGTGCAGCCTCCGGCTTCGGGCCGGTCTGGTCTTCGATGCGGTCGAGCAGCTCGCTCTTCAGCGGCAGCATGGTGTTGTCGGGGAAGGCCACCGGCTGGCTCGCCCGTGCATAGCTCTCGCCCAGCACGCTGCGCTTCATCGGCAGGATGCCGTTGTTGTAACTCGCACCCTCCCAGAACATCGCGCCCGTGCTCATCAGGCTGCGGCGGCTGGCTTCGATCACCGGCTGGTGGCAGGCGCCGCAGGCCAGGTCCGCCACGCGGTAGTCGCCGGGGTTCACAAAGCGGATGAACTCTGGCGATTCGCGGTTGATCTGCGTGAAGTTGGACTTGGGGTTGCCGCTGCCCTTCCACGAGGCGGGCCAGAGTGGGAGGACATGGGCGTTGTCCATCGCCTGCGTGTATGCCAGCTCTGGTCGTGTGCTGCCTTGCGGCAGCGCGATCTTCGAGTCGCCACCGTGGCAATCGGTGCAGCCCAGCACAACGCCGGGGTTGCTGTGCATCGAGAGCTGGTCGGTGTCGGTGTGGCAGCTGGTGCAGCCTGCGGACTTGGCCTTGGCATCGGCGGTGGACTGGCTCACGGGTGCGGCGGGCGTGGCGTGGTAGCTGCGCACTGCCGCCTTGCCGCCCTCGCTGGCCTGCACGAAGGGCGCACAGCCCATCAGGACGATGGCGAATATGCGGAGAGAGAGTGAGTTCATGGCCGCAGGCTCAATAGGTAAACGTCACATTCGCCAGCAGCGAATAGGCGTCTTCATCCGGGAACAGCGCCTCGAAGCCCGCACCGGGCAACAGCTGCGCATACGAGAGCCTGAGCACCGCGTTCTGGTTCTGGAACGGCCGCCAGATCAGTGCCGTGGACAGGTCCCAGCCAATGCTTTTCGAGATGCCGCCCTGATTGCGCGCCACCTCGACCACGGTGGTGTCGGCAAACCAGAGGTGGTTGAAGTTGGTGGAGAGCCTGAGTTCCGGCGTGAGGTCGAAGTCGCCACCGACGCCCAGCAGCATCGTGCCGGGATTGGCGAAGTTGCTCTGCCCATGTTCCTTGCTGGTGCGCAGATTGTTGAGCACGCCGTTGCGGGTCGAGAGCGTCACGCCGCCGCCGCCGATCAGCGGCACGCCCTGGCGAATCCAGTAGCTGGTGTCGGCCCCGGCGAAGATCGGGTTCTCGAACACCGCATCGAAGCCATTGGCGGTGCTGTCGTACGGGTCGTCGTCGCCGCTCGCCCAGAGTGCCGAGACGCGCGCGCGAATCCAGTCGTAGTCGCGCGACCATTCGGCGGCGGCAAAGCCGGCGAGGATGTCGCGCGAGGCGTCCTTGAACACGCCGCGCGTCTCGTGCCCGACCGCGAGATAGCCGGAGACGGTGAGGTTGTCGCGGCCGAAGTGACCATCGCCATTCGCGCCGAGATAGGTCACCTGATAGTTGCGCCCGCGCTCGGTGCCGAGCGAGGCGGGGCGCGCCAGGAAGCCGTTGCGGTCGAAGAAGAAATCGCCACCTTCGCGGTTGCGGTTGTGCGCAATGAGCGCCTGCGAGGTGAAGCCCAGCACCGGCCAGTCCTGCCGGTAGAGATTGGCGGCGAAAAGATCATCCTCACGCGGCGTGCGGTTGATGGCGTTGAGGCCGCTGTTGGTGTCTTTCTCCAGCCTGCGCGCCCACAGCAGGTTGTATTGCCAGCGGTTGTTGTCACGGGTGCCGAACAAACGGGCGGAAATCGGCAGGTCCTGGAACAGGAAGCCGCGGAAATCCAGAGAGATGGGCTGGATGCCGAAGCGCACCGAGTCGAAGTCGTAACGGTCGCTGACGTTGCGGATGTGGTAGTCCGCGAACAGCTCCTGCATGCCGATGAAGGTCTCGCGCCGCGTGGTGGACTCGCGCGGGTCGACGCGCAACGCGCGGTTCTCCTGCACATGCGCGTGGTTGAAGTTGAACACCGGCGTGATGTGGAACTCGATGTCCGGCGGGCGAAAAGTGGTGTCGCCCTTCAGGTAGATCAGGCTCAGGATCACGCTTTGCAGAAAGGCGTTCTGGGTGTCGCCGCCGAAGATGCCGTTCGCACCCGCGCGATCCGGCGCTTGCGGTGCGACCGGCGTGGGGATGCTGCGCGGCTCGAACACCGTGTCGGAGATGGCGAGCACCACCAGGAACTCGTCATGCCCGCGAATCGGCTTGTCGCCCTTGAGCGTGTTCTGCTCGTAGGGGTTGAGAATCTGATCGCGCATCACGCCGAGATTGCTGATCAGCCGCCAGCGGTCGGGTACCGGCGCGCCCTGCGTGGGCTGCCAGTTTTCGATGGGACGCACGGGCGAGAGGCCCGAACGCGCGTTGAGATCCACGGGCGCATCTGCGGGCGGCAGCGGTACGGGCACCTCACGGTCGGGGCGGCGGCGCTCGGTGGGCGCAGGCTCGCCAGTCACATCGAGGGCGCCATCGGCGGTCGGCCCCTGCTGGCGTTCGACCCAGAAGCGATCGTCGGCGGTATCGACGGTCAGCGCCTGCACCGTCGTGCTCAGCAGCAGCGCAGCCAGTGCGGCAGCGGGCTTCATTTGCCCTCGCATGGCCGCTGCTCGTCGCTGTCGATGAAGGGTGCCTGCGGGCACTGCGCATAGCGCAGGCGGCTGCCGTTGTGTTCGATGGTGTCGGCACGCATCGCCATCGGTGCATTGCTGATCGCATTGCCCAAACGCACGCCGGCATTGTGCAAGCCGAGGAAGGCGACCATGTCGTCCTGGTCGATGCCGTCGCCCGAGATGCCGATGGCGCCCACGAGCTGGTTGCCGCGATAGATCGGCACACCACCGGCAAAAATCTGCAAACCGTTCGCCAGCCGCGACATCGCGGCACCCGGCGGGTTGGGCAACTCGGTGCAACTGCCGGCGCTTACATCGCTGCCGCCGCCCAGCACGAACACGGCGTGCTTGATGATGGCGGAGTTCGCGAGGTCGAGCTGCAGGCCGGTCGAGAAAATGCTCCAGGCCGCGATGGGTTTGGAGAGAGGGCCCTGCTCGGCATCCGGGATGCCATCGGGAAAGTACGGACGCGCCACATTGCCGAGGCTGCGGTTACCGTAGGCATAGGCGCCGTCGGCCAGGGCAGTGGGTTGATTCAGGAAGCTGCGGATGGCCGGCAGATAGTCGGCAATGCTCGCGGTCCCCCCTGCGGCGAGATACTGCGTATCGGGCGTGGCGGCGAGATCGGCGGCGGCGGCGGGGTTGCTGAAGAAGGCCACGCTGCGTGCTTTTTGCAGCGCCACATCGGTGCCGAACAGCGGCGCATCGCGGGTGCGCACCACACCCAGCACCGCGCCATGCGTATCGGTGACGGCGATGGTCACGCGCGCCTGCGACGACAGTGGCCTGCGGATCTGCGCGCGGGCGCGGTTGGCGACCTTGAGCGCTTCTTCGAGCACCGTCTGCACCTCCGCTGCGGCCAGCGGCGCGGTGCTGCCCAGGCTCGCGCCATCGCTGCCAGGCTTCGGTGCGAAGCGTTCGGCATCGAGCGCATCGACCA
This sequence comes from Stagnimonas sp., assembly GCA_030652575.1. Taxonomy (GTDB): domain Bacteria; phylum Pseudomonadota; class Gammaproteobacteria; order Nevskiales; family Nevskiaceae; genus Stagnimonas. Next base: position 40,414 of record JAUSQI010000154.1, on the reverse strand, counting down.
GCACGAAGCCATCGAGTGCGGCGAGTGCGGCATGGCTGGCGGGGCGGATGCCGGACTCGGCCAGACCGAAGCGCGTGCCTGCCTTCAGGCTGCTGTCTGCCGTTGCCGTGTAGCCGCGCACGGCCAGCCGCTGGCCTGCGCTGCCATCGAGACTGGCGAAGGCGGGTGCTGCAACCGCGCTCATCAGCTGGCCCGCGCTGGCATCGCTGTAGCGCAGGGTCTTGCCATCGACGGTGATGCGATCCGCGCGGCGATCATCGGGTGGCTCGAAGCCCCGCTGGGCGGCAAGCGCAATCAGCTCGTCGAGATCGACATCGGTATCACGAACGTTCAGATCAGCGCCGTAGGTCGAGTCGGCAATCACCCCCACGCCGCCAATCGGCACGCCATTGCGGTAGAGCGGGAAGCCACCCGGATCGGCCGACAGACCCAGCGGGCTGCGCTGCGGCCCGACGCTGGGCCGCGTGCTGCCGAGGCGCTGCACGAGATCGGAACAGGCGAGCGAGGAAAACTGCACGCCGAACAGCGGCCCACTGGGCTGGCTGGTTTCGCCGGGGTTGAAGAACTGCTGCACGATCTGGCTCGCCGTGCGGCTGGTGAAGGCATTGCCTTCGGTGGAGAGATACGCACCAGTGATGGCCTTGCTGATGGCGGTGAGCGAGTCCGGAATCACACTGATGCCCTCCAGCCCGCCCGTGACGCCACGCTCGCTGCTGATGGTGATGCTGGTATCCGAGCCGCTCATGCGGAACACGCCCAGCACATTGCCGACGCGATCCACCACCGCGACGGTGGCGGGGGCATTGCGCGCCTGCGCTTCGGCCACCGCCTGCGAGATGACGCGCTCGACATCGCCGATTTCGAGACGCGGCGGCAGTGGCTCGGTGCAGCTGCCGGTGCAGGCCGTGGCCGCGATGCCGCCGCCACCGCAGCCCTGCACCGCGAGCAGTGCAAAGACCAACATCAGCGGGCGCAGCGAATGGTTCACGGGGCCTTCTTCGCAGCGGGCCTTGCCAGGCTGGGCAGGGCACTCGCCTCAAGGTGGTAGACGTGGCAGGACTGGCAGGGCGAGGCGGTCTCGGTCATAGCACCCGTGTCGCCGTGGCAGTCGCGGCAGCTTTTGATGTCTGGCAGCAGCACGTCTTCGGCGTGCTTCGAGGTGGCGCTGGCGTGGCAGCTTGCACAGTTCTCGGTGGCGTGCGCGCCATGCGGGAAGGTGAGCGTGGTGAAGGCGGGCTGCGTCGTGGGCGCGACGGCTGCGATCTGCCAACGGCGGGGCACATCGCTGGTCGGGCTGACGGCATGGCAGAGGTAGCAGCTGCGCTTCTCGAACACATCGGTGAGCGTTTTCTGCGCCTCGCCATCGGCCCAGGCGAGTGCGGCCCTGGCGCGGTTGGGCGCGAGTGTTTCGCCGGGGCGGCGACGCTCGCGCACCTCGGCGGGCGCCCCGGCGGTCATCACGCCACCGGCGAGTGCGATGCGGGCGAAATGGTCGCGCACCGACTGCACGACGGCCTCCGGCTCGCCGTGCGGCAGGAGGCGATCCGGGTGCTGCGGGTCGAAGTCAAGGCGGTGGCAGTCCGAGCAATGCGCCTCCATCGTCACCGGCAGGAAGCTTGCGCGGTCGGCTGTGGGCGTGTGGCAGCCCGCGCACTCCAGCACGCGCTTGCCTTCGGGCGCATCGATGCCCTTCGTATCGAGATGCAGATCGTGGGGGAACTTGAGGCCGGTGTCCTCGAACTTCGCCTCTGGCGTGCCCTGACGTGCTTCGACCCAGACGAAGGGTTCTTTCGCATCCAAGGCGGCCTTGCGGGTGAGCTTGAGCATGAACTCCGGGTGCGCGGTGCTGAAATCCTTGGTCGGCAGGCCCGGCTTGCCGGGTAGATCGGCGGGTTCGGCGTGGCAGACCGTGCAGGCCTGATTGGCGGTGGGGATCAGCCCATGCGCGCCGTTGTGCTCGCGGTGGCAGTCGGTGCAGCGCTGTTCGGCGAAGGGATGCTGCTGCGCGACCACGCTGGTCATGGCGTGGTCGCCGAGGTCGGCGTGGCAGCCCTTGCAGCTCGCATCCTGCACCTGCACGAAGGGCTGCTGGTGGCAGACGCCGCAGTCAGCGTTGAGCATCTGGTGGGCGTTGGAAAGAGGCCCGGAGTTCCAGAGGATGTCGGCCTTGAGTTCGCGGCTCGGCACGGTCGTGCGCTCGGCGGCAACCGGCACCGGCGGCTGCTGAAAGTAACGCAGCAGTGGCCAGCCCAGTGTCACCAGCGCGAACAACCCGAACAGCAGCCATGACAGGCGGCGGCGCGACCAGCCGGTGTCGGCCAGCGTGGTCTTGAACGCGGCCTTGCGGGCGCTGCGTTCTTCATGCGCCGCCAAGCGCTGCTGCAACGTCAGCACCAGATCACAGCCTTCGACCGGCTTGCCGACGGTGAGCGAGTAGCGGCCGAAATCGAGCACGTCTCCGGGCTTGAGCGTATCGCTCACCTGCGGGGTGCCGTTGACCTTGACGCCCATGCGCGCCTTGGCTTCGAGCCGGATTGCAGGACCGAGAAGACCCTTGTGCGGGACGAGCTCGGCGTGCGCCAGCGCCAGCCGTTGATCGCCCAGCACCAAGTCCTGATCGCTGCCGCGGCCGATCTTGAGCACGGTGAGATCCAGCCGTTTTTCGACGGTCGGGGCGTTGGCGGATTCGATGGTGCGCAGCAGGACTTTCATTGCCGGCTCACCAGTAGAAAAACACGGAGACGATGTGCGCGATCAGGGCTGCAATCAGCGCAAAGGTCAGCGGCACATGCAGCAGCAACCACACCTGCAAGCGCGCGTGCAGGGCAATGTCGCGGTTGATGCGCGTGACCAGTGCGTTGCGGCGCCCAATCACGTCGAGCAGTTGTTGCAGGCGCTGCAAATCCAGTGCGGATTTGTCGCCGCTGCCCAGCTGCCCGGCCATGAACATCACCGTGCTCTGCTGGGTTGCACTGGGGTTGAAGGTTTCTGGCGGCGCACTGTCGATCAAGGCTTTCAGGCGCTGCTGCAGGGCATCGCTGAACTGCTCCAGACTGCGTTTCTGCTTTTTTGAGCCATAGAGCTGGCGCCGCAGACCGCCGCCGATCTGCACCTTCTCGATAGAACCCACCACCTTGCGATGCACGTCTGGTCCCATCGGCTCGGCGAGTTTGAGCGCCTCGTCGTTGAGATCCAGCAGTTCTTCGATCCAGGCATCGCGTGTCGAGCCCGTGCGCAGACGGGCGATCTCCTGCGGCAACTTGGCGTAGACCACGATGCCGTAGATGCCGGACACCACCACCAACACCATCAGCGTATAGGCCAGGGTGTGGATGTTGAGGCCGAACTGAAAGCCCGAGTGCAGTGTGGCAATCAGCACCAGCGCCAGGCCCAGATAGACATGCGCGGAGGTCCAACCCTTGAGCGTGCCGAGGCTGGAGCCATAGCGCCGCTTGCGCACCCCGAGCCAGGCCAGAAACACCACGAGTGCTAGGGCAATGCCGCCCAGGGTGTAGCCCAGCCAGCTACCGCCGCTGGGGCCATCGAGCGGCTCGTGCCAGACGTAGGCGGCGATGCAGGCAATGCACAGCAGCAGGGCGAACTTGGCCCAGCGAAAACCGCGATGGCGCATAAAGCCGGTGTGCGCGCTTTCGCGGGAAGGCTTGCGGTGGGCGGTGGGCTGGCTCATGGCTGGCGGTGCAGGGCGCTAGTCGGCGCCTTGGGTGATTTGAATGAACTGCTCGGGGGACACCCGAATCGCAGCCCCCGTGGGGCAGGCGCGCACGCAGGCGGGGCCGCCGGAGAGGTCCTTGCACATGTCGCATTTCACCGCCTGCTTGCCGCTCTGCTGCTTGGCTTTGACCAGCGCTTTTTCAGCACGGGCGCCGGGTTCGGTGCCACCGAACAGCAGCCAGCTCATCAGGCTGGGTGGCTTTTCGCTGACCGTGCCCATCTGGATCACGCCGTAGGGGCAGTTCTTTTCGCAGTTGCCGCAGCCGATGCAGGCATCGGTGATGAACACCTCGCCATTGGGTGCGCGGCGGATCGCATCCGGCGGGCAGTCCTTCATGCAGTGCGGGTGTTCGCAGTGGCGGCAGCTGGTCGGCACGTGCAGCTGAGCGAAGCTGGCACCGGCGTCGCGATCCAGCCGCGAGATGCCGCCGTGGGTATCGGCGCAGGCTTTTTCGCAGTGGTCACAACCGACGCACAGGCCTTCGTCGATCAGCAGCACATCGGTGGCCTCGCCCAGACCCTGCTGCATGAGGAACTGCACGATGCCGTGCTGCTGGCTATCGCTCTGCGGCGCGCTGGCATTGGCGGCCGCGCGTGACTTGAGCGTGTTGCCCAGCTGGTCGCGCAGCGCCGGATGCTTGTCGAGCAGGCCCAGGAACGGGGCGACTTCGAGCTTGATGGTTTCGGTGGCGATGGCGGCTTTCACCGTCGCACTGCGCGCCGCACCGGTGAGCAGGGCCATCTCGCCGACGTATTGCCCGGCGGGCACGTAGGCCAGCACCATTTCCTTGCCGGCGATCTGTTGTGCGACGGTTACCGAGCCCTTGCGGATCAGGTGCAGGCCATCGCCGACATCCCCGGCCTTGAACAGCACTTCACCGGCCTTGAAGCGCTGCACGCTGGCACTGGCAACCACCTCTTGCAGCTCGTCGGCGGAGAGCCCCGGTGCGAGCTTGGACTGGATGGCGCGGGTGAGAAAGGTTTCGTCCAGCACGCGCTTGACGGCGGCGACGCTGGCGATGAGCTTGTTCATCGAGCGGCGCGGGGTCTCTATGAGCACGCAGCCTTCACCGGCCAGCACGGTGGCGCTGCGGCGGCGGCCGGAAATCAGGCTCATCTCGCCAAAGAACTGCCCGGCAGCGAGCGGGATCAGCTCGCTCACGTCATCGGGGTTGGGTGCGATGAACACGTCGCCGGCGAGGATGGAAAAGAAGCTGTCGCTGTAATCGTTGCGACTGAAGATCACCTCGCCCGCGCGTGGCGTGCGCAGCGCGGAGTCGAGCAGAAACTCTCTCAGCTGCAAGGGCGTCAGCGGGGCCAGAACGGGGATGCCGGATTGGATCTGCGCGATGGTGGCAGGCACGGACCGGTAGCCCGGCAGGCGCTCGAACTTGCTCGCCAGCAGCGGCGCGTCGGCCGGCTCGGGGCTGCGGCCGACGATGAACTCGACCACCTCCCAACCCTGGTTCATCGCCTGCTTGATGAGCGGGAAGCCTGCCAGCGCGCCGATCACGTACAGGCCTGGCACATTGCTTTCGTAGCGGTCGCTCACCGCCGGTACGGCGTTGGGGTCCTTGCTGGGGAAGACAATGCCGCAGGACTCCACGAAGGCACGCGGCGGTGTGGCGCCCAGTCGCGCGATGATGCGCTGGCAGTCGATGGGTGCAGCGCCCTGCGGTGTGCTGAGGGTGATGACGCCGCGCTGTGCGGCGGTCATCGCCACGCTGGCGACCCCGGCGTTGTAGACCACACGCAGGCGACCCTGCTCGATGGCCTTCAGAACGGCATCACGGTTGCCCTCGCGGGCGCGATCGAAATCATCGCGGCGGTTGACGAGGGTGACCCTGTTCTGCGTGCTCAGTGCCAGCGCGTTCTCGATGGCCGCATCGCCGGCACCGACGATGACGATGGTCTCGTTGCGATATTCGGCCGGGTCATCCAGCTGGTATTGCACCAGCCCGCTGTCCTCGCCTTCGCAGCCCAGCTTGCGGGGATTACCTTGCAGGCCGATGGCGAGCACCACGTGTTCGGCATTGATTGCTTCGCCGTTCGACAGCTTCAGCGTGAACCGACCCTGTGCGCCGGTAATGGCAATGACCTCGGCCCGGTGCCTGATATGGATCTTGAGCTTGGCCGCACTGCGATCCCAGGCTGTGAGAATCACCTCGCGCTGCCCGGCGGCGAACGGCACTGATGCGCGCAGCGGCAAGGCTGCCGGCTCCGCCATCACGTGTTTGCCCTTTTGATAGCGGTGAATGGTGTGCGAGAGATGAGGCTCGGCCTCGATCAGCACATGGCTCAAGCCCAGTTCGGCGGCGCGTGCGGCGGCAGCAAGGCCTGCGGGGCCGGAACCAACGATGGCAAGTGCGTACACGCTGCTCAAGGCCCTGCTCCCTGTAAATAGTTTTAGCTCCGTGTGATCGCGACCTTTGTCGTGATTCACGTGCAACTTGCGTCCTGCAGTCCCGTAAGCCTATGTTCAGTGGGGCTTAAGGGCAACTTAAAACTTACTGCTAATGTGAGGTGGTTCTTGAAATATCCGACATGGTCACTCAGCCAAGCTGTATGCAAAGTCATTGTAGCGCTTGCCTTGTCCATCGCTGCGATGCCGAATACTGCGCAAGATCTGCATCAGGGCGTTGCCAGTTGCGCCAGCAGTTTATGCCACGGTGCGACGAAGCCGCTGGGTGAGCATCCCATCCGTCAGGACGAATACTTTGTCTGGCAGCGGCAGGATTCGCATGCCCGCGCCTACCAAACCCTTTACAGCCCGGCGAGCCGCAAAATTGGCCAGGCGCTCGGAATAAATGCAGAGACCGCCCCTGCCTGCCTCAGCTGCCACAGCGATGCGCCGATCGCCTCCGCACGCGGTGCGCGTTATCAGCTGAGCGACGGGATCGGCTGCGAGAACTGCCACGGTGGCAGCGAACGCTGGCTGGCCGAACACGCACGCCCCGGCATCACGCTTGAACAGAAAGTGGCCCTGGGCATGAAACCGACCTGGCAGCGCGAAACCCGCGCTGCACTTTGCCTGAGCTGTCATCAGGGTGATGCCCAACGTTCCATCACCCACGCCATGATGGCGGCGGGGCACCCGAGGCTGGTCTTTGAGCTGGACACCTTCACGGCACTCGAACCGCCGCACCACAACCGCGATGCCGACTATGCCGCGCGGAAGGGTGCCTACCAGCCGGCGCGCGACTGGATCACCGGCCAGACTCAAGCCGCCGAGCTGCATCTGCAAGCCTTGGCCGATGGTCGATTCATGAAAGGCCTGATGCCCGAGTGGACCGAGTTCGACTGCACCGCCTGTCATCACAGCATGGACGCAGGTCGCTGGCAGCCGGAGCGCATGCCCGGCGCCGAACCCGGTGCCGTGCCGTTTGCCGATGCGCCGCAACAACTGCTGGGTTTGTGGCTCACCGTGATGGCCCCGCCCGAGGCGCTCGCCTGGCTAGAAGGGCAGCGAAGGCTGCATGTGGCGCAGGGGCAGGGGGTTGATGCTGTTCGCGCCGCCGCGCAACAGCAGCTTGTGCTGTTGCGTACCGGGCTGCGACCGCTGATTGCCGGCGAGTCGATGAATCCGGCGCAGCTGCGGGGCCTGCTGCGTGCCTTGGTCACGGATGGTCCTCATCGTCAGGCGCCACTCAGCGGCGAGCAGCGTGCGATGGCGCTGACGGTGATCTCTGATGCGCTGCACTTGCAGGGCGCATCGGTTCCGCTTGCTGCCCGCCGTGCCATCGAGTCGTATTACAAGGCAGTGCGCAAGATCGATCGCTTCGATGTGAAAGAGCACGCACGCGCACTCGATGCCGTGGCACGCACACTGCCTGCCGGTTAGCTCCCCAAGGCGTGTGCGAGATCGCGCTGCAAATCACCTACATCCTCGACCCCGACTGACAATCGGCACAGCGTATCGCTGATGCCCAAAAGCGCCCGCTGCGCCGCAGGCACGCTGGCGTGGGTCATGATGGCCGGGTGTTCGATGAGGCTTTCGACACCACCGAGCGATTCCGCCAGCGCGAACAGTTGTGTGCGTTCCAGAAAGCGGCGCGCATCGTCCAGCCCGCCCTTCAGTTCGATGGCGATCATGCCGCCGAAGCCGTTTCGCATCTGCTGCTTGGCCAGCGCGTGTTGCGGGTGCGAGGGCAGGCCGGGGTAGTGCACGCGGGCGATCCTGGGATGCGCTTCGAGCCAAGTGGCGAGCGCCATCGCGTTTTCGCAGTGGCGCTGCATCCGCAGAGCGAGCGTCTTGACCCCACGCAACGCCAGGTAGCTGTCGAACGGCCCCAGCACCGAGCCGATGGCGTTCTGCAGGAAGGTGATCTTCTCGGTCAGTGCGTCGTCGCTGCCGGTGATGAGCAGGCCGTTGACCACATCCGAATGCCCGCTGATGTACTTGGTGCCCGAGTGCATCACGCCCGCGAAGCCGTGTTCGAGCGGGCGTTGCAGATAGGGCGTTGCAAAGGTGTTGTCCGCCCAGGCGGGGATGCTGTGCTTCTTGGCGATGGCACCGATGGCGGCGAGATCGGCCAGCTTCATCATCGGGTTGGTCGGTGTCTCGACCCAGATGAGCTGGGTCTGCGGCGTGATGGCGGCCTCGATGTTGTTCGGCTCGCGCATGTCGACGAAGCTGAAGGCCAGCCCCGCCGATTGCGCCCGAACGCGCGCGAACAGGCGATACGAACCGCCGTAGAGATCGTCGCTGGCGATGACATGCGCGCCGGGTTGCAACGTGTCGAGCAACGTCGCCGTGGCGGCAAGGCCCGAGGCAAACGCGAAGCCCTTGCTGCCGCCTTCGAGGTCCGCCACGCAGCGCTCGTAGGCATAGCGGGTGGGATTGTGGCTGCGCGAATACTCATAGCCCTTGTGCACGCCGGGCGACGCTTGCACGTAGGTGGAAGACAGCGACACTGGCGGCATGATGGCGCCGGTGGTGGGGTCGGGCGACTGCCCGCTGTGGATGCAGCGGGTGCCAAAGTGCAGAGCGGTGGAGTCGGACATGGCGGAGACTTTGAGTCGGGCCGCCGATGCTACGCCGTGAAGATCGCCAAGGCGACTGTGGGCGCGATGGCGATGCAGGAGGGGCAGATACCCTCCTGCATCGCCGTATGGTCAGCGCGTGTTTCGGCGACGCAGGCCCCAGAACAGCCCGGGCAGCAACAGCGCCAAACCCAGAGCACCACCGACATCCGGTGTGCCAGGCAGTGGTTCACCGGTCGCGCCGCTCTTTTCAACCTTGGCGGCGGCCGAGAACACCTGAAAATCCGTTGCCCGTACGGTTTCACCCGCGGTGGAAGTGATGCAGTCGGTCGCGTTCAGCGGGTCTGTGTCGAGCTCGCCGTGGAAGTCCGTATTGCCCGTGCACTGGCTGCTGAGCACGCGCAACTGCACATGGCTGGCACGAACTGCCGGAAACTCGAAGCTGCGCAGGTTGAGCTGCGGCTGGGTCGGGCGCGGCTTTTGACCCGGGAAGGCATCCGCAGTGCTGGTGTAGGCGATGGTCTGGAAATCTGCCACCGGATCAGTGCAGCTACCCTCGCAAGTGCGGATCTCAAAAGCGCGAATACCGTTGAAGCGCCCTGGGTTGTTGGGGCCAGCGGCTGTGCTCAGATGCACACGAGAGACGCTTTGCGCACCGCCTGCCAGCTGCACGGTGAGATGCGCACCCGCCACCAGTCCAGCGTCGCCCAGCACAGCACCGGTATCTTCGGTCTCGTCAATCAACATATCCTTGAGAGCGATGTTGGCTGCATCGGCAGCGCTGGTCAGAGCCACTGCACCGCGACCGAGTGCCGCCATGTTCTCGGGCAGTGAGAAGCGCAAGGTTTGTGTACCGGCAGACAAGTCAATCGCTGCAAAGCGGTGCATGCCGTAGCCGGGAGCCGCAACCATGAAGTCGAAGCGACCCGGCACGAAGTTCGCTGTGTCATCGAGATTGGAGGTCTGCTGGCGGCTCAGTGCGTCAGTCTCGTTCACCACCGTGGTGGCATCGGTATCAGCAATAGGACGGCTGCGGGTGGCGAACTGCCCGACATAGACGCGCGCGCCACCCAATGCAGTGCGGCCGTCTGCGCCATAGACCTCAAACTTGACCTGGGCGTGTGTCGTCAGCAGCGGCGAGCTGAAATCCGGGATCGGTGTTGGATCATCAGAGCCATTGCTGTAGGCGGCTGCCCCCATGCCGCGCTCGGCAAATGCCTTCCACATCTCTGTTTGGTTTGCACCACCAAAGCGGGCAACATCAGCGGCCAGCATGGCGTCGCGTGCATCAAGCATTGAAGGCGCCGCCGGCATCAGCAGAAAAGAATCGAACATGATCTGCATCCAGCGCCGGTTGCCTGCGCAGGCTTCGGCGCCATAGAGGCCGTCGGCACATTCCTTCTGGCGCTTCTTGTCTTCGACCGGGAACGCCGATTGGTATTTTTCCACCAAGGCCTGTCGTATCTGCCAGTTGGTGAGCACCCAGATTTCGCTGTCGGCATGTACCTGCACGCCAGGGGTGTCGTAGCCGATGTTGCTGTAGTTGAGCGGGCCGCCACCGTCACCGGAGTAGTTGCGCAAGCCGCTATCGATATTGCCGGTGACGTAGCGTGCGAGTGCAGTCGGGTTGCCAGGCTGGTCGAATGGCAGAAAGTCGTACTCTGCCAAATGCTCAGCGGCCAGCAGGTCGCTCCAGCCCTCGCCCATAGCGCCGCCCTGAGCGCCGGAGATACCGGCATCTGGCCCACCGATCATGCGATTGCTGATCGCGTGGCCATACTCATGGCCGATGATGCTCATGTCGAAGCCGCCGTCAGCACAGGGGGCATACAGCGCACCGCCCAGGGGTTGAAACAGATACTGGTTTGTGATGCCTGGAATGCCGTCGTTGAGGGCAATCTGATTGGCGTTATTGCGGCCCAGATACAGCGGGAAGCCACCGGTGATTGCACCCGCCTGGGCACTGCCGATCTCGGGATCGTTACCGCGTACGACGCTGGTCAGCCCAAAGTTGTTGAGCTGCATGTTGTAGTTGAGCTCGGTAAAGCCCAAGTAATACGCCCAGTTGTGCATGCGGTTGTGCGAAGCAAACAGATTGACTACCGAGGCGTCGATATCGTTGACGTTGCCGGCTGGCAGCAGAGTGCCCACCGCATTCACCAAAGAGCAGCTGGAATTGAACCAGGCATTGTTAAAAGGAAAGTCGTAGTCGCGTGTCGGGGCCAGCGGCAAGTGCGGCACCGAGGGTGACAACGGACTGATTGCCGAACCTGCGGTGATGGCAGCGTTGCCAATGGTGGTGAGCGTCGGCACCACGCCGAGCAACACATCCCACTGCATGCGGGCGGCGGTATTGGCAAAGCTGTAGTCGCAGCCTTCTTCCTTGTTCCAGCAGCCTTTCAGGCGCACATCCTCATCGCTGTAGTCGAGGCTGGGTGAGAGACTGTTCAAGACCCACTTGGGATTGGCGTCCAGAATGGGAATGCCACCTGCCGTCACCGCACCGCCCTCACCCGCAGTGAAGACACCGAAATAGTTAGCGGGTGGCAATGCGGCAACGGTGGGGTCAAACGGGCAAATCTCGACCTGATAGGTGCCCGGTGCGACGCCCCCTGTGGGCGAGTAGCTGAGCAGCTCCGGACTGGTCAGCAAATCGCCAGAAGCCACTAGCTGTGTGCTGCCATTTGCGGCCTGAAAGTAAAGATTGATGACGATGTCGTTGACCGGCATGGCCGCGGTGGCCAGTACGCTGACGCTGCCATTGCCCTCGCTCACCTCAAAGTCATGCCGCGCCGCACAGGCGCCCCCGTCGACAAGGCTGCCAGTAAAAGTTTGCGGTGTGCCACCGGCCTGGTTGAAGACCTTGTTCTCGCGGCGCAGCACGGCACCATTCTCGGCATCTATGAAGTGCGTATAGGCCGTTGGAATGCCATTGCGGTTGTCAAGCACGATGGTTTCGTAGACTTGGCGCAAGCCGCCTTCTGGCAAGGCCATCGCCCCCAACCGGGCACGCTGCGGCCAGTCGAGGCCACGCACGCGCATCTCTTGCCAGCCGCGGCCGCGCAGAGTGTCGGTCACCGACAGAACCGCAGAGAGCGGCATGCGGAAATTGACGTTTTCAGCGGCCCGCAACCACGCTTGCTCGGGGCTCAGCCGCACGGCAGAAGGAGGCGGTTGATCGCCGACCGAAGAGGAAGAGACGTAGTAAATCTTGCCGTTGACAACGCCCACCGTAATTAGGCCTTCGGCCGCGGAAGGCAGCCCGCCAAAACGCTGGCGAAACAGCACTGCGCGGGCCTCGCTGTGTGGCGTGATGGCTTCGTTGACCAGTTCCAGTTCATCGACCCCTTGCGGCGAGAGGCGAAACAGTTGTCGGTGATCGCGAACCCAGGCTCGGGCGGCCTCTGCTGGTGTGCCTTCATAGCCACTGGAGAGATATCCGCCGTGGCGCACCAAACTATGGACGGTGCCAAAGCGATTCCAAACGGCATCTGCTTTCAGGGCCGAAATCAGTTTCAACTGATCCGCCGCCGGACGTTTCTCGCCGGAACGGTAGTCAACTTGTTGGGGCTGGTTCTGCTGATCGTGCAGCAGGAATACAGCGCTGGCAGGCCCCGCGCCCAGTAGGCTGGCAATGCCTAGTGCGAGAGGGATGAAAGTCCGAAAGGAGCGATCTGAGGTCATGGGCAAGGTCTGGAATGAGAGTGAGCGCGGAAACGGCGTAACCACTATCTTTTCCAACGACCATTTTTACGTTTGGTTGACGACTTCCAAAAAAATGGTCGTGCACGATTTCTGGCGTACTCGAATACCAGCGCCCTTCATCAGTCCCGAATGTCTCAACGCGGTATTTTTGGCTTGTGCAATCAGTCTTCGTTGGAGACGGTTTTTTTCGACCGGAGAAAGGTGTATGCCAGGCCGATGCCGAACGTCATGTTGGTCTGGTCGCGCAACAGCGGGCTGCGGTCGTTGGTGGCTTCTTGAAGTGAGGCAAGACGCACGAAAGTGAACAGGCTGATGTCGTTGACGAAGGAGCGGCTCACCACCGTCGTCAGGCTCGATTCCAGATAGCCGCCGCTGGCGTCGTAAGTGGGCCTGTCGGCCCGCGCAAACTGTGGCGACACCTCATAGAAGTAGTCGGCAAGTGGTTCGGTGGCGAACGACGTGCCGAGCGTGACGCGCGTGCTCCAGCCCCGGCTCGCAAACTTGCCGTTGGTGTAGCTCAGCTCCGGGGCCAGCAGCACACCGCGGGATTTGAAACGGTCGAAGTCGGTGGAGAACACGGCGCGCAAGGGCACCGCCAGCGTCAGGGCGGTGCTGCGCGTCGGCCGTGCCAGCAGCACACTCAGCTGGGGGCCGACTTCGAGCAGCAGGTCGAGATCGGGCATGCCCTCACGGGCGGGATTGCCATTGCTGGCGGCGGGCAGCGCCCCGCCAAAGCTTAAGTCCAGCTCCACCGTGGGTGAAAACCGGAAGCGACTGCTGAGGCCGTCCTCGTCCGCACGTAGCGTCTTGCCGCGATAGATGCCGTAGGGCAGCGGCAACACGCGGGCACGACTGCGGTCCGAGCCGGGATAGTCCGGCGACCCTGCCGCAGCCGCCGCGATACCGAGTTCCCACAATGGCAACTCGCCGCGCGCAGCAGGTGTGGATGCCACTACCGATGCGGGGGTGGTGCTGGGTTCTGCCGCCAAAGCGTCTTGCAGCATCAATATCAAGAGGCTGCCAAGAACGGCCTGCGACGCAATGCGATGCATGATTTAGCCCAGTTGTTTTCGCAGATAGTTCAAGAGATCAATCTTGGTGATGAGACCCACAAAACGGCCGTGATCGGAAACCACGGCGACGAGATCCTTGGCGAAGATTGGCAGCAGCTCCTGAATCGGGGCATTCGGCGCGATGGTGACCACCGTCGCGCACATGGCACTGGCCACGCTCTGCGAAAACCGTGCCGGATCGCCCTGCACGCTGAGCAATACATCGCTCTCGTCGAGGATGCCGACGATGCGCTCGCCCTCCATCACCGGCAGTTGGCTGACGTCGAACAGCTTCATGCGCCGATAGGCCTGCAACAGCGTCTCGTTGGGTGCAAGGGTGGCAACACTGCCCTCCTGATAACGCCGCACGATGAGATCGATGAGGTTGCCTTGCTTGGGCCGGTCGAGCAGGCCCTGCTCGAACATCCAGAAATCGTTGTACATCTTGGTCAGGTACTTGTTGCCGCTGTCGCAGATGAAAGTGACCACGCGCTTCGGCGCGGTTTGCTCGCGGCAATAGCGCAGCGCAGCGGCCACCAGGGTGCCCGTCGACGAGCCACCGAGAATGCCTTCCTTGGCGAGCACTTCGCGGGCGGTGAAGAAGCTTTCCGCGTCGCTGATCGCATACGCTTTTTTGGCAAGGCTCAAGTCGCAGTTAGGCGGGATGAAATCCTCGCCGATGCCTTCCACCAGCCAGCTGCCGGGCGTGATGTTTTCACCACGCTCGATCAAGGGTTCCAGGATCGAGCCGATCGGGTCGGCTACCACCATCTGCACCTGCGGGGCGACGCGCGCAAAGTAGCGGCCGAGGCCGCTCAGCGTGCCGCCGCTGCCCACGCCCACCACCACCGCATCCAGCATGTGTTCGGTCTGCGCCCAGATCTCGGGCCCGGTGGTTGCCTCGTGCGCAAAAGGGTTCGCCGGATTGGCGAACTGGTTGACGTAGAAACTGTTGGGAATCTCCGTGCTCAAACGCTCGGCGATGTCCTGGTAATACTCGGGGTGGCCCTTGCCGACATCGCTGCGGGTGATGCGGCAATCGGCACCGAGTGCGCGCAGGTGCAGGATTTTCTCCTGCGCCATCTTGTCCGGGATGACGAGAATGATCTTGTAGCCTTTCTGCGCGGCGACCAGCGCCAGGCCCAGGCCCGTGTTGCCGGCGGTGGCCTCGATCAGCGTGCCGCCGGGCTTGATATGGCCCAGGCGTTCGGCCGCCTCGACCATCGAGAGACCGATGCGATCCTTGATCGAGCCGGTGGGATTCTGGTTTTCGAGTTTGACGAACAGCCGGCAGGGGCCGGTATCCAGATTTTTCAGCTCGACCAGCGGCGTGTTGCCGATGGTGTTCAAGACGTGACCGTCGCGGCGCATGGGCGTTTTCCAGATGGAGTTAGGTCGAGGCTAGCAGAGACATTGGTGTTTTCTGTCGAGAGCCAAAGCGGGGATGGGGGCTGGGTACGGGGGATGGGTAAAAGCGCCGACGCCATACCCTGTACCCTGTAACCCATCCCCTGTCCCCGCTTCTATAAAAATGAGCTACAGCCCTAGCAACCTCGTCTGGATCGACCTTGAAATGACCGGTCTCGATCCTCAGCAGGACCGCATCATCGAGATCGCGACACTGGTAACCGACAAGGACCTGAACCTGCTTGCCGAAGGCCCAGTGATGGCGGTGCATCAGAGCGATGCCGTGCTGGCGATGATGGACGAGTGGAACCAGCGCACGCACGGCCGTTCCGGCTTGGTGAAACGGGTGAAAGATTCGACGCTGCTCGAAGCCGACGTGCAGCGCGCCACTATCGATTTTTTGCGGCAGTGGGTGCCGGCGCGCGCCTCACCGATCTGCGGCAACTCCATCTGCCAGGACCGCCGTTTCCTGGTGCGCTGGATGCCGGAGCTGGAGCGCTTCTTCCACTACCGGAACCTCGATGTCTCGACGGTGAAAGAGCTGGCCTCGCGCTGGGCGCCGGAGACGCTGCGAAGGCTCAAGAAAGAAGCGGCACATCAGGCTCTGGACGACATCCGGGAGTCGGTGGCGGAGTTGAAGCACTACCGCAAGCACCTGTTTCGCTGCTAGGCCGAAAACCGCACGATCACGCGCCCGCCGCCGAGCTCGCTCTGCTCCAGCTGGAGCTGGCCCTGATAGGCATCGACGATGTCTTTCACCGCACCGAGTCCTAGCCCCTGACCTTCATGGCGGGTGTCGGCGCGGATGCCGCGTTCGAGCAGGTGCACGGCTTCTTCGGGGAACCCGGGGCCATCGTCTTCGACGCTCACCATCACCTGCCAGCGCTCACGTAGCGCCGTGATGCGCACGCGGCTGTCGCCGTACTTGCAGGCGTTGTCGAGCAAATTGCCGATCAGTTCGTAGAGGTCGCCGCTATCCGCCCTCAGACGCAGGTCGGCGGGGATATCGATCTCGAACGCGAGCCGGCGCGTGTGATAGACCTTGACCAGTGCGCCGGTGATCTTCTCGACCAGCGGGCGTATCGCCGTCGGTTCGGCCAGCACGCGCGTGCCCACGGTGGCGGCACGCTTGAGCTGGTGCTGCACGATGTGGCCCATGCGGCCCACCTGCTCGACCAGCAGCTTCTGATGCTCCACCTGGTTCTGCGGCGTCAGCGGCCGCTCGGCAATGCCATGCAGCACGGCCAGCGGTGTTTTGAGGGAGTGCGCGAGGTCGCCCAGCGCGTTGCGATAGCGCCCTTGCTGGCTGCGCTCGTTGACGATCATCGCGTTCAGGCCTTCGGTGAGCGGCTGAAGCTCCGACGGATATCGCCCTTCGATACGCTCACGCGTGCCGCCTTCGATCTCGCCCAGTTCCCGCACCAGTCGCCGCAGGGGGCGTAGGCTCCAGCGCATCACCGCGCCCTGCAGCAGCAGGAGCACGGCGGCACCGCCACCCAGCCAGGCGAACAGCGTGCGGCGATAGGCGCGGATCTGTGCTTCGTACAGGGCGCTGTCCTCGGCCAGCATCAGGGTGTAGTCGTGCTTGGCTTCGGCGTCGCTGCCGTAGCTGATGCCGAACATCAGCACGAAACGTTTCTGCAAATGCTCGAAGCGCCATTCACCGACAGGCTGCGCCGCAGGTGTGGGCATGTCGTCGCCAAGGCTCGGCGAGCCCCACAGCAGGCCGGACGAGTCGCCGAACAACGCGGCCTCCAGCCCGGATTGCGGCGCCTGTAGTCGCGTGTCCGGCAGCTTGTCGTCGGCAAACGACAGCGCGCCGTATTCGTTGGGCTCGGCCCCACCCAGCAGCGCATAGGTGATGGCCTGCATACGCTCCATCTGCGACTGCTGGGCGCTGGCTTCGAACGCGCGGTTGAGACTCACGCCGCCGAATACGAGGAAGAATGCCAGCGTCAGTGAAGTCGCTAGCAACAGCCTCAGGCGGAGTGAAAACACGGTGCTAGAAAGTCATCGTCGTACGGCTAGGCGCGTGGCAGATCCCAGCGGTAGCCTGAGCCCCGCAACGTCGTGATCGGATTGAGCGTGGCCTCGGGGTCGATCTTCAGGCGCAGGCGGCGGATGAATACCTCGATCACGTTGCTGTCGCGCTCATCCTCTTCTGCATACAGGTGTTCCGACAACTCGGATTTCGAGATCACCTTGCCAGCATTGGTCAGAAGATATTCCAGCACGCGGTACTCGTAGCTGGTGAGGTCCACAGGACGCTCGCCGACCTTCAGGGCCTTGGCGGTGGTATCGAGTTCAATCTGGCCCGACACCAGCTTGGCCGACGCCCAGCCGCCGGCACGGCGCAACAGGGCGCGGGCGCGGGCCAGCAATTCGGGGGTCTGGAACGGCTTGACGAGATAGTCGTCAGCGCCGGCCTCCAAACCTTCCACCTTGTTCTGCCAGCCATCGCGAGCGGTGAGGATCAGCACCGGCACGCTGCGCGGGCCGGTCGAGCTGCCCGTGCCCTTGCGCAGGCGCTTGATGAGATCGATGCCGGTCAGCTTGGGCAGGCCAAGGTCGACGATGGCGAGATCAATGGGATATTCCTGGGCCATGTACAAACCCTGCTCGCCATCGGCGGCGGATTCGGCGACATAACCTTCGCCGCGCAGCGCTTCACAAATTTGCTCGCGCAGGGCGGCATCATCTTCAACGACCAGAATTCGCATGGGTACTACCTCGTGTGGGGTTGTGCGATACCGCAAAAAATCTCGAGAAACGATGGATGCAGCCAATCACTGCTGCACGAAAACGAACCGCACGTTGCCGTCTTTCAGCAATTTCACGCGCCAGCCGCCGTTGGCCTGTTCAACCGACAACACACGACCGCCGCCATTGAGAGACTGCGCTTGGCGCGCTGCCTCGTTGGCACTCAAACCTGGCACGCCTTGCCCGTTATCGCTGGGCGCTTCCTGCGCCTGGCTGCGGGGCAAAAAACTGTCGCCACCGCGTCGGTCTTCAAGTTTTGGCTTGCCGAAAATGGGCAAGGCCATTGCAGCCAGCGGCACCGCGAGAAACGCAGCCAATGCCAGTGCAGAGATTCGCATCTTCATATTCATGCTTTCACGCAACAGCCTGCTGGGATGCGCACAGAACACATGCCGACAGCGCGGCGATGGGTTGAGTGAGCGGCTTCATGGCAGGGCAGTCCTCGGAAAACCAGAACCTGCTGAGCAGGCACGGACTAGACGTTAAGGTCAGCGTCTGAACTTAATCTGAACTTTATGAACGGATTTGGCCAATGCCTGCGCGGTGGCGGCGCAATGCGGCCAGCCCGAGCACGCCCAGCAACGCAAGACTCAGTGCGCCGCCCCCAAAGCGGCCCTTGAGTTGATCCGCATCGGCGCCGGGCGCGGGCACGATGACAGGTGGGTTTGTCGGCGGCACCACCGGCGGCACGACCTGTGTGGCGCGCGGCAGCGCATAGATCTGCTGGGTCGCGTCCCGCTGCAGGCGTTGGGCATTGCGGGTGCTGGCCAGCACCATCGCGCCGCCCGCCGTGGCGGGCCAGGTGTTGATGCCCCTGGCCATCAGCAGCGTGCCAGCGTCCCACTGGCCTTCAGTGCTCAGCAGTGCGGTCATTGTCCGCCAACGCCAATCGGCCGCGCGGTTGTCGGTCCAGACGGCGCGCACGCGGCCATCGGGTTCCTGCCCCAGTCGCGGATGCTGGCTGTCGGCGGCGGCATCGAGCGCAATGGCCAGAGGCTCACTGGCGTTGTCGAAGCTGGCACCGTCGTCGCTGGACAGCGCATAGCGGATGGCACGGTTGCGGCCGCTGGGGTTGGCTTCCAGCGCATCCCAGGCGGTCACCAGACTGCCGGCACCTGTGAAGGCAAGGCTGGCATGGCGATTGGCTTCGCCGAGCCAGCCCAGCACCACCGCCGCGCCCCAGGCGGTTTGCTGCGGTTTGCGCATGTGCACGCGCACTTTCCAGTGGTCGGTTTCGGTGCCGTCGCCCACCAGCACCTGCCCGGTCCACAGCGGGTCGAGATCGTCGCGGTTGTCGTGGTAGGCCAGCGCCATCAGGCCATCGGCACGAACCGCCACCGCAGGCCAGACCGAGGTCGGCCATAGGGCGCTGCGGGTATCCAGCAAGTTGGCGGCGTTGAAGCGCTTGTCGCCGCGCGAGACGTTGACCGGCTCGGCATCGACGCCGATCACCTGTGCGAAGACATCGAACGGTTCATTGGCGCGGATTTCCTGCCACACCAGTACGGGCGTGCCGTCGGCTGTGAGGGCAATCGCCGGGCGTTCGGCGCGGCCCTCGATGCTGCGCACGAGCTGCTCGGCTTGCCAACTGCTGCCGTTGTCGGCTGAGCAACGCAGGTAGATCGCCGGGCGACGCGGCACCTGGCCTTTGCGTTCGTCCTGCCAGGTGACGCAGACCTTGAGCCCCGCCGCCGCGATGCGCGGGAAGCGTGCCGTGTTGCTGAGCGGTGCCAGGTCGGTCGCGGGCGCAGCGCTGCCCTCTGTGGGCAGGTGGCGGTAGTGCAGATGCGTACTGCCAGCTTCGTGCTGCTCGGCGACGATGTGTGTGACGCCGCCACCGACGGCGATATCCGGGAAGCCCGAAAACTGCTGCGGCTCGCCGAGCGCGAGCACCGCGCCGTCATCGCTGCCGATGTCGACAGGCAGCGGCTGCTCGCCCTGCGGCACGGCCAGCATCGGGCCGATGAAAATCGGGCTGCTGATGGCACGACGCGCATTCAGCAGGTTGAGCGGATTGAGTGCGGCGGCGAGATCGTCGGTGTTGACGGCATCGATCTCACCGGGGCCACGCACTTCGACGTAGTACCAGGTCTGCGCATCCGTTGCGGTGATGTCGAAGTTGCGGCTGTCGTCCGGCAGCAGCGGCTGATAGCGGGCAAACACGCCTTCGGGCACGGCGCGGCCGGGGTTTTTATAGATCGTCACCGTGCTGCCGGTGCCGCGCTGGATGCGCACGCGCAACTGGCCCGCCGTGCCGGCCGGAGCCACCACCTCGTCGCCGACAATGGCCTCGAAAATACCGTCCTTCTGTAGATCGGCTTCCAGGCTCACCACCGGGGCAATGCCATCGTTGCGCGCGGTGATCACGGTGCGGCCGGCGCGCAGGCCATCCAGCACGGCGCGCTCGCTGGGCCCTGCCGCGAACACCTGGGTTGCGGGCAGCCCTGGTCCGGCAATGGCCCACAGTTCACGAAAGTGGTTGTCCGACGCACCCACGCCACCGAAGCGATACCCCGCGTTCCAGCGGTTTTCGGCATAGCGCAGTTCGGTCTCGATGCCGCTGGCCTTGTTCCAGATTTCCACCGTATCGGCGCCGACCGCATTGGCGCTTTCGTTGGGCGTGCCGTCGTCGTTCACATGGCCGTCGTCGGGGTGGTTGTGGCTCCAGACCGCACCTTGGCTGTGGGCATCCCAGATCGAGGTTTGCAGCACGCTCCAGCCGGGGCGGCCGGTGTAGGGCACGCCTTGCACCAGCCAGTCCACCGCGCCCAGCACATTGGCGTGCGGACTGCCGTTGGCCTCCTCGCCGGGGATGAGCAGCAGGTCGCTGGAGGTCCACAGCGGGTCGTAATGCTGGTCGTAGGTGCGATGGTCGGTGAGCGGCATCCAGGCCAGATTGTTCTGCACGCCCTGGCCGATCTGGTCGGCCACCGAGACATTGCCGGGGCCGCGGCCATCCAGCGCCTGGCGCAGTGCCGAGCCATCGGCCGAGTGGTCGTTGTGCACATGCATGTCGCCTGCCAGGTAGACGCCGCTCGGTGCCGTCGCCGCTTTGTCGCTGCGAGTGCCTGCGGCCAGTAGCGAAGGGATGCAGAAAAGTGCGGCAAAAACAGTCGGAAAACGCATGAATCGCACCCGGCGGACAAAGGGGGCGCAGCCTATAGACGCAACATCAAGATTTGTTGACGGTTTCGAGACAGTCGCCACGCCGCCTACAATCCGCGACCTTTTTGATCTGCCGCCCCAAGAGCCGCCATGCGCCTGTCCCGCTTCCCGATCCACACCACCAAAGAAACCCCGGCCGATGCGCAGGTGATTTCGCACCAGCTCATGCAGCGCGCGGGCTACATCCGCAAGCTCGGTGCGGGCCTGTATACGTGGATGCCCATCGGCAAGCGCGTGCTGGCGAAGGTGGAAAACATCGTGCGCGAAGAGATGAACAATGCGGGAGCGGTGGAGTGCTTCATGCCCAGCATCCAACCGTCAGAGCTGTGGCAGCAGTCGGGCCGCTGGGACGTGATGGGCGGCGAGCTGCTGCGTCTGAAGGATCGCCACGGTGCGGAGTTCTGCTACGGCCCGACGCATGAGGAAGTGATCGTTCACACGGTGATGCAAGACACCCGCAGCTACAAGCAGCTGCCGGTCAACTACTACCAGATCCAGACCAAGTTCCGCGATGAGCGCCGCCCGCGTTTCGGCGTGATGCGCGCGCGCGAGTTCATCATGAAGGACGCCTACAGCTTCCACATGGATGCCGAGAGTCTGGAGACCGAATACCAGAACATGCGCGCGGCCTACATCCGCATCTTCACGCGGCTGGGCGTGGACTTCCGCTGCGTGAAAGCCGACAGCGGCAACATCGGCGGGGCGAAGAGCGAGGAGTTCCATGTGCTCGCCGGTTCCGGTGAAGACTTGCTGGCAGTGGCCGAGGGCGGCACCTATGCAGCGAACGTCGAGGCCGCCGAGACGCTGCCTTGTGGTGCGGCTGCGGCGGCGACGCAAACGGCGACGCGCGTCGAGACGCCGGGCAAGAAATCCTGCGCCGATGTGGCGGGCTTTCTCGGCGCGGACATCAAGCAGATGCTCAAGTGCATCGCCGTCATCGCCGAGGGCAAGTTCTATTTGCTCGCCGTGCGCGGCGACCGCGAAGTCAACGAGGTGAAGGTGCGCAAGCTCGCAGGCCTCAAGGATTACGTGCTGGCCACCGAGACCGAGATCGTCAAGACCCTCGGCTCGCGCCCCGGCTTCATCGGGCCGGTGCTGCATGCCGGCGAGACGACCGCATCGGCTGCCGACATCGAGGCCTTCAATGCGCTCATCGCCAGCAACAGCATCACGGTGATCGCCGACCATGAGGCTGCCGCGCTCAGCGATTTCATCTGCGGCGCCAACGAAAAAGGCATGCACTACACCGGCATGAACTGGGGCGATGCCATCGCACTCAAGCCGGCCGTCGTCGCCGACATCCGCATGATCGCGGAAGGCGATCCAAGCCCCGATGGCGTCGGCACCATCAAGTTCTATCGCGGCATCGAGGGCGGGCATGTGTTCCAGCTCGGGCAGAAGTACTCCAAGGCGATGGGCTTCACCGTGCTCAACGAGCAGGGGCAGGCGACCACGCCGGAGATGGGCTGCTACGGCGTCGGCGTGTCGCGCCTGGTCGCGGCGGTCATCGAGCAATCGCACGACGCCAACGGCATCTGCTGGCCGGATGCCATCGCGCCCTGGCGCGTGCTGGTGTGCCCCATCGGGGCCGACAAGTCCCCTGCCGTGAAGGAGGCCAGCGAGCGCCTGTATGCGGAACTGATCGCAGCCGGCATCGAAGCCGCCATCGACGATCGCGGCCAGCGCCCCGGCAGCATGTTCGCGGATGCCGATCTCATCGGCATTCCGCACCGCGTCGTCATCGGCGACAAGGGTCTTGCCACGCAGCAGTTCGAATACAAGCATCGCAAGGGTGCGGCGGCGGAGATGATCGCCGCCACGCTCGAGGCCGTGCTGGCCAAGCTCGACTGATCGGCTTGCCGCTGGTTCTGCGGTGCGGCCCGCGAAACGTTGCCGCATTCGCAAAAAAAGCCCCGCCATCGTGTCGATGGCGGGGCTTTTCAATGACGGTGCTTACACGGCGGGATGCTGCTCGATGGGCACCAGCGCGTGGTCCCGCGGCACCGGCTCGGCGTCGCTGTCGTGCGCGCCGGCTTCCTTGCCGTGGTCGCGCGCGATCCACATGTACATCGCGGGCACCACGAACAGCGTGAAGAAGGTGCCGATGCTGATGCCGGTGAAGATCACCAGACCGATGTGGTTGCGGCCGACCGCACCCGCGCCGCTGGCAATCCACAAGGGCACCACGCCGAGCGCCATCGCAAAGGTCGTCATCAGGATGGGGCGCAAGCGGATGCTGGCGGCGTCCATGATGGCGTCGAGCTTGCTCTTGCCGTGCTCCTGCAACTCGTTGGCGAACTCGACGATGAGGATGCCGTGCTTGGCGATCAGCCCCACCAGTGTGACCAGCCCCACCTGGGTGTAGACGTTGAGCGTGGCGGCACCGAGGAACAGGAAGATCATCGCGCCGAAGATCGCCATCGGCACCGACATCATCACCACCAGCGGGTCACGGAAGCTCTCGAACTGCGCCGCCAGCACCAGGAAGATGATCACCAGCGCGAAGCCCATCGTGGTGAGAAAACCGCCGGACTCGTTCATGAACTGCCGCGACTCGCCCGCGTAGTCGATGCTGTAACCCTGCGGCAGGATGTCTTTCGAGATGTCGCGCAGCATCTGCAAGGCCTCGCCCTGCGTGCCGCCGAACACCGCGCCGATGGTCGAGCTGTTGAGCTGCTGGAAGTGGGGCAGGGACTGCGGCACGGTCTCGGTCCTGAGTTTGATGACGGTCGAGGCCGGGATCATCGCGCCCGAGGCGGTGCGGATCTGATAGGTGCCCAGCTGGTCGGCGTTCAGACGCTCCTGCTGCTGCACCTGCGGGATGACGCGATAACTGCGGCCCGAGATGCTGAAGTAGTTGACGTAGCCGCCACCCAGCATCGCCGACAGCGCCTGGCCAACATCACGCTGGGTCAGGCCCAGTGTGGCCACCTGGTCGCGATCGATTTCCACCGTGGTCTGCGGCTTGTCGAACTTGAGGCCGTTGTCGAGCACGTAGAAGCGCCCCGAGGCCTGTGCCTTTTCGACGATGGCCTGGGTCACTTCATAGAGGTTCGCGAACGGCTCGGTGGTGGACACCACGAACTGCACCGGCAAACCCTGGCCGCCGCCCGGCAATGCGGGCAGGTTGATCCAGAACACATTGGCACCGGCGATGCCGTTGCTCTTGGCCTGCAACTCCTGCTGCATCGCGGTGGTGTCGCGGGTGCGCTGGTCGTAGGTCTTGGCGATGAAGCCACCGATGCCGCTGTTGACCGTGCCCGCGCCATCCACCTGGAAGCTGTGCGACCACTCCGGCAGGCTCTTCATGATGTTGAAGCTCTGCGTCGAGTACTGCGTCATCTGCTGGTTGGTGGCGTTGGGCGCGCCGGTGATGAGGTGGAACAGGAAGCCCTGATCCTCCGGCGGTGCCAGCTCGCTCTTGATGCCGAACGGGCCGGGGGCGACCATGAACAAACCGATCAGCGCCATGATGATGAAGCCGAACGCCACCACCGCACCCCAGCCCTTCAAAAGGCTGTTGAGGATGTTGCGGTAGCCGCTCGAGAACTTCTCGAAATTGCGGTCGAGCAGCATCACGAACTTGTTGCTGGCGTGGTCGTCCTTCAGGAACTTCGCGCACATCATCGGCGACAGCGTCAGCGCGACGATGGCGGAAACACCCACCGCCCCCGCCAGCGTGAAGGCGAACTCACTGAACAGAACGCCGGTCAATCCACCCTGGAAGCCGATCGGCACATAGACCGCGATCAGCACCACCGAGATCGCGATGATCGGGCCCGACAGCTCGCGGGCGGCGATGAGTGCGGCATCGAAGGGCTTCTTGCCGAGCTTCATGTGCCGGTCGACGTTTTCCACCACGATGATCGCGTCATCGACCACCAGGCCGATCGCCAGCACCAGGGCCAGCAGCGTCAGCAGGTTGATGGAATAGCCCAGCAGCAGCATCACGAAGAAGCCGCCGATGAGCGAGAGCGGCATGGCGATGATGGGGATCAGCACCGAGCGCAGCGAGCCCATGAACAGGAAGATCACCACGGTCACGATCAGCAGCGCTTCGATCAGCGTCTTTTCCACTTCGCTGATCGAGGAGGAGATGTATTCGGTCGCGTCGTAGACGATCTCGCCGTTCATGCCGGCGGGGAGCTGGGCCACCACTTCGGGGAACAGCTTGCGCACTTCGGCGACCACCGTCAGCGCGTTGGCATCGGGTGCCACGCGAATGCCGATGAACACGCTCTGCTTGCCGTCGAAGCGCGTCACCGAGTCATAGCTCTCGGCACCCAGCGTGACGTTGGCCACGTCTTCGAGGCGCACCAGGGCATCGCCCTTCTGCTTGACGACGAGTTGCTTGAACTCGTCCACCGAGCGCAGATCGGTCGAGGCGGTGAGGTCGATGGAGATCATCTGCCCCTTGGTGGTGCCCAGCGCCGACAGATAGTTGTTGGCCGCGAGTGCGGTAGAGACGTCGGTGGCGGTCAGCCCGTGCGCTGCCATGCGGTCAGGGTCGAGCCAGGCGCGCAGTGCGAACTGGCGGCCGCCCAGGAGCTCGGCCTGCTTCACGCCCGCGACCGTCTGCAACTTGGGCTGCACGACGCGGATCACGTAGTCGGTGATCTTGTTGGTGGGCAGCGTTGAGCTGTTGAAGCCCATGTACATCGAGGCGATCTGCTCGCCGGTCTGCACGGTCAGCACGGGTTGTTGCGCCTCGGCCGGCAGCTGGTTCAACACCGATTGCACCTTGGTGTTGATTTCACTGAGCGCGGTGTTGCCGTCGTAGTTGAGCTTGAGCGTGGCGCTGACCGTGGAGACACCGCTCGATGAACTGGAGGTGAGGTAGTCGATGCCCTGCGCCTGCGCCACCGCCGCTTCGATCGGCGTGGTGATGAAGCCCGCGACCACATCGGGACTCGCGCCGTAGTAGGCGGTGGTCACGGTGACGGTGGAGTTCTGCGTCTCGGGATACTGGCGGATCGGCAGGTCGAACATCGACCGGAAGCCGAGCACCAGGATCACCAGGCTGACGACGGTCGCCAGCACTGGTTTCTTGATGAAGATATCTGTGAAGTTCATGGTCGAGTGAGTCCTATTCGTCCTTCGGCTTCGGGGCTTCGTCGTTGGTGGGCGAGATGGTGTTGTCCACCAGCACCACGAGGCCGTTCTTGAGCTTGAGCTGGCCGGAGGTCACCACCTCGTCGCCTTCTTTCAGGCCGGTGAGAACCGCCACCTGGTCGCCGCGCGTCGGGCCGGTGGTGATGAAGGTCTGCTTGGCCACGAACTTCGGCTTGCCGTCTGCCGTCTTGGTATCCGGCGGCGGGGCCTTGGCTGCGGCATCGGCGGCAGGTGCGGCTTCATTGCCGTCGGTCTTGGCCTGTGCCGATGCCTTGGCGGCTTCCTCCTGCTTCTTCTTGTTTTCTTCGGCGTAATAAACCTCTGCCGGCACCACCACGTACACCGTTTCGCCGTAGGGGTTGAAGGCAACGGCGGTGTTGGGCAGCGTCAGATATTTCTTGGGCTCGCCGAAGGCCACCTGCAACTTGGTGAACATGCCGGGCAGCAGCTTGGCGTCGGCATTCTTCAAGGTTGCCTGCACCTTGACGTTGCGGGTCTCGCTGTCCACCAGCGGCTCGATGGCGCTGATGGTGCCGCTGGCCGCCACGCCGGCGTCGGTGGTCGCGTTGACGGTCTGGCCGATGCCGATGGACGACAGCGCGTTCTGCGGCACGTTGAAGTCGACATAGATCGGGTCGAGCTGCTGCACGCTGGCAATCTTGTCGCCCGGATTCAGATACTGGCCCGGGTTGACGATGGTGATGCCGGCCTTGCCCGCGAATGGCGCGCGGATGGTTTTCTTCGCCACCAGCGCCTGCTGTTCGCGCACGGCCGCCGCGGCGGTGCGCACGGCGGCGGCATCGTTGTCGAGCGCGGCCTGGCTGAGGATGTCCGCCTCGCGCTGCGCCTTGCTGCGGGCCAGCGTGGTTTCCGCCAGTGCAAGCGTTGCCTGCAAGGAGCCCAGGCGTGCGATGTCGGTATCGGCGTTGAGCTGCACCATCACCTCGCCCTTCTTCACGTCGGAGCCGGAGTTGAACTGGATCGCCTGCACCTGGCCGCTGACCTCGGGCGAAACCTCCACGCCGCGCACGGCGCGCAGCGAACCGATGGCGCTGAGCGAGGGGTTCCAGTCCTGCATGCCGATCTTGACGGCCGTGACCGTGGCCTTGGGCTCACCCATCGCCGCAAAGCCATCAAAGGTTTTTTTCACCTGACATGCCTTGATGCCGACGATCACGCCGACGATGACGACGACAACCAGCAGTAATTTGAGCCATTTCATAAAGGTTCTCCGGGGACTAAATCAGGTGTTCTCAAGGGGTTGCCGTGGCGGCAAGGGTGGGCGCCGGCGTGTTGCTGGCCGTGGCCTCTGGCGGTGGGGTGTTGCGGTTCCAGCCATCGCCGCCCAGGGCCTGGAACAGCGCTGCGGTGTCCTGGTATCGGGTGGCCAGGGCGAGCACCAGGTTTTGCTGGGCGGCAGCCGCGGTGAGACGCGCATCGCGCACGTCGAAGATGGTCGCCGAGCCGGTGCGATAAGTGGCCTCGGTCAGGCGCAGCGATTCGGTGGCCAGGTCGAAAGCGGATTGCTGCGCGGCCAGCCTGCGGGCGTCGTTGTCGAGCGCCGAGAGGGCGTCGGCGACTTCGTTGAAGGCATTGAGCACCGTATTGCGGTAGTCGGCCTGCGCACCGTCGTAGGCGGCGACGGCAGCGTCCTTCCGTGCCTTGAGGGTGCCGCCATCGAAGATCGGCGCGGCGAGATTGGCGCCGATGCTCCAGATGTCCTCGTCGAACAGGTTCTTGGGCTTGGCCGCCTGGGTGCCGACGCTGGCACTGAGGGTGAGCTGTGGCAGCCGGTTGGCGACGGCGACGCCGACGTTGGCCGATGCCACGGCGAGCTGCGCGCTGGCGGCGGCGATATCCGGTCGGCGTTCAACCAGAGTGGAGGGCAGGGCCACCGGAATCTCCTGCGGCAGGGTGAGTGCCGTGAGGTTGAAACCGCCGTTGTCGAATTCGCTGGGGTAGCGACCCAGCAGCACCGCAAGACGGTTGCTGGCGGCGGTCAGCTCCTGCTCCAGCGGCGGGATGTTGGCCTGCGACTGCGCCAGCAGCGTCTGCGCCGCAATCACGTCGCTGCGGGCGCTGGCCCCCAGGTCGAACTGCTTCTGGGCCAGACGCACGGTGTCGACATAGGCCTCGGCGATCTCGCGGGCGGTTTTGAGCCGTGCCTGTGCAGAGGCCACCGACACCGCGCTGGTGACGACGTTGCCGACCAGCGTGAGATAGGCCGCCGAGGTCTGGTATTTCGTGGCTTCCACCAGGGCCAGCTGGCCCTCGATGCTGCGCGCGGTGCCACCCCAGATGTCCAGGCCGTAGTTGACGTCCACAGAAGCCGAGTAGAGGTTGAAGATGTTGCCCGGCACGCTGCCGCCGCCGAACGCGGAGCCGCTGGTTTTCTGGCGGGTGGCACCGCCATTGGCGGTGACGCTGGGGTAAAGCGTGCCGCCAGCGGCGATGTAGAGTGCCTGCTGCTGGCGCAGGGTGGCCTCGGCGCTGGCGAGCGAGGGGCTTTTGGCGAGCGCCTCATCGACCCAGCCATCCAGCACCGGCGAGCCGAAGGTCTTCCACCACTGCGCCGGCAGCACGCCGCCTTCGACGAAGCGCTGCGACTCGCCGCCCTTGATGGGGGCGGCAACGGTTGCCGCCGGCAGGGGCTTGCCGGCGATGCGCTGGGTGGTCGGTGCTTCGGGTTTGGTGTAGTCGGGCCCCAGCATGCAGCCGGAAAGCAGAACTGCCGCAACGGCGGTCAGGGCAAACAACGGGGATGTGCGGCGGATGGTCGTCATGACTCAAAGGCTCCGGGTGCTGCGGGAAGGATTGCGCCGGGGCGCACTGATTTTCTGGGTGGCGGCTTTGGCTTTGCGCGCCGGCTTGGCGGGGCTAACGCCCAGGCCGTTCACCAGCGCATTGCAGATGGTGCGGGCGAAGCCATCGATCGTCGCTGGCATCACGGTGCCCAGCTCGGTGCTGATGTGCTTGGAGACTTCGCCGCAATTGAAATGGAACATGCAGCAGGCCCCCAGCAGCATGTCGCACACATGCGGTTCGACACCCTCGCGCAACTCGCCTCGGGCGCGGGCGTCTTCAAAAAACGCGAGGCGGTCGCGGATCTGTTCCGAAAAAATCTGTGTGGCAATCAGCTTGGCGCGCTCGATATTGCCGTTGGTGACCTCGCGGATCACCAGGCGGGTGCCGCTCGGGTCGTCCGCCATGTGCTGCAACTGGCCTTTCAGCAGCGCGAAGAACCGTTGCTCGAACGGCGCCGGGCTGGCCACCAGTTCCGCGATCATGGCGTTCTTGTATTGCGTGCAGGCGCGGATCACCGCGATGTAGAGCGCCTCTTTGCTGGCAAAGTGATGAAACACATTGGCCTTGCTGACGCCTGCCTGGGTGGCGATGTCCTGCATCGACACCGCATCGATCCCGTGTTCGGCAAACAACACGCGCGCCACATCCAGCACATGCTGGGCGCCGGGACTGTTGGGTGGCGTGACGGTGGCTGGGGGAGGAGACATTGCAGAGGTTCAGTGCGCTGACCGATCGGTTGGTCAGTATTCTGGGTGCTGACCGCCAAAGTTTCAACCGGCGTTGAAGTCAAAACGGTGAAACGCATGCAAGCAACTGAGCGGCCTACAATTTGTCACCGCATTGTTGTGGCCTCGCCGACCGCCCTGTGAATATCCGCTGCCTTTTTCTGCTGCTTCTGCTGCTTCTGCTGCCCGCGCTGGTGTTTGCCGGGCCGGTCGGCACGCCGGAGCCCGAGCTGCGCGCGCGGCTGGCCGAGGCGATCACCGCAGGCGGCAGCTTCGACGACAAGTACGAGGCGCAGGTGTGGTTGCTGGATTACTCCCCACGCCTGGAACGCTATCTGCCCGACGAACGCCAGCGGCTGGATTTTCTGCGGCAGGTGCATGCCGAGGCCAAGCGCGCCCGGCTGGACCCGGAGCTGGTGCTCAGCGTCATCCACATCGAGAGCCGCTTCGACCGCCACGCCATCAGCTACGCCGGTGCGCTGGGCTACATGCAGATCATGCCGTTCTGGCTCACCGAACTGGGGCAGAAGGGCAGCAACCTGTTCAAAACCGAGGTCAACCTGCGCATGGGCTGCACCATCCTGCGGTTTTATCTGGACAAGGAAAAAGGTGATGTCACCCGCGCACTCGCGCGCTACAACGGCAGCCTGGGGCGCATGGAGTATCCCGATCTGGTGCTGGGCGTTTTGCGCAGCCGCTACTTCGCCTTCTGAACCTGCCAGGCGGCGAGACTCTTTGCGGCCTCGGCCTGCACCTTGCGCTGCAGGAACGCCGTGTGGCCCAGCAACAGGCCGGGCAAGCCCAGCGCCTGCCGCGACCAGCGCGGAAAGCTGAACTCGTCGACGTGCTCGACGATGAGTCCGTCCTTGAAACGAAATCGGGCGTCGATGCGGTTGAGCACCTTGCGGCCGGTTTTGCTGAAGGTATAGGTCGCGTCCCAATGCGCGCGGCCGTTTTGGTCGTCGGCAGCGATCTCGCCGAACTGCACGATCAGATCCTTCCCGCGCGCCAACAGCATCGCCCACATCGCGCCCGCCGCAGGGCCACGCAGATCGGGGAATGCGGGGTCGGAAAATCGAACTTCCGGGTGGTAGCACGCGGCCATGTCGGCGGCGTCACGCTGCGAAAACGCGACATAGAAACGCTGGATCAACTCGGCATTCGGGTGCATGGGGCTCTCGTTTTTCTCAGGGTTTCGGCAGTGTTTTCACAGTGCCGATTCTCACCCGTGCCGGATATTGCCGCGCCTCGGCAATCGCTTTCACCACTTCATCGACGCTGGGCGAGGGGCGAATCTTCATCTTTGCCCCGGCGCGCAGCCGATGCGGGTTGGGGATGCTTGCGCGGTTGGCCTCCCACAGCAGCGGCCACAGCAGCGAATTGCCATAGACCGACTCGCGGGCGGCGATGGCGCTGAGGGTGTCGCCGCGCTGCACGGTGTAATCGCGCGGCTTTTGCGCCGCCGCCTTGATGGCCTGCAAGTGCTTCAGCGCCGTCGCGTTCTCGCCGCGCACCAATTGCGCCTCGGCGCTGCGCAACTGGGCCAGCTGGGCATCGCTCAAACCCGTGGTTTCGTAAAGCGATTTCAGCAGCGTGGCGGCTTCGCGGGTGCGCTGTGTTTCTACAGCCGATTCGCCGCGCGACGTGGCTTGTCGCGCCAGGCTTTGCGCACGCGGGTTGTTGCCCTCGCGTGCGGCTTGCTCGGCCAGCGGCAGCAGCCGGTCGCGATCCTGATAGGCGGGCGCAGTCTTTTGCGCGGCCTGCGTCTGCTGCCGCGCCTTGCCCAATGCGACGCGCGTTTCCGCACTGGTGGCGGCAGGCAGCGGGGTGCCGTCATACAGCGGCACGATGCGCACCGGCCGCTCGCTCTCGGGGCGGTCGAACACACTCACCGGCGGCGCGCCGGCACAACCGTGCAGCAGGACGAGGGCGGGCAACAGGCGGCGGATTGGCATGGCGTGATCATCGCAACCCTGCGGCCGTGGCGAAAGCCTGTGCGATCATCTTCCACATGAAAGATCTGCTCGTTCTCTACTACTCCCGCAACGGCTCCACGGCCCTGATGGCGCGCGCCATTGCCCGCGGCATCGAGTCGGTGTCTGGCGGCACCGCCCGCCTGCGCACGGTGCCGCCCATTTCGGCGCAGACCGAGGCCTCGCTGCCGCCGGTGCCCGAATCCGGCCCGCCGTATTGCGAGCTGGACGACCTCAAGGAATGCAGCGGCCTGGTGCTGGGCTCGCCGACGCGCTTCGGCAACATGGCCGCACCGCTCAAGTATTTTCTGGATTCGACCAGCGGCCTGTGGATGAGCGGTGCGCTCGTCGGCAAGCCGGCGGCGGTGTTCACCTCCACCGGCTCGCTGCACGGCGGCCAGGAGACCACGCTGCTGAGCATGATGCTGCCGCTGCTGCACCACGGCATGGTGCTGGTGGGCCTGCCGTACAGCGAGCCGCAGCTGTCGACCACGACTGGCGGCGGCACGCCGTATGGCGCCAGCCACCACGCCGGAGCGGGCAGTGCGCCCAAGCCGCCCTCGGCGGATGAGCTGGCGCTGGCCGAGGCGCTGGGCCGCCGGGTGGCGGGTATCGCCGTGAGGCTCGCCGCATGAGCGACACCAGACTGGTGACCGTCGTGCATCGCGCCACGCTGCTGCTGCACATCGCGCTCACCGTGGGCGTGTTCGCACTCATCGTCGGACGCGGCACGCGCGCGCATTGGGTGTTGGCCGTGGTCGCCGTGTTGCCCTTGCTCTGGACCTTGCCGGGTTTGCTGCGGGGACGCGCCTACACGGCGGGCTGGGCGAGCATGTTGGTGTCGTTCTACTGCGCCATGCTGCTGGCCGAGGCCTACATGCTGCCGAGAATGAAAGGCGCGCTCATCGTGCTCTCGGTGGTCGCCGCGTTCGATTTCGTCGCGCTGATGCTGTTCGCCAAGGCGAAGAAGACCGCGGACAAATTAGCCGCTCAACCCTAAGGTTTCCTGCACCAGCGGAATGGTCAGCCCGCGTCGCGCCGCGAGTGCCGCCCGGTCGAGCGTATCCACTGCCGCCAGCAGAGAGGCCACGTCGCGTGGCAGGTGCTTGAGCAGGTAGCTGGCGACTTCCAAAGACAAATTGAGGCCTCGCGTGCTGGCGCGCAGGCGCAGCAGGCCGATGCGGTCGTCATCCGACAGCGGCCGCAGACCAAAGCTGGTGAAGCCCGAGAGGCGGGTGGCGAGATCGGGCCGTGGCAGCACCAGCTGCGCCGCCGGTTTGCGTGCGGTGACCAGCGTGCTCACCGCGCGCTGGCGGCGGCCATCCAGAAGTCGGATCAGCGCCAGCGCCTGCGCATCTTCCAGCGGCGCGTCGTCAAGCGCATCCATGCACAGCAGCGGCACGGTTTCGAGTGCGCGGGTGGAGGCGGTGAGCGTCTGCACATCGAGCAGCATCGCGCGCACGCCGCTGTCGGCGGCTTCGTTCAGCAGTGCCTGCACCAGATGACTTTTGCCGCTGCCGCCGGGGCCGTGCAACAACAGGCTGCTGCTGTCTTCGACATCCAGCAGCGTGCGCAGCGTGGCGACGACTGCGCCGTTGGGGCCGGTATGAAAGTGCTCGAAGTCCTGCGGATCGGGTAGGGCGACAGCCAGCGCGAGTTGGGTGCCTTTCATGCGTCTTTTTTAAGCGGCGGCCCCTCGCCCAGTGCGATGGCCGATGGCGGCGGAGGCAATGCTTCCGGAGCAGGCTCTGCCGCTGCTGTCGCACCCCAGAGATAGAACGCGCTGCTGCGCCAGCGTCGATTCAGTTCGCGGAACAGCACGGCCAGGATCGCTGCCACTGGCAGGGCGATCAGCACGCCGGTGAAGCCCATCAACTGCCCGCCCGCCATGATCGCGAAGATGACGGTGACGGGATGGATGCCGATCTTGTCGCCCACCAGCATCGGCACCAGCACATTGCCTTCGAGCATCTGCGCGATGCCGAAGATGATGCAGACCCAGATGATCGGCCAGAACGAAGGGTCCTGCACCAGAACCGCGATCATCGCGGCGGCAAAGCCGACGGCAAATCCCAGATAGGGCACGAAGGTGAGCGTGCCGGCGATGAGGCCGACCACGAGTGAGAGCTTCAGCCCCGCGATCGAGAGCGTGACGGTGTAGTAGATGGCCATCGCCACCATCACCAGCCCCTGGCCGCGGATGAAGCTGCCCAGCACGTCGTCGCACTCGCTGGCGAGGCGGCGCGTGAGCGGACGCCAGCGCGGCGGGGTGAAGCGATCGCAGCTTTCCACCATGCGATCCCAGTCGCGCAACAGATAGAACGCCACCACCGGAATCAGCGCGATGTTGGCGATGGTGGCCAGCACTGCAAGGCCGGACTGCGCGACCACGCCGGCGGCACCGGTCGCCTCCCGCCAGTGGTCGCTGATCCAACGGCTGATGTAATTGGCGTCGATCTTGAGGTTGTCGGGCACGTTGATGCCGATCTTGGGCATGCCCACGTCCTGTATCCAGCGCAGCGCCTCGGGGGCGGCGGCGATGAGGGTGAGCGTCTGCGCGTGAATCATCGGCGCGATCATGAGGATCAGCAGCGCGATGCTCAGCGTAATGGTGGCAAACACCATCACCACGCCCCAGGTGCGCGAGAAGCCGCGCTCTTCCAGCCAGTCCACCACCGGGTCGCCGACGTAGGCCAGGATGCCGCCGACCACGAACGGCATGAGGATGGGCCCCAGCACCCACAGCATGGCGAGCAAAGCCGCACCGCCGACCAGCCAGTGCCAGTGGTCACGCAGACGCAACGGGGATTCGAGTTCGGACGTGTGCATGGCGGGAGCTTTGGTGGAGGCAACGCTTAAAATAGCGTTCATCACTGAATCTTCGCCAATCCATATCCATGAAAAAGCCTGCCGCCCCCAAGAAATCACTCTCCTACCGCGACGCCGGCGTTGATATCGACGAGGGCGACGCGCTGGTCGACGACATCAAGAAGATCGTCAAATCCACCCAGCGGCCGGAAGTGCTGGCGGGTGTGGGCGGCTTCGGCGCGCTGGTGGGCATCCCCAAGAAATACAAGAAACCCATTCTGGTGAGCGGCACCGATGGCGTCGGCACCAAGCTCAAGCTGGGTATCGAAACCGGCCGCGTCGAAGGCCTCGGCCAGGATCTGGTCGCCATGTGCGCCAACGACGTGCTGGTGAACGGGGCCGAACCGCTGTTCTTTCTGGACTATTACGCCACCGGCGATCTCGACAAGAAGGTCGCCGGCAAGGTGATCAAGGGCATCGCGCACGGCTGCAAGCTGGCCGGTTGCGCGCTGGTGGGCGGCGAGACGGCCGAGATGCCCGGCCTCTACAGCCAGGGTGATTTCGACCTCGCCGGCTTTGTCGTCGCGGTGGTTGAGAAGAAGAAAATCATCGACGGCAGCCGCATCAAGAAGGGTGACGTGCTGATCGGCCTGCCGTCTTCCGGCCCTCACTCCAACGGTTACTCGCTGGTGCGCAAGATCATTGAAGTGAGCAAGGCCAAGCTCAACCAGAAGCTCGGCAGCGGCACGCTCGAAGACGCGCTGCTCGCGCCGACCGAAATCTACGTGAAGCCTATTCTCAAGCTGCTCGAAGACGGCATCGACATGCGGGGCGGCAGCCACATCACCGGCGGCGGCATCGTTGGCAATCTGCCGCGCTGCTTCCCCAAGGGTGTTGCCGCGGTGGTCGACACCACGAGCTGGACACGCCCGGCCGTGTTCGACTGGTTGCAGCAGAACGGCAACGTCACGCAGGAGGAAATGTGGCGCGTCTTCAACTGCGGCGTCGGCTTTGTCGCGGTCGTGCCGCGCTTGCAGGCCGACGCTGCGCTTGCCTCGCTGAAGAAGAGCAAGGTCAAGGCTTTCGTCATGGGCGAGATCGTCAAGGGCAAGCAGGACGTGCGTTTTGTTTGAGAAGCGGGGATGGGGGCAGGGTGCGGGGTATAGGGAGAAACCGTGTGCTGTCGTCTTTCCCATCCCCCATACCCTGAACCCCATCCCCGCCTCTAGATGAAAAGAATCGTCGTCCTCATCAGCGGCCAAGGCCGCAATCTGCAAGCCCTGATCGAGCACTGCGCGGCGGGGCACATCCCCGCACGCATCGCGGCGGTCATCAGCAACAGGGCCGATGCGCCCGGCCTGCAACGCGCGACTCAGGCCGGTATCGCCACCCAGGTGGTCGATCACAAGGCCTATGCGAGCCGCGATGATTTCGATGCCGCTCTCATGCAGGCCATCGATGCCCATGCGCCGGATGTGCTCGCCCTTGCAGGCTTCATGCGCATCCTCACGCCGGCCTTCACGCAGCACTACGAGGGCCGTGCGCTCAACATCCATCCCTCGCTGCTGCCACGTCATCCGGGCTTGAAGACCCACGAGGCGGTGCTGGCGGCAGGCGATGCCGAGCATGGGGCGACGGTGCATTTCGTCACCGCCGCACTCGACGGCGGGCCGCGCGTGCTTCAGGGCGCATTCACGGTGCCGCCACAGGCTTCAGCTTCTGTTCTGGCGGAGCATGTGATGCAAGACGTGGAGTT
This sequence comes from Stagnimonas sp., assembly GCA_030652575.1. GTDB lineage: Bacteria > Pseudomonadota > Gammaproteobacteria > Nevskiales > Nevskiaceae > Stagnimonas. The sequence goes on along the minus strand of JAUSQI010000154.1, from coordinate 4,431 downwards.
GAAAATCTATCCGCAGGCCATTGCATGGCTCGCCAAGGGCGAGCTGCACCTGAGCGAACACAGCGCGTTTTTTCGCAACCGCGCATTGGCGGCACCCTTGACGCTGCACGATGTGGAGGCTGTATTCCAATGAAGCTACAACCCTTGTGGATGCTGCTGGCGCTCGCTGTCGGCCTGCCCGCCGGTGCCGGGTCGCTGAGTGCCACACAGCTGACCTACGACGTGTCTTGGACCGGCATCCCGCTGGGTTCGGGCACGCTGACGCTCACGCCCGAAGCCGATGATTGCTATCGCTACGAGCTGGCCACCAATCCCGTCGGCGTCGTCAGCCTGGTGTATGGCGCGCCCAAGGAGACCAGCAATTTCTGCGTCAAGAATGGCGCGGTGGTGCCCAGCAGCATGAGCTTCAACAATCCCAAACGCTCGAAGGACGGCTTCGTGCTGACCTTCGATTTCGCCAAGGGTCTGCTGCTCGGTGGCCGCAACGGCCCGCTGGAGATCAAGCCCGGCACGCTCGACCGCCTGAGCGTGCAGCAGGCCGCACGCCTGTGGGTGAAGACCCACATCAACGACGCTAAGCCCGGCACGCTGGTGACGCCGGTGGCCGACCACAAGCGGGTGAAGACTTATACCTTCGCCATCAAGGGCAAGAGCCAGATCGAGACTCCGGCGGGCACCTTCGAGGCGATCCAGTTCGAGCGGATCGACGACCCCAACACCACGCTACGATTCTGGCTTGCGCCTGAAAAAGACTACATGCCGGTGAAGGTGCAGAACATCGAGGACGGCGAAGACAAGGTGAGCCTGACGCTGAAGAAGTCCGGCTGATTGCGGTTGCGTTGATCTGGAGATTGCCATGCGTGCACTGACCATTATCGTTTTGCTGGCCGCTCTCACCGCCTGCGGCAAGCAGCCCGAAGTGCCCAAGCCCGGCGAGCCGCAGGGCCGCGCCGAGACGCAGCCGATCCGCAACACCGAGGCGCTCGGCTACGACGGCAAGGCCATCGCCGACAAGGTGGATGGCGCGCTGGATGCCAACGACCAGCGCAAGGCGGAGCTCGACTCCGCGATTGATGCGCAAACCAACCCGCGCTGAAAACTCAGATCACCGACTCTTCCCGCAGCTTGTCCAGGTGCGATTCGATGTTCATCGCCGCAAACGGCCACAGCCGCGAATCCACGCCCTTGTAGAGCAGTGTCAGCATCTCGGCGGGTGACTTGCCGTCGCGATGCAGTTGCAGCACAGCGGCTTCGCGCAGTTTTCGGTGTTTCAGCGTTTCCTGCAGGCGGTAGGTCGTGCCCATCGCCATGCCGTGGCTCGGCACGATCACCGCCGGGTCGAGGTCGATGACTTTTTGCAGCGTCGCGAAGTAGGTGCCCATGTGGCCTTCGGGCTTCGCGATCACCACCGTGCCAATCCCTTGGATGAGATCGCCGACGATGAACCAGGCCTTGTTGTCCGGCATCAGCGCAATCTGCCCCGCGTCATGACCCGGCACCGGCACCACGCGCACCGGCTGGCCCAACCAGCGCGTCACCACATCGCCCTCCACATAAGTGCGTAACAGCAGGTCGCCGAAGTAGCCGGGGTCCTCGGCCTGCACGAAGCGTCTCGTGGTGTCGCTCAGCGCCAGCGGCACGTCGTAGCGGGCGGCAATCTCGTTCGCGAACTGGCGGTGGTCGGGGTGATGATGCGTGAGCAGCACCTCGTCGCAGCCAACTCGGTCGATGAGCTTGAGCAGCCGCGCGAGTTCCTTGCGGTCGGCAGGCGAGGGGTCGACCAGCACCTTGTAGCTGTCGCCGATCAGAAAGGCATTGGTGTGGGTCGCTGGCGGTAGGGTATTGCTGCGCACCGCGATGATGCGGAAGCCATGCAGCGGCTCGATGATGCGGCACTCGTCGTCCGCGCCGTCGTTGTCGAGATCGATGACGGTGTCGTGGCCGCCGTGCAGCGCCAGTGCAGTGACCGTATCCAGCGTCGGCGGGGCCATCAGCAGCGTGCCGGTCTGGTAGCGCGCCAGCCAGTCGCCCGCGGTTGTCCATAGCGCCTCGGAGTGCTCGCGGGTATCGAGTGCCAGCTCGGGCTTTGTGGCGAGATCAATGCGCAGGAAGCGGGTGCGGAAGCGCGTCGCCGAAATCGGCGGCGTGGTGGCCTCGCCCAGTACGCGCACGGTCTGCACCTGGCCGCTCAGGGTCAGCGCATCGAGGTCGATGCCCAGCTCTTCCTGCACCTCGCGGGCGATGCCGACCAGCACACGGGTTTCGGCTTCGGGGCACAGCAAGGAAGTGCTGCCATCGGCATCGGCCGCCTCGATCTTGCCGCCGGGGAACGCCCAGTAGCCCGAGAACGAAGGCAGCTGCGGCTGGCGCTGCACCATCAGGATTTCGCCCTGGCAACAGAGCACGGCGGTGACGGCATCGCGGATGGAAGCAGCGTTCATGGCTAGTTTATTGGTGAGCCTTCACTATGCTGGGGGCAAGCCTCCACCAACACAACGTCATGGCCGGTCTCACCTTTCTCATTCTGCCCCGCATCGTCACCGAAAATCCCGCCGTCGCGACGATGATCCTCGTCGCGGGCGGCGTGGTGTTTTCCTTCTTCGTCGAATGGCTGGCGCGCACGCTGGACGATGCGCGCTACGGCTGGCAGCAAAGGTTGCGGCACCGCCTCGGCGTGGTCGAAGGCAAGAAAATCCCGGAGCTGAAGTGGCTCACGCTCAGCACCCAGTTTCTGCTCTGGCCCTTCATCGGCTTTCTGCTGCTGCACGTCTGGGGCCTGCACGATCTGGGCGACGAGTTCAGCGAGGCGCTGACCGGCGGCGGCATCAAGCTCGGCAGCGTCACCGTCGTGCCCTCGCATCTGATCATGGGCATCCTCTGGTTTGTGCTGCTGCTGACCTTCGGCCGCTGGCTGAAGAAGAAACTGGAGCAGGACTGGCTGCCGCTGACCGGCCTCGAACCCAGCGTGCGGGTTTCCATCGCCACCCTGTTCGGCTACCTCGCCGCCGTCGTCGCCATCATGGTGGGGCTGAGCGTGGTGGGGCTCGACCTCAGCAAGCTCGCCATCGTTGCCGGTGCGCTGTCGGTGGGCATTGGTTTCGGCTTGCAGAACATCACCAACAATTTCTTCTCCGGCCTGATCTTGTTGTTCGAGCGGCCGGTACGCATGGGCGATTACATCAAGATCGCCGGGGCCGAAGGCTTTGTGCGCAAGATTCGCATCCGCTCCACCGAACTCGAAACCTGGGACCGCACCAGCATCATCGTGCCCAACTCCGAGCTGCTGTCGAAGTCGGTCGAGAACCTGAGCTTTCACGACAACATCGGCCGCCTGATATTGCCGGTGCAAGTGGCGTTTGAAGGCGACCCTGCCAAGGTGAAAGCCCTGTTGCTGCAAGCCACCGAAGGCGAGAAGGAGCTGATCGGCGACAACGAAAAGTTTGGCCTCACCGGCCCGTGGGTCGTGTTCACCGACTTCCAGGGCAGCACCCTGCATTTCGAGCTGCGCGGCTATGTGCGCGACATGCACGGCAAGACGGGTGTCGCCAGCCGCATCCGCTTTCGCATCTTCGAGCTGTTCAAGGCCGAGGGCATCGCGATCGTCGCCGCCCCGCAGGAGATCAGCATCAAGCAATGGCCCTCGCCGCCCGCTGCGGCAGCAGCAGAAAAACCACCGGCATCCGCGCCGCAATAGCGTGCTCTTTAGGCTAGGCTTGCGACATAAACAAGCACAGCCACTTTGGAGAGAGCCATGCCCGATTTGAGCGCCCATACGGTCAGCGATTACATGACCACCAATCTGCTCACCTTCAAGCCGGATACCGATGTGATGAGTGCCATCGGCCAGCTGTTGAAGCGCGGGCACTCGGGGGCGCCGGTGTGTGATGACTCTGGCCTGTTGGTGGGCATGTTGTCCGAGAAGGACTGCCTGAAGGTGGCGGTGATTGCCAACTACGAGGGTGTGTCCCCGGGCGTGGTGCGCGATTTCATGTCGACGCAGGTGGCGTCGCTCTCGCCGGAGATGACCTTGCTGGATGCGGCCTCACGCTTTCTGGATACGCCGTTCAAGCGGTTTCCGGTGGTGGAGAGCGGGCGGCTGACGGGGCAGATCTCGCGGAGCGATATTTTGCGGGCGATTCATGATGCGGCCTGATTATCGGTAGGCCTATGTGCATAGTGACGTAGGGTGGGCAGGCTTCATCTGCCCACGCGGCTTTTGTTAATCGCGCTGACGCGCTCTGCTGGCTGAGTGTTTGCTTCGAGCGCGGTTTCGCCTTTCGGCGAGTTACTTCTTTTGCTTGTGCAAAAGAAGTAACCAAGAAAAGCACACCCTGATACGGCGGTGCCTACGGCACTGCCCTGCGATGCTCGGGTCGAGGGGCGCTGCGGAACTCGCTCGCGAGAAGCCGCTCGCTCAGACAATCCTCGCTC
>JAUSQI010000151.1 GCA_030652575.1 Stagnimonas sp. | reverse complement strand
CTCGGCGACATGGACTTCAAGGTCGCCGGCTCGGTTAACGGCATCAGCGCGTTGCAAATGGACATCAAGACTGCCGGCATTACTGGCGAGATCATGAAGCTGGCGCTGGAGCAGGCCAAGGCTGCACGTCTGCACATCCTCACTGCGATGAACGCCGCACTGCCAGCTTCGCGCACGGAGTTGTCGAGCTACGCGCCGCGCATCACCACCATCAAAATCAACCCGGAGAAGATCCGCGAAGTGATCGGCAAGGGCGGTGCGACCATCCGCTCGATCACCGAAGCGACCGGCACGAGCATCGACATCCAGGACGACGGCACCATCAAGATTGCCGCCACTTCGGGCGAGGCTGCTGAAGCTGCCATCGCGCGCATCACCATGCTGACCCGCGAAGTGCAGGTGGGCGACATCTACGAAGGCCGCGTGGCCCGCTTGATGGACTTCGGTGCATTCGTGACGATCCTGCCCGGCCGTGACGGCTTGGTGCACATCAGCCAGCTTTCTGAAGAGCGTGTAGAGAAAGTGGAGAACGTTGTTAAAGAAGGCGACATCGTTCGCGTCAAAGTGCTGGAAGTAGGCCGCGACGGCAAGATTCGTCTCTCGATGAAGGCTTCTGATGTGGGTTTGGCTTAAATCTGCCGACTGATTTTTGCCACAAAAAAGCCGCTTTCGAGCGGCTTTTTTGTTGTGCAGCGCAACATTTCAAAGAAATCGATCAAATCGGTGCAATTAATTGAATAAAAGGGTGCACAACCGCTTGTAATCGCCTGTTTCTCTGGCGCACAATCACGGCGTTGCATTAGGGCCAAAAAAAACCCCCTCCGGTTAGGAAGGGGGTAAGTGCTAGAAAGGCACAAGGCCTTTCTGGAGGAGATCATAACGAAACCCGGAAACGTAACCCGTTGACCGGGTTTTTTGCTTTCCGACTTTTGTTGCAGTGCAGTATAGATGTGCAAACCTATACTGTCAATGTAAAAAACTTTAATAAAAAATGAACAAAAACAGCAGCTTGAAGATTTTCTTTTCAAAAGAATGACGGAAGCGTCATTCTTTGCGGGCTGCTTTAACTGATTTCTGTTTGAAATTAATGGCAACAAGCATGCCAAAGGGGCGAAAAACTTAGCATTCAAGCTCAAGGCATGCTGCTGTCGTCTTCGCGCTCTCTCAGCAAGGGCTTGATGGCCTTGGCCCGCTCCAAGTTCTTGAGAAACTCCTTGCGCACGGCGCGCCACACCGGCACTTGTTTCTCGGCCAGCTCTTTCAGCACCTGCACGGGTTGCTGTGCCTGGCCCAGCAAATCCCGCAGCTGTTCGGTGAAATGGCTCTGTTGCTCGGTAAACAGACGCAACGAGAGCTCCAGATAGCGGCTGATACTCGACTGCATCGGATCGCCGTAGTAGCGAACGATGAAGCTCAGCAGCTCGACGCTGAAAATGGGATTGCCGTTTTCCTCCTGCTCGGAGATGACTTGCAGCAGGATGGAACGCGTGATGTCGTCGGAAGTGCGTTTGTCTTCTACGCGAAAGACGATGTTTTGAAGCACGAGTTGGCGCACTTCTTCGAGCGTGATGTAGCGGCTGACCTGTGTGTCGTACAGACGCCGGTTGGGATATTTCTTGATGATGCGTACATCACTCATGCTGCTTGCCGCCTCATTTTGTTGCACTGCGGCAAGAATGCCAGAGCGAGACCGCTAGGGCAAAGCGAGGTCCGCGATGGGCAAAGTGGTCGTGCTGGCGAAATGTTGTGGATGCCAGTGTTGCAAAGCCCAGTGCAAAATCGTTTCGGCACTCGCTTCAGCAAGTTGCGGCGGCGGTGCGAGACGCATTGCAGTGAGGCAAAACAGCAGCTGCTGGCTGACGCCGGCGCGACCGGTTGCCAGTGCTGCCGCACCATTTTGTTTCGACAGCTTCCTGCCATCCGATTCCAACAGAACCGGCACATGCGCATAACCGGGTGCTGTCAGGTCGAGTGCCTTGAACAAGCTCAGCTGGTTTACCGTTGCGCCGAGCAGGTCGGCACCGCGCACCACTTCGGTGATGCCCATGCGGTGCTCATCCAGCGCGCAGGCCAGGTGATAGCCGATCTGGCCATCGGCGCGTCGCACTACGAAGTCACCGGCTTCCGCGGGGATTGCGCGGCTTGTCCGGCCTTGAATGCCGTCCTGCCATTGAAGGATGCCGTCCAGCACGCGCAATCGCAGTGTCGCCGGTTTATCAGCAACCGTTATGTGTGAGCGACAAGTGCCTGGATAGATCGCCCCGTCAGGCCCGGGTAACGCAGTGGCTGCCAGCACGGCCCGAGTGCAGGTGCAGGCGTAGAGCTGGCCTTGCCGCCCAAGCGTATGCAGCGCGGCTTGGTATTGCGCTGTGTGTTCGGTTTGCCGTACGGGCGCGCCATCCCAATGCAGGCCATGCGCTTCAAGCTGACGCAGGATGGTGTCTTCGGCGCCGGGCATACAGCGGGGCCGATCCAGATCGTCGATGCGCAAATGCCAGGTGCCACCGGCTTGGCGCGCTGCCAGCCAACTCGCCAACGCGGTGAACAGCGAGCCCAAGTGCAGCGGGCCTGAAGGGGTCGGCGCGAAACGGCCGCGATAGGGTGGCGTGATGGAGATCACGATCATTGATAAATCAAGGCATTCCATACGAATGCACACCTAGAATATGCGGATGAAGTCCCGCGCGCTCATTGCACTGCGACTGCGCGCAATAGCGCAGCGGCAATGACACTGCGCGCGCTGCTGTTCGACCTCGATGGCACGCTGGCCGAGACCGAGGCGCTCGGGCATCGCCCCGCTTACAACGACGCCTTCCGCGAACTCGGATTGCGCTTTCGCTGGAGCGAGCGGCTCTACAAGCGCCTGCTCGAACGCCCCAGCGGCAAGGATCGTCTGCACCACTATTTGAAGCGCTACGAGCCAGAGCTGGGCGAGCACGCCGAGGCTGTCAGCGAGAGTGAAGAGGCCTGGGTCGATCATGTGCACGCGGTCAAATCCCAGCACTTCAACCGGCGGTTGGAAGAAGGCCAGGTGCCGTTGCGCCCGGGTGTGGAACGCCTGCTGCGCGAAGCCAGCGACGCCGGTTTGCGCCTCGCGGTGGTCAGCAATGCCAGTGCGCGCAGCATCAAGTCGTTCATCAAGCATGGCCTGGGCGCCGAGCTTGCCAAGCGGGTGTCGCTGATCGTTGGCGGCGAGGCCGGCTTCGCCCGCAAGCCCGCACCCGATCTGTATCGCCACGCCATCAACAAGCTCAAGCTGTTGCACTACGAATGCATCGCCATCGAGGACTCCGCCATCGGGCTTGCGGCCGCGCGCGGTGCGGGCATCCCCACCGTGATCACCTTGAATGCCGAGACGCTGTCGCAGGATTTTCTCGGTGCCACCCTGGTGCTCGATCACCTTGGCGAACCAGAGCACGCGGCTGCGGTCTTGCGCGGCCACATGGACGAACCCTGCCTGACGCTCAAAACCCTGCGTCGCATCGCCCAGCAGGCCGCGCCACGGCTTTGAAGCGTGCTGCTGGCATACTTTGCAACGCTCAAAATCAGGGGGATGGACATGCGGCGATGGAACGGCTGGGGCGAGACCAGTGAACACAATCCACTGAGTGCCGAAGCGCGCCAGTTTTTGAAAGAGCGCGTCGGCGACGGCACACCGAATCAGGATGTGAGCCGCGAATCCGTACTCTTGAATGTGGCCCGTTCGCGTCTCGCCGACGGCCCTTACTTCGCCACCGATGCCGAAACGCGGCTCGATCATTCGCGCGGCCAGAGCTACCCGGATTGGCTCGCTCTGCGCTACGGCAAGCTGGGACCGGTTGCCGATGGCGTGGCCTTGCCCACCACGCGGGAAGAGGCCGACATCGCCCTGCAAGCGGCGCTCAACATCGGCGCGGTGGTCATCCCCTATGGCGGCGGCACCAGTGTCGTCGGCCATCTGCATGTGCCGCAGGCCAGCACCGTCGGCGACCGGCCAGTCGTCAACATCAGCCTGAAAAAACTCAACCGTCTGCGCAACGTCGATACCCGCAACTGGCTGGCCACGTTCGATGCCGGCACGCCAGGGCCGATGGTGGAGGCACAGCTCAAACAGCAGGGTTTTCTGCTCGGCCACTTTCCGCAAAGCTACGAGTATTCGACGGTCGGGGGCTGGGTGGTGACACGTTCCAGCGGCCAGCAGTCGCTGCGCTATGGACGCATCGAGCAGATGCTGCATGGCGCACGACTCTCGACGCCGCGCGGCGTCGTGGAGATCGGCGGTCTGCCCGCATCGAGTGCCGGGCCTGACCTGCGCGAAGCACTGATGGGCAGCGAAGGGCGGCTGGGGCTGGTCACCGAAGCCACCGTGCGCATCCGGCCGATCCCGACACACGAAGATTTTCACGCCGTGTTCTTCCCGAACTGGGAAGCAGGTGTCGACGCCGCACGTGCGCTGGCGCAATCCGATCTGGGGCTGTCGATGCTGCGGCTCTCCAACGAGATCGAAACCGAGACGCAGCTGGCGCTCGCAGGGCACGAAAAGCTCATCACCTGGCTCAAGCGCTATCTCAAGATGCGCAAGATTGGCGAGCGCCCCGTGATGCTGCTGATCGGCACCACCGGCAGCCACCGCGATGTGCTGCGCCTCAAACGCGAGGCGCTCGGCATCGCCAAGCAATACAAGGGCGTCAATACCGGACGCGCCATCGGCAAAGGCTGGGCGAAAAACCGCTTCAAGGGGCCGTATCTGCGCAACTCGCTGTGGGAGGTGGGTTACGGTGCCGACACGGTCGAAACCTGCGTGAGCTGGGCCAATGCGACGACGGCGATGCGCGCCGTCGAGGCTGCGGCGCAAAAAGTGTTCGCCAGCTTCGGCGAGCGAGCCCACTGCTTCACACATTTGTCGCATGTCTATCGAAGCGGGTGCAGCGTGTATTCCACCTTCGTGTTCCGTGCTGGTGGCGACTACGAGCGCGACCTCGAACGCTGGAAACTGCTCAAGGCTGCGACCAGCGAGGCCATCGTCGCCAGCGGCGGCACCATCAGCCACCAGCACGGGGTCGGCCGTGACCACGCGCCCTATCTGGTGCGGGAGAAAGGCGAACTGGGCATTGACCTCATCCGGGCGATGGCACGCGAGTTCGACCCGCAGGGGCTGATGAATCCGGGCAAGTTGTTTCTGTAATGCGGCTCGCTGATCTCGCGCCCCGCTACGACCTCGTCGTCATCGGCGGCGGCATCACCGGCGCGGGCATTTTCCGTGAGGCCGCGCGTGCCGGCGTGAGCGTGCTGCTGGTGGAGGCGCGCGATTTCGCGAGTGGCACTTCGTCTTGGTCGTCCAAGCTCGTTCATGGCGGCCTGCGCTATTTGCAGACCGGCGAGTGGCGGCTCACCGCCGAGTCGGTGCGCGAGCGGCAGCGCCTGCTGCGCGAAGCGCCCGATCTCGTCGAGCGACTGGATTTTCTGCTGCCCTGCTATCGCGGCGTGAAGCCTTCGCGTGGGCTGGTGCGTCTGGGCCTTTGGCTTTACGACCGCTTCGCGCGCGATGCGGCCGCGCGTTCGCAGAGTCTCGATGTCACCGCATCTCTTGCCATCACGCCGCAGCTCGCTACCCACAACCTGCTGGGTGCCTTGCAGTATCAAGATGCCCGCACCGACGACTGCCGCCTGGTCTGGCGCTTGATCGAGCAAGGTCAACGCGATGGCGGCACCGCGCTCAACTACGTGCGCGCCGCGCAGTTGTTGCAGGCGCAAGGCCGCATCTGTGGCGCAGCGCTGTGCGACGCGGAAACAGGAGACACGCGCGAGATCGAAGCCACCGTGGTCATCAATGCCAGCGGGGTTTGGGCCGAGAGTCTGCAAGGGCAGGGCATCGCCGCACCCAAGCTGCGGCCGCTGCGAGGCTCGCATCTGGTCTATCCGCACGCGCGCCTGCCGCTGCCTTGTGCCGTGAGCTTTTTCCATCCGCGGGATCGCCGCCCGGTGTTCGCCTACCCTTGGCAGGGCGCGACACTCATCGGCACCACCGACCTCGATCACCGGGAGGACCTGTGGAGTCCGCGCATGACCAAGCCAGAGGCCGACTACCTGCTCGAGGCCTTCGACTGGCTGATGCCCGGTGTCGGTCTGAAGCTGGACGAGGCGCTCAGCAGCTTCGCTGGCGTGCGCGCGATCATCGACGAGGGCGAGGGCAGACCCTCATCCGCCTCGCGCGAATCGGCACAGTGGACGGCCCCCGGCTTCATCGGCATCACCGGCGGCAAGCTGACCACCTTTCGTGTCACCGCGCGGCAGGTGCTGGCCGAAGCCGCCAGACAGCTGCCGGCCCTGCGGCTGGTCTCAAACGATGCGCCGCTGTTCGATCAGCCCCGGCAGGAGTCGCCCTCGCTCGCACCGACGGCGCAGCAGGTCGGCCTACGCGCCACCGAGCAGGTGCGGCATCTGGATGATCTGCTGCTGCGTCGCAGCCGGGCGGGGCTGGTGCTGCCGGATTTCGGCGAGGCACTCATCGAGCCCGCACTCGCCGCCTGCCGCACTGCACTGGCCTGGGGCGGCGCGCGCTGTGCCGCCGAGGCCGCGCAATACCGTGCCCACATGCGGCAGCAGCACACCGTGCCCGGCAGCAACTAAACTCGCCCTCCGCACGCGCCGGAGAGCGCCGTTGTCATCCAACCTCTTGCTGGCGATTGATGTGGGCACCCAGAGCACGCGTGCGATCGTGTTCGATGCCGCTGGCGCGTTGCTGGCCAAGGCGCAGGTCGCGCACGAGCCGGTGCACAGCGCGCCGCAGCCGGGCTGGGCCGAGCAGGACCCGGTGTTGTATTGGGATGCCGTGGCGAGCGCCTGCCAGAGCCTGTGGGCGCAAGGCATCGACCCGCAGCAGATCGCCGGTCTCGCCCTCACCACCCAACGCGCGACCATGATCTGCACCGATGCCCAGGGCAGGCCGCTGCGCCCCGCCATCGTCTGGCTCGATCAGCGCGAATGCGATGCGCCGCCGCTGATGTCTACCGCATGGCGCGCAGCCTTTGCGCTTGCCGGCGCGAGCCCGCTCATCCGCCACGCGCAGCGTCAGGCCGAGTGCAACTGGTTGTGGCAGCACGAGCCAAAGCTCTGGCACGACACCGCGAAGTTCCTGTTTCTCTCGGGCTGGCTTTGTCACCGGCTCACAGGTGAGTTCGTGGATTCGGTCGGCTCGCAAGTCGGCTATGTGCCGTTCGATTACAAGCAGCAGCAGTGGGCCGCACCGAGCGACTTCAAGTGGCAGGCCTTTGCCGTCACGCGTGATCGCCTGCCGCGATTGGTGCAGCCGGGCCAGCCGATGGGTGCGCTCACCGAAAGTGCCGCCGCCGCACTCGGCTTGCCGGCCGGGCTGCCGGTGATTGCCGCCGGTGCCGACAAGGCCTGCGAGGTGCTCGGCTGCGGCGCCGTCGATCCATTCACCGCGCAACTCAGCTTCGGCACCAGTGCCACCATCAACACCACGCAGTCGCGCTATCTCGAAGTGCAGCGCCTGCTGCCAGCCTATCCGGCCGCGATGCCCGGTGCCTGGAACACGGAGATCCAGATCTATCGCGGCTTCTGGCTGGTGAGCTGGTTCAAGCGCGAGTTCGCGCACCGCGAAACCACGCTGGCGGCGGAGCGCGGCGTGTCGGTGGAGTCGTTGTTCGACGAACTCATCAAGGCCGTGCCGGCGGGCGCGCTGGGCCTCACCCTGCAACCGTACTGGAGCCCCGGCGTACGCGACCCCGGCCCCGAAGCCAAGGGAGCGATCATTGGTTTTGGCGATGTGCACACCCGCGCGCATTTCTACCGCGCGATTCTCGAAGGGCTGGTGTATGGCTTGAGGGCAGGGCGAGAGCAGATCGAAAAGAAACTGAGCCAGCGCATCAACCGCCTGATCGTCGGCGGTGGCGGCAGCCAGAGCGATGCGGCGATGCAGATCACGGCGGATGTGTTCAACCTCGTTGCCGAGCGGCCGGCCATTTACGAGACCAGCGCCCTTGGTGCCGCCATTAACTGTGCAGTCGGCTTGGGTCTGCATAAAGACCACGCCTGCGCTGTACAGGCGATGTGCAAGCCCGGCCAGAAGTTCACGCCCAATCCTGAAGCCGTGCCCACCTACGACGCGCTGTATCGAGGCGTCTATCGCGAGCTTTATCCACGCCTCAAGCCGCTGTATCAACGCATCCGCAAAATCACCGGCTACCCCGCATAATTCGCACCGCACCGAACACTACAAACGCCATGAACACCGACACCGCCGCCCAGTTTTCAGCCGTCTACGCCGAAGCCGCCATTGCCTATCTCGAAACCCAGATCCCGCAGGCGGTGCTCTGGTACGACGATGAGGAACGCTGGGATTTCCGCCCCGGCGACGAAGAGATCGAACCCTCGCTGATGGCCTTTGTGCTGGAACACGGCTGGGATGGCCAGCTCACGCTCGATGCCAGCACCGATGTCGACGACGACGATTACAACTCCATCGAACTGCGCGACGAGATCGAGCTGCAGATGATGGACGAGGGCATCGCCAAGGCCTTCATCGAAAACCTGAGTGAACACCGCGAGCGCCTTGCCGACGGCGACGGGGACGAAGACGACCATAAATCGGCATACGAGGAGAGAGACGATGGTGAGGGGGATTCCTGAGGCTTTTGCGCACGTCGTAGCGGCATCGCAGCGGCTCGCCGGCTACGGCGATTCGCGGGTTGCCGTGCCAGCGGGTTCGCTTGCGGAGCTGACCACGATTGGTGAGGAGGCCGCGCCCGAAAGCGCTGGCCTGACGCAGGCCAAGATCGACAAGATCGTGGCTGATCTGGAGTGCCTCTATCGCAGCGGCGCGCATCCCGGCATGACGTTTGCCCTGCGCAAGGGCGGCAAGCTGGTGCTCAATCGCGCCATCGGCCATGCCCGTGGTAACGCGCCCAGCGACGCGCGCGATGCCGAGAAAGTGCTCATCAAGCCAGAGACTCCGGTGTGCCTGTTCTCGGCCTCCAAGGCCGTCACTGCGATCCTCGCGCACAAGCTGGCGGAGGAGGGTGGCATCGAGCTCGATGCGCCTGTCGCCCGCTACTGGCCCGCATTTGGCCGCAAGGGCAAGGCGCTCATCACCGTGCGCGACATCCTCAGCCATCGCGCCGGCATCCCTGGCATCGAGCTTGAAAAGCACGAGCGTTCGGTTGAAAAACTCAACGACTGGGACTGGATCTGCGATCACATCGCCAACAGCAAGGTCGGCCGTCTGCGCATGGTGGCTTACCACGCCATCACCGGCGGTTTTGTGCTGGGCGAGATCATCCAGCGCGTCACCGGTAAGTCCATCGTCGACTATCACGAAGAAAAGCTGCGCAAGCCGCTGGGCATGAAGCACTTCACCTACGGCCTGCCCCAGAAATATCGTGGCGATGTGGCCGAGAACGCGGTGGCCGGCATGCCGGTGCTGTTCCCGATTGCACCCGTCGTGCAGCGCGCGTTGATCGTGCCTTTCAACGAGGTGGTCACCGCCAGCAATACCGACGCCTTCATGGATGCGGTGATCCCCGCCGGCAATATCTACGCAACGGCGGAAGAAACCAGCCGCTTCTTCCAGATGCTGCTCGATGGCGGTGTCTACAACGGCAAGGTGATCCTCAAGAACGAGACCATCCACCGCGCAGTGAAGCCGGTGGGCTATCCGATCCCCGATGCGACGCTGATGATCCCCATGCACTACAGCGAGGGCATGATGATGGGCGGGCCGATGAGTTTGTATGGGCCGTTCACCACCGGTGCATATGGGCACCTGGGTTTCATGAACATCCTCGGCTGGGCCGACCCGAAGCGGGATATCAGCTGTGCCTTGCTGGTCACCGGCAAAGCCATTCTGGGGCCGCATCTGGTGCCTTGGATGAAGCTGCTCGCCACCATCGGCACCCAGACCAAGTAAAGCTGTTACCCATAAAAAATCCGCGCAAAGCGCGGATCTGGATACGGTGAACTGGTAGTGATGGGCGGAAACTAAACCAAATGCCCAAAATCCCCTTTAACTGCCGATATTCCTGCCTTTTGTCATCAAGACTTGACCCCCAAAGCTGACCCCCACGGATACTTCCGACATGGTCAGAGACAGACAAAACCTCGTTCGCATCGGACGCATGTGGTATGTGCGAACCAAGATACCCGCCGCAGTGGTCGAGCATTACAGCGGCCACACCCACAAGCGACAGTCACTCCGCACTGAGAAGCTGGAGGAAGCGAACCGGCTGAAAGGCAAGTGGGTCGAGTTGTGGCGTAAGGAGTTCGACCAACTGCAAGGCAAGGCCGCGTTTTCATCGGTCGCTGATGAACTGCGATTCCAGATACGACGTGAAGCCGTCAAAGGAAATGAAGCGGCGGTCGATGCCCTGCGGAACCATGCTCAGGTGAAAGCCGAGGAGATCGAACAGCGGCATGACCTATCAAAAGCGCAGCGGTTCTTTTCGCTGGCAACCACTGCACTGCCAACCCTTCGGGAGGCGATGGAGGAATGGTTGCCCACAGCGGGCAGCCGCATGGGCACGCAGATTCATTACCGGCTCGCCGTCGAGAGATTGTTGGAGTTCTTGGGCGGCGACGCGGTGCCGGACGACGTGACCGAAGCGCGGGCACTGGACTACTACGATCACATGCTGACGGTCTACAAGACCCGCGCAACCTTTCAAGGCAAGCTACGTCCGCTAGGTGCTTTTTGGGAGTGGATGGGCGTTCGCCGATACGTTCCGCGTGTCTCCAATCCGTGGCGCGGACGCGGTCTCAAGTGGCCGAATGAACGTGCCATGCCAAAGGCGAAGCGACCATTTGCAGACGACGAACTGCTGACCCTTTTGCAGGGAGCGGCGACATACAAAGGCAGCCTTGCAGAGATCGTCGTGTTGGGCCTGTATACCGACGCGCGACTCGATGAACTGTGCTCGTTTCGCGTCGCCGATGTAACGCCCATAAAGGGTAAGTCTGCGGGCTTCGTGGTGAAGATTGGGCAGACTGGCGGCAAGCGCGCAGCGTCAATCCGTGACGTTGTAGTGACCCATGAGATACCCGTGGGAATCCTGCGGAATCGAAGGGACGCACAGCGTCCTACAGAGGCCAGTGAGCAGCTATTCCCCGACCTAGTCCCAGGGGGTCACGACAACAAGTTTTCGTGGCACGTCAGCAAGGCGTTTGGCCGCTACCGAGACGACTGCAAGCTGCCGCATGGGGTGGACTTCCACTCACTGCGGCGGACTTTCATCACGCGCTTGGAGAATACGCAGGGCATGGATGTGGTGAAGATCGCCCGGTATGTCGGGCATCAGATCAAGGGCGTGACGTTCGGTGTTTACTCTGGCGGATCAAGCGAACAGACCATGCGCTTGGTCGCAGACGCGATCAACTATTCCTCAGAGATTGAGCGGGGTGCAGCAGCGTTCTTAATCGCCGGGCGTAGTTGAGCTATGCCCGACTCGCGCTAAAGATCGGCAAGGCCAAACAGGTTGGATTTACGCGCCGAGCCAAACCCGAAAAGCGCCGGGCTAAGTGGTGCTCTCTGTGGTTGAACATTGGCAAGAGCCGCAAGCCCAAGCAGACCTCTGGACGGTGTGTGTTTCGGAGCACCAAGCGCGCCAAACACTGCACCAAGTCCACCAGCGATGCCTGCCTGTAACAACCCAGAGCGGATTTCGCGGTGATGTGTGTTCAGCTTAGGCTGAAACTGCCCGATCATCGCTTGCTCCACCTCATCACGGGTAGTGTCGTGCTGGACGACGCTGGCAAGGACGTGAGTAGCGCCTGCACGAACAGCGTCATCCCAGCGTTCATGGCATGAGAAGCGATTAGCGAATGAGTCCGCCTTGCCGATATACAGTGGGAAGTAGCTCGAAATGCTCTGACTGGCGAAGATATAAACCCCACCGACAGGGTTCCATTTCACTGAGTCAGACATCGAAAAGACTTGGAAACTGAACGCCGCCGAAGGCGAATGCCAAAGCACTGATTCGTTCATCAATATGTCTCCTGACTGGATTTGGTCATTATTCTACCAAAATCGAGATTCAGCACTACAAAGTGTGTGAGACGCCAGCCACTGACGCAACTGGTTGTGTTTCTTGGATGTTCTTCCCAAAAATTCAAACGGTCTAACGTATGTCTTGCGGGCCGCCGTTCCCCCCTCTACCTACTGTGCCCCTGAGTGCGGGAGTTATGTCCGCCGCCGCGCCCGCAGCATGACAACGCACTGCCACGCAAAGACAAAGCAGCCCCAAGCTGCCCATAGGGAGGCGGCAAATATGGCGAGCGCGCCAAGCATCTTCATGAAAATTGCCGCTTGCGGAAAGCCCAATTCGCCAGTTGCGACCCGTGCAATCAGAAGGGCAAACGCAACTACCAAGGCGTAACCGGCCCCGACGAAACAGTCCTTGGGATTCTGCCGCGCTATTGGGTCAATCATATCTCTATTCATTTGCCAAGCCTCTCACATCGCAATTCGTAAAGGCACTAGCCGGTATGCAGAGTGGTCATAGACCATAAGTTGTAAGTTAAAGACCAGCCGACAGGCGGCAGCTTAAGATGGACTGAAAGATATTGAAAAGACTTATGGGCCTAGACCATTATTAGAGGCCATCTTTTGGCCCATCTAGGAGCACCCTATGTCCCGTCTGGCTTACTACCGCGTCAGCACAGCAGACCAGTCCATCGAAGCCCAGCGCCGCGCAATGGGCGGCAAGTTCGACAAGGAGTTCAAAGACGAAGGCGTGAGCGGCAGCACGGTTGCCGCACACCGCAAGGGCTTCGCCAAGCTGTTGGACTTCGTGCGCGAAGGGGACACCGTCTGTGTCTACGCAGTGGATCGCTTGGGACGTGATGCGATTGACGTTCAAACCACCGTGCGCCGCCTGCTAGATCAGGGCGTGACGGTGGATGTGCATGGCCTTGGCTCAATCGGGCGCGGCGTCGGCGAATTGATCCTTGGCGTCCTTGCGCAGATTGCCGATATGGAGCGTCAACGCATCTTCGAGCGGTGCGAGGCGGGTCGCGGCGCAGCCCGTGAGGCGCTCAAGCTGACCGGCAAGACCCATCGGGGCAAGGTGAGCCTTGGAAGGCCAGCGGCGCAGGACGCGGCAACGGTCCTTGCTTGGAAGACCGCCAACAAGGCCAGCATTGGCAACACCGCAGCGCAGTTCCGCATCGGCACAACGACTGTCAAGCGATACATGGCTGCCGCCACCGGCTCCACAAAGGCGCGCGTGCATCTGATGGTGTGAGCCGGGGCGCTAGCCCCCCTCGTATACCCAGTATCAAAAACGCAGGCCCCTCCTCAGCCCACCATCAACTCCGCCAATTAGGCGGAAAGGCGTAGCCATGTCCAAACCAGCGGCCCCCACGGCCCGTTTCAAAATCAATACACGCTTCTCAAAAAGTGAGGCGCACACCTTGCGCTCGTGCCAACTTGCCGCAGCAATCATCGTCCCCAGGGGAAACCCTGAAACCCTCACCCGTGCCCCCGATGCTGCCATCTGGCCCGCTGCAACCATCATCCGTGCCGGACTACTGCTGTTTGCCGAGGAGACCCAAGGCGCACTCAGAGGCGGCGAGAGTCTGCGTCTTCAACGCGCGCTGCGTGGTGCCTCGTGAGCGAGCAGAGCGGCGGCGCTGTTGCGCCCCTCAGCGACGCCGATCTGTTGCGCAAGCTCTGGCGTCTCAACCTCGCCAAGATCGTCGAAGCTCTGGAGTCGGGTGAGGTCAACGCGGCGGGTCTCAACGTCGCGCGGCAATTCCTGATGGATCAGGGCGTGAATCGCCAGACCTTGGACACGCTAGACAGTGGACGCGCCACGCTGGCGACGCTGCGAAACTTGCCAAACTTCGATGAGTAGCCCTGTCGCTGTAGAGGCACCCCGTGTCGTCGAAGCCTCCCTGTCAGACATCGTGCGATTGCAGGACTTGCAAGCGCGTGATGGTCTTGATGGCCCTACGGTAAAGCAGTATGTCAGCGTCATCGAACAAGGCCGAAAGATGCCGCCGTTGGAAGTGTCGCGCGTTGACGGTCGCTTGTATCTGGTCGATGGCTTCCACCGCTATGCCGCACTCGATTCGCTGGGGCTAGCGGTCGTGGGGGTAGTCATCCACGACGACACATGGACTAAGGCGTGTGCCCGCGCTGCTCAGGCGAACACAGCGCACGGCTTGCGGTTGAAGCCACGCGAAGTGCGCGCGCAGCTTGGCCTGTTTGTTCGCGGGGCGCTCCATCGAGACCCCAAGGGAAACCTCAAGAGCTTTCGCGTCATCGCCGCAGAGCTTGGCGGGGCCGTCCACCACAACAGCATCCGTGGATGGATCATTAAGGACTTCCCCAAGATCGCAGCGAAGATGCGCGCACCAGATCGAGAGTGGAAACCCGGCGACAACCCCAGGGCCACCCAAGGGCCGCGCACTGCGATCCCAGTTTGAACGCACAGTGACGCAGGTATGCACCGAGGCCCGCGCCGTCGCCGCAAGAGACCCAGAGGAAGCACGCGCGAAATTGGGCGCAGCCTTGGAGGAATTACAGAAGGCCCTAGAGAGCCTTGGAGAGTCCGCCGTATCAGCCACAACAAGGCCAATCCGATGCGCCCAAGGTGGCGGTCTACTGCCCGACGACTTCTAAGTCATTGCACCTAAGAAACACTCGCAAACTATTGAGTAAATTAAGAAAGATTCATTCAGTGTCTAATTGGACACCCTCTGCATACAGCAGACGCCGCACACGTAGGCACAGCAAGGCTTTCCGGCCTTGTGCCGTGCCAGTTCAATTTCTTGCAGCACCCACACAGCACGCCCCCAGCGGGCTTTTTCATGTCCAACAGATGAGCAAAAAATGACCAGACTAATAGCCTATCCAGACCCCGCCAATCCAAACCTTGACCTGCAAGCCGAAGCCGAAGCGATGGCCGAAGTCATCGGTGCCCTGCGACACGTAAGCGAGTGGTTGCCGAAGATCAAGGGAGCGACGAACCGCGTGTGCGTCTCCTTCGCGCTGCCGCGCATCGAAGCCCAGCTTGAACGGGAGCGTCGCAACTTGGCGCGCATCACAGAGAGCGCGCATCGAAATGCCGAGCACTACAAGGCCGAGGCAGTCGGGATACTCGTTAAAGCTGCGCTTGGTATTCGTTGGCAGGAGCACGTCGAGCGGCTAAAACTACAGCAGCGCGCGGACACTGAAAACCGGCTGACACAGCGCGCACATCAGAGTCCCATTTTCCGTGACCCATCGCTTGGGTCTGAACTGCGCAGACCCCTCTCGCAGAACACAAGTGATGAATCGCTGATTGCTGCGGTTCGCTCAGGCAAGTATCGGTCGATTACCGGCATTGCAATCGCTGTCGGATTAACCGGGCCAACCGCATGGCGTCGGCTGGCTGCTTTAGTGAGATCGGGTCAGCTAGCCGATAGCGAGATACCGCGTGGCGGAGTGCGACGCAGGGAGTGCGCCCATGCCGACTGACTGGTCGCAGCGGTCACAGCAGATCGCCACGCGCTTGCCGAGAATCTGCGAAGTGCCCGGATGCAAGCTGCCGACATACAGGGTCGGGCGTATGTGCTTGCCACATCGCCAGCAAGTGCGTGAGAAGGGACATCCCACAGTAGGCCGCGTGTCCATTGTCGAGCTTCGACCGTGGCACCACCTTGCACTGCACTTTGTCGCCAAGCAGGAAGCCAGCAATCACCCCGGCATCCTTGCAGCAGTCGAGTTCTTGGACTTCCTGACGCGCACCGCGCCTGACGTGGCGGATAGAGCAGGGCGATGGACACGACCACAAGAGCGCGTATCCATCTACCTCGCGCTGCTACGACGGGACGCGGTAGACGTGCGCAGCATCATCGCGTGGGGCATCGCTTGCGAGCTTCATCGAATGCAGCACCCAACACGATGGCCTGACGCAGAACACGCGGCTTATCAGTTTGGGATTGCCGTCGCCTGCATCGCGCGCAAGCGTGTGCGCTCTGGCGCATCCGTCGGACGCACGCACGACGCCTTCAAGAAGTCTGCGGGCTACATCCGCGAGCTTGCGCGCACCTTGCGCGATCCCTTGCTGCCACTTTTCGTCAAGGCAGCGAAGCACTTGCACGACACCACGGAGCACACATCGCATCCGGTGTCGGCATCAGCACTCCATCACCCATTCATCAGCAAACGAGAGAGGCAACAGCATGACCGTCATTCAATACAGCATCCCCGCCGGTGAACAGAACGCAGTCCCCGGTATCAGTGGCAGTCCATCGCAAGGCGTGGTTCGCGTGCAGATGGGCAGCAGCACCGAAGCCACGGCGGCACTGCCCAGCCGTGGCGCGACGGCTAACGACTACTCCACGGTAGAGCGCGTCAGCAGCGCCGATGTGGTGGAGAGCGGCGACATGCACGCAGTGAGTCCCACGGGTCGCCCATTGGCCCCCAGCGAGATCAAAGCGGACTCCATCGTGACCGTAGGCGGGCATCAGATGAAGGCCGCGCTTGCGGAGCGTTTGGGCTTGCTGGTGCGCGATCACAACGGCTACCGCAGCAACGCACCGAGCGCCAACGTCGCGGCACCGCAGCGCCCGCAGGATGCACCTCAGACCGAAGGTGACGCATCTGCTGCTCCAGCACTTGCTCAGACCGCAGCGGCTTCCCTAGAGGCCCTCAACGCGGGCGGCGGGGACACTCAGCGGGCAGCCGTCGAGTATTTGGACACGGGAGAGGTTTCAGCGTCCGCGACTGCGCGCCTTGCCAGTCGGCTTGGCATCGAACCGCAGCAAGTGCAACAGCATGTCGCCAACGTCGCAGAGGGGTTTCGTGCCCAAGCCGCAGCCATCATCGGCGGCGATGAAGTGCTCGCACTAGCTGCGCATCTTGACCCGGCGGCAGCCGACCGAGCGGCGCGAGACCATGCACTGAGAGGAGACCTAAGCAGCTATGCCGCACTGGCGGCGAAAGCCACCGATCACGTCATTCAAAACGCCGCCAGCGTGGAATCGACAGACGCAGACATCCGAGTGCGCAGCGTGTCAGGCAAACATTTGGTCAGCGGGCCGGGAATCCCAGGCGAAATCGACCTGAGACAGGCTGTGCGACTTGGATTTGTGACGGTTGCAGTGCAGCGGTAGGCCACAGAAAGCCGCAAAAGTAAAAGCATCAGGTCGGGACTATTCCCGGCCTGGCTGCTTTTTCTTCGCTGCTGGAGTAGTCTCAAAGGCCAGAACTTGACCCCCAGACTTGACCCCCATTACCGCTGAAACCCCCGTAGTTACGGGGCCTGAAAGGCTTGGTAGTGATGGGCGGAATCGAACCGCCGACCTAGGGGTTATGAATCCCTCGCTCTAACCGTCTGAGCTACATCACTGTGGTCGTTAACCCCGAAGAGCTACTTTTCAGGGGCGCGAAGTGTAGGGAAATTGGGCGGCGCAGTCGAGTCGCGCCTAAAACTGCCCGTGTCGGCCGGTGCCGCTGCTGAATCGTCCGGCACCCGCCACGGTTTCGCCGCTTTGCAGTGTCTTCTTGCCGTGGGCGAACTCGTTGCTGATGGCTGCGGCCTCGTCCATACCCCACTGTTGATAGGCACTCTGGCGGTCGCCGCGCATACAGGTTTGAGGGAAGGCCGCAATCTGCAAGGCCAGTTGCTCGGCGGCGACGAGTGCCTCGCCCGCAGGCACCACGCGATTGGCAAGACCCATCTGCAAGGCTTCGTCGGCAGCCACCGGCCGGCCAGTGAGGATGAGATCGAGCGCGCGGCTCATGCCGATCAGGCGTGGCAGGCGCACGGTGCCGCCGTCGATCAGGGGCACGCCGAAGCGGCGGCAGTACACACCGAAGTAGGCGTCCTCCTCCATCACGCGCATGTCGCACCACAGCGCCAGCTCCATGCCGCCGGCCACAGCCGCGCCGCTCACGGCGGCGATCACCGGCTTGGAGAGCTGCAGGCGCGACGGGCCCATGGGGCCGAGGGCGTGCGGGTCGTTGGCGGCGAAGTCGAGGTCGAGGCCTGCGCTGTCGCCGGAAGCTGCCAAGCGCGCGCCGTATTGCAGGTCCCAGCCGGCGCAGAAGTGGCCATGTGCGCCGTGGAACACCGCCACGCGCGCTTCGGCGTTGTCTTCAAACGCCAGGAAGGCGGCGTGCAGGGCGTGTGCGGT
>JAUSQI010000147.1 GCA_030652575.1 Stagnimonas sp. | reverse complement strand
CCGCAACCCAGGCCGGGCGGGAGCAGTGCTCCCGCTTTGGGGCATTGCTGCGTTGGCAAGCGAAACCAATAGAACCACTATTGCGCTCGCTTGCCGCATTGCGCTGCCCCAAAACAGCCTTCGGCCGCTGCGAGCATTTGTATGTCAACACACCCTCGGGATACCGCCAGTTTACGGCCAGTCAAGCTGCGGCTTGATCCGCAAGTTGGGTCAAGGCGTCGCCGGTCATGCGATAGATCGTCCATTCCTTCTGCGGCTTGGCACCGAGCGATTCGTAGAAGGCGATGGCGGGCGCGTTCCAGTTCAGCACGCTCCACTCGAAGCGGCCGCAGCCACTTTCCAGCGCGAACTGCGCCAGATGCGCCAGCAAGGCCTTGCCCACACCCTGGCCGCGTGCGGCAGGGCGCACGAAGAGGTCTTCCAGATACAGGCCGGGCTTGGCCAGAAACGTGGAGTAGTTGTGGAAAAACAGCGCAAAGCCGACCGGCGCGCCTTGCAGCTCGGCAATCACGCACTCGGCGTGGGGATTGCCGCCGAACAGGCTCTGGCGGATGTTCTCCGGCGTGGCGTGACACTCGTCCAGCAGCTTCTCGTATTCGGCCAGCTCGCGGATGAGAGTGGCGATGAGGGTGGCGTCGGCGGGTGTGGCGGGGCGGATGCGAAGGGTCATGGCAGTCTCACATGCGAAGATGCGCATCATGTCTGGACTCGTCGCTGGCGTCACGGCCCGAGCGCGCACCACGTCTGCGCTGGCATCATCACGAACTTCACCAGGTCGTCGCTGTCCCATCTGCGCCGCTCATACCCCCAACCATCGCAATGGCCTTTACAAGAATCCTGACCCTCGGTCTGTCGTTGTTCGCTGCGGGCGCTGTAACGACGACGGCCCGGGCTGAAAGCCTGCTGCACGCCAAGCCGAAGGCCGATGCGCTGCTGCCGGTCGATCAGGCTTTCGACTTGCAGGGCGCCACCCGCAAGGGGCATGAGATCGCCATCGACTGGGCGATTGCGCCCGGCTACTACCTGTATGGACACACCTTGAAGGTGAGTGTCGATGCGCCCGCCAACGCGCCGTTCACGGGGCCGGTGCTGCCCAAGGGCGAGATGCTGAAAGATGCCGAGTTCGGCGATGTCGAGGTCTACCGCAACGTGATGCGGGCCAAGCTCACCTTGCCTGCCGATGCCAAGGCGCCGCGCACCCTGCGCGTGCGTTACCAAGGCTGTGCGGACATCGGCGTGTGCTACCCGCCGCAGACGCGCATCGTGGCGGTCAAATAGGCCATGAGCGGATTTTCGAGACAGGTCGCACTGGTTGCGGCCATTGCCTTTACGGCCGGTGCGGCGGGTTTCTGGGTGGCGCGACTGATGCCGCCACCCGCGCCTGAAGTGGCCAGTGTTTCACCCCGCAAGCCCGCACCTGTCAGTGGTCTCGAAGGTCAGCCTGCGCCTGCCCTGAGCCTGCCTGATCTGGACGGCAAGCCACGCAGCTTGAGCGATTGGCCGGGCAAGTGGCTGATGGTCAATTTCTGGGCGACCTGGTGCGCGCCCTGCATGCACGAAATTCCGGCGCTGGTTGCGGCACAGACGAAATATGAGAAGCACGGCTTGCAGATATTAGGCATCGCGATGGATGATCCCGATGCGGTGCGCACCTTGATGCGCGAGAAAGGCTTCAACTACCCCTCGCTGGTCGGTGATGAGCAGGTGCAGCACATCATGGAGCAGTTCGGCAACACGATGGGGGCCTTGCCCTACACCGTGCTGATCGCGCCGGACGGTGTGATCCGCTACATCGAGCTGGGCGGTGTCGACACCCCGAAGCTCGACATGCTGATGCAGCGGTTTTTGCCTCTTTGATCTGACTTTGCACCCATCGTGCGGCAATCTGCACCCATCCGGTGCATATCTGCACGCATTTGCAAATGCTGAACACGCTGGTGCAGACTCGAACCACTGCACTCACTCGCGTTGTTTCATGAGCCATCTGCTGCTGCTCAACGGCCCCAATCTCAACCTGCTCGGCACTCGCGAGCCGGCGCTGTATGGCAGTGCGACTCTGGCTGAAATCGAATCCAAACTGGCCGCCGAAGCGGTCACGCTGGGCCACAGCCTGAGCGCATTCCAGTCCAACCACGAAGGCGCGCTGGTGGACCGCATCCAGCAGGCGCGCACTGAAAATGTGGCGGGCATCGTCATCAATGCCGGTGCCTTTACCCACACCAGCATCGCCATCCGCGATGCGCTGCTCGGCGTCGGCCTGCCGTACGTGGAAGTGCATCTTTCCAACGTCTACGCGCGCGAGGCGTTTCGCCAGCACTCCTATCTGTCGGACAAGGCCATCGGCGTGATCGTCGGGTTCGGTGCCAAAGGCTACCGCCTGAGTCTGCTGGCGCTGCACGAGCATCTCGCGTCACTCACAAGCTAGTTCTGCCCCTCACTTGATAGCGGCCGAGCGGGATGTTCGGCCATCAGCCCCACCGGAGTTCCGCATGGATTTGCGCAAGATCAAAACCCTCATCGACCTCGTGCAGGAATCCGGCATTGCCGAGCTGGAGGTGAAAGAGGGCGAAGAAAGCGTGCGCATCAGCCGCTTCCCCACCGGCGGCATGGCGCACCAGGTGATGCTGCCGCCGATGGGCATGCAGGGCGGCGGTTATGCGCCGGCACCTTCGGCACCAGCAGCGGCCGCACCCGCCAGCGCCGAACCGGCAGCCGTTGCCAAGACCAGTGGCTACACCGTCAAATCGCCGATGGTCGGCACCTTCTACCGCACGCCGTCACCGGGTGCGAAAGCCTTTGTCGAAGTGGGCCAGACGGTCAAGGTCGGCCAGGTGCTGTGCATCATCGAAGCGATGAAGATGCTCAACCAGATCGAGTGCGACAAGAACGGCGTCATCAGCGCCATCCTGGCCGAGAACGAAAAGCCGGTGGAGTTCGACCAGCCACTCTTTGTCATCGATCCCGCTTAAGGCGGGCCGCGCCATGATCCAGAAAATCCTCATCGCCAACCGGGGCGAAATCGCGCTGCGCATCCAGCGTGCCTGCCGCGAGATGGGCATCAAGACGGTCGCCGTGTATTCCACCGCCGACCGCGACCTGAAGCATGTGCTGCTGTCGGATGAGTCCGTCTGCATCGGCCCGCCGGCGGCAAGCGGCAGCTACCTCAACATGGCGGCGATCATCTCGGCGGCAGAAGTGACGCAGGCCGATGCGATCCACCCCGGCTACGGCTTCCTGAGCGAGAACGCCGACTTTGCCGAAAGCTGCGAGAGGAGCGGTTTCAAGTTCATCGGTCCGCGCTCCGAGACCATTCGTTTGATGGGCGGCAAGACCACTGCCAAGGCCGAGATGATTGCCGCCGGCGTGCCCTGCGTGCCGGGCAGCGATGGCGTGCTGCCGGAAGATGATGCGATTGCGCTGGCCACGGCGGAGAAGGTGGGGTATCCCGTCATCATCAAGGCGGTGTCGGGCGGCGGGGGGCGAGGCATGCAGGTGGTGCGCAGCGCCGACGAGCTGCTCAACAAGATCAGCATCGCCCGCACCGAAGCACTGAATGCCTTCAAGGACGGCTCGGTGTTCATGGAGAAGTTTCTCGAATGCCCGCGCCACATCGAGATTCAGGTGCTGTGCGACGAACACGGCAACTGCGTGCATCTGGGCGAGCGCGACTGCTCGATGCAGCGTCGCAACCAGAAAGTCATCGAAGAATCGCCCGCGCCCGGCATCACTGCCGAGCAGCGCGCCGAGATCGGTGCGGTCTGCGTCACGGCCTGCAAGCGCATCGGTTATCGCGGCGCCGGCACGATGGAGTTTCTCTACGCCAAGGGCCGGTTTTATTTCATCGAAATGAACACGCGCATCCAGGTCGAGCATCCGGTCACCGAACTGGTGACCGGCATTGATCTCATCCAGGCGCAGATTCGCATCGCCAATGGCGAGGTGCTGTGGATCGACCAGTCGCAGGTCGCGCCGCGTGGCCACGCCATCGAGTGCCGCATCAACGC
>JAUSQI010000170.1 GCA_030652575.1 Stagnimonas sp. | reverse complement strand
CAAATACGCCCACGACACCATGCCGCGCGGCGTGCTGGGCCTCAACGCCAGCATGTTCAACGAGTACATGAAGTTCATCGCCAACCGCCGCTGCAGCCAGATCGGCCTGAAGCAGCTCTACGCCGGCGCCGAGAACCCCTTCCCCTGGATGAGCGAGGTCATGGACTTGAAGAAGGAGAAGAACTTCTTCGAGACGCGGGTGACGGAGTATCAGACGGGTGGGGCTTTGAGCTGGGATTAGTAGAGATGTCCTGTCGGAACAAGGGAATTCGCTTGGTGCCGCTCTAGCCCACCCGTTTTTGCTGCCGCCAGCTTTCGTAGTGGTCGCGCAGGCTCTGCTGCACGGGCCGGTAGCGGATGCTCAGCTCGTCGACGCTGCGCTGGCTGTCGAGCTTGAAGGAGATGCCGAGATGGTTCTTGAGGTAGCGATGCGAGAGCCCGAACACTGGCCCGACCAGATACATCAACCCGTCCGGCAGGCCATTGCGCGGCAGCGACCACGCGCGATGGTGGCAGGGGCGCACGGTCTTGGCGATGTCGAGGAACGAGATCATCTCGGGGCTGGCGACGATGTAGCGACCTTTGGCGCTGGGCTGCGCGGCCACAGCCGCGTGCGCCGCAACGACCTCGCGAACGTCGACGGTGGCAAAGCTCAAGCGGGGCAAGCCGTAAAAGAAATGGCCGCCGAAAAGTTGATCGAGCAGAAACAGGCTGCCGGACTCGGATGACGCCGACAGCGCCGGCCCGAGCACGAGGCCGGGGTTGATGCAGACCAGATCCCAGCGCGATTGCTGCGCGCTCAATTGCCAAGCGCGTTGCTCGGCCCGCACCTTCGAGTAGTGATAGGGGTTGTAGTTGACCGTACTGGTGGTGTTGAAGTAGCGCTCGCTCAGCACCTGCCCTTCCATCTGCAACACGTCGGCGTAGTCGCCCATCACCGCCCCGATGGTGGAAGTGAGCACCACCCGACGAACGCTCTCGCAGGCCTCGACGCTGGCCAGCACGTTCTCGGTGCCTTGCAGCGCGGGTTCTAGCATCTGAGTGCGGCCGTTCTTGATCTTCTCGGGCATGAGAAACGGCGAGGCGACGTGATGCACCACCTCGCAGCCCGCCATCGCGGGCGTGAAGCTGGCGGGCTTGAGCAGATCGGCCTCGAACAGCTGCAACTGCCCCGGATACTGCCGTTGCAGCGCCAGCAGCGCGCCGACCTTGGCGGGGTTCTTCACACTGCGCACGGTGGCGTGCACCGTATGGCCGTCGGCCAGCAGCCGCGCCACCAGATGCCCGCCGATGAAGCCGCTGCCGCCGGTGACCAGTGTTTTCATAAAAGCGCTTGTACGGCGTGGGATCGCGGACTTAAATCAACGGCAGCTGCGAGAGCTCGGGCTCGCCAGCGAGCGGCCAGCTGCCCAGCTCTTCGTAGTGATACGTCGGGCCGTGCCCGGTGCTGCGCAGCAGCTGAAACTGGTCGATGCGCCATTCGATGGGCTCGAACAGCACCGGCTGGCTGAGTGCGGACGGCGCGCGGTAGCTCAGGGTGATGTGCGGCGAGTTGCGGCTGCCCTTGTCGAAGCCGTGCTGCACAAGGGAAAGACGGATCGCATCGAGCAGACGCTCCAGCTCCGGGTTTTTCTCGGGCTTCAGCGCCCAGTGAAAAGGGGCGACGCGGCCGGTGCTCTCGATGCGGTTCAAGTGCAGCACCACCGGGGCGCAATCCACACCCGCACCGACCTGCAGCAAGCGCCTCAAGTCGATGGGATGCGGCATCAAGTCGGACAGCGACTGGTGACGGTTGCCCGCCGGCCAGCCCAGGCTGGTGGGCTTCTTGACCAGCTTGCTGGCGGTCAGCACCGGCTCGAAGTGCCTGGCGGCCGGGCCACGAAACAGCGCGGCGAAAAAGACGGAAGGTTGTTTGCTCATCGGTCTAGCCCAGCAAGGTCTTGAGTTCGCCAGACTGGATCAGTTTCTCCAGATCAGCTGCCCCGCCCACCAGCGTGCCCTTGACGAACACCATCGGGAAGGTCGGCCAGCCCGTCCACATTTTCAAGGCATTGCGACGGCGCCAGGTGTTGAGATAACTGCCGTATTCCAGATAGTGGTGTTTGAGGTTTGCCTCGGTGAGCAGCTTGCGCGCCTTCTTGGGCATGGGGTTCTGCGCCATGCCGACGACGACGATGTCGTGCGCGGTCACGGCGGCAGCCACTTCTTCGACGATGTCTCGGTTGCTGCTGGCAACGGCGTTGCGGATGGCCGGGTGGATAAGCGCTTCATCAACAATCAGGCGTGGCATGGGTGCTCTCGATCAATCGGAGCGCCGAGTATAGGTAGCACGCAGCGCCAGCTTGATCCGCGCGATGTTCTGCTCAAGGCCACCCGCCGTATTTTGGGCTGCCTCTCTCGCTCAAGCCTTGTCGGCCAGGCGACTCAGCAACTGCTGCGTCGAACTATCCAGCTTCACGCGCTCGCCCTGTATCGCCTTGAGCACTGTGCCGGCCAGCTGCTTGCCCAGCTCCACGCCCCACTGGTCGTAGGCATTCACATCCCAGAGCACACTCAATACAAAGGTGCGGTGCTCGTAGAGCGCGCACAGTGCGCCAAGATGCCAGGCATCGAGCTGCGGCATGAGCAGCGTATTGCTGGGGCGGTTGCCGAGGAACACGCGGTGCGGGATGGCCGCTTCGAGTGCGGCACCGCTCAAACCCTTGGCACTCAATTCGGTGCGCACTTCGGCAGCCGTCTTGCCGCGCATCATGGCCTTCGATTGTGCGAGGCAGTTGGCGAGCAGCAACTGGTTGAGTTCGGCATGCGGATGGTCGGGCTTCGCGATCAACACAAAGTCGACCGGATGCGCTGCCGTGCCCTGGTGCAGCATCTGGAAGAACGCATGCTGGCCGTTGGTGCCGACATCCCCCCAGAGCGTGGGCGTGGTGGCGTAATCAAGCGCCTCGCCCGCACGGTTGACGCGCTTGCCGTTGCTCTCCATCTCCAGCTGTTGCAGCCAGGCAACGAACTTTTCGAGACGCTGGGCGTAGGGGGCGATGACCTGATCGGTGGCGCCGAGAAAGTTGGTGTTCCAGAAGGCGACCAGCGCCAGCAGCACCGGCAGGTTGGCTTCGGGCGGGGCGTTTTGAAAGTGCGAGTCCATCGCGTGCGCGCCCGCGAGCAATTCACGGAATCGCTCGGGGCCCAGCGCCACCATCAGCGACAAGCCGACCGCGCTCCACATCGAATAGCGGCCGCCGACCCAATCCCAGAACCCGAAGATGTTCTGCGGCGCGATGCCGAAGGCCTGCACCGCGGCGAGATTGGTGCTGACGGCGGCGAAGTGCTTGGCAATGGCTTTTTCGCCCAGCGCGGCCACCAGCCAGCTGCGGGCGGCGGCGGCGTTGGCCATCGTCTCCTGCGTGGTGAAGGTCTTGCTGGTGATGATGAAGAGCGTGGTGGCGGGCGTGCATTGCTCGAGTACGGCTTGCAGCTGTGCGCCGTCGACGTTGGCGACGAAGTGCGTGCGCGGGCCATCGGCGAAAGGTTGCAGGGCTTCGGCCACCATGCGCGGGCCCAGGTCGCTGCCGCCGATGCCGATGTTGACGACATCGGTGATGGGCTTGCGCTTGGCCCCTTTCCATTTTCCGCTGCGCAGGTTCTCGGCGAACACCGTCATGCGGTCGAGCACCTCGTGCACTTGCGGCACGACATTTTTACCGTCGACTTTCATCACCGCGTCGCGCGGCGCGCGCAAGGCCATGTGATAGGCAGCGCGGCCTTCGGTGTGGTTGATGGCTTCGCCGGCAAAGAGCTTGGCGATCCAGCCCGTCAGCTCCTGCTGCTGCGCGTAGCCCAGCAACAGGTCACGGGTTTCGCGCGTGAGGCGCTGCTTGCTGTAGTCGAGAAAGAGACCGACGGCCTCAATGCTGAAGGACGGTGCACGGCCTTCATCCGCTGCAAACAGGTCGTTGAGATGCACATCGGCCAGTTCGCGCGCATGGGCAGCAAGGGCGCGCCAGGCGCGGCTTTTGGGGAGGGCGGACATGCGGACTTGTGAGGGCAGTAGTGCCGCTAGGTAAGCACATCCCGCGTGACGGCGAAAGCCGTCGGCACTTACAGCAGGTGGTAGTTGAAGCTGATGCTGACGCGATCCTGCGCGATGGTCGATGCTGGCACCTCGTGGCGCAGCCAGCTTTCGAACAACACGACATGACCGGCGACCGCGGGTACGGTGATGTAAGGCTGCTGCTCGCGCGGCGCGGTGGGGCCACGCATGGGGGCGGCCATCATTGAGGACAGGCGCGGGTCTTCGAACTTGAGGCCCGACGCGCCGCGCGGCGTCTTGACGTAGTAAGTGCCGCTGACCACCGACTGCGGATGCAGGTGAAAGCTGTGCGCGCAGCCCTTGGGCATGATGTTGGCCCAGCAGTCGGTCATCACCAGCTTGCCGCCGCGCAGATCCCAGTGCAGGGCCTTGGCGTAGCGGCGCACTTGGGCATCGAGCTTTTTCTCAAGCTGCATGAAGGTGCTGCTAAATTGATGGAGACGGTCCATCGAGCCATAGCTGGTGTAGCCGCCGACATAGCCGGTCTTGCTCCAGGCTTGGCCGGCGCGGTCGTAGTCGCGCAGCTGCTCGATCTCTTTCAGCAACTCGGTGTTGAGGCGCGCCACGCCCTCGCGCATCAGCGGTGCGTGATGGATGAGGGTGGGGAACCAGCTTTGGGTGTGGGCCATTTGTTTCTTGGTTTCCCTCTCCCTTCAGGAGAGGGATCAAGGATGGGGGGAGCGCGATAGGCAGTTGCAGCAATCTATTCGAGCTGTGTGCCCTCATCCGCCCTTCGGGCACCTTCTCCCAGCGGGAGAAGGAATCAACATCAGGCAGCCATTTGAACGGGAATCGTATTGGACGTGCGGCGCACGCCGTTGCGGTCGTCGCAATACACCAGCTTGGGCTTGTGCAGGCGGGCCTGCGCTTCGTCCATGTCGGCGTAGATGGCGATGATGGCTTGGTCGCCGACGCGCGCCTTGTGGGCAGCCGCACCGTTGACACTGATGATGCCGCTGCCTTCTTCGGCGCGGATGGCGTAGGTCGTGAAGCGTTCGCCGTTGGTGACGTTGTAGATGTCGATCTGCTCGAACTCGAGGATGCCTGCGAGATCGAGCAGCTTGCCGTCGATGGCGCAGCTGCCGTCGTAGTCGAGTTCGGAGTGGGTGACGCGGACAGAGTGCAATTTGCACTTGAGCATGGTGAGACGCATGGCGGATTCCTCTTGCTTTGAGCGGTCAGCGCGGCCCACTAAGACATACACGCTTCGCAGATGGGTGCAACGAGCAAGCGGGCGGCCCAATAAGACATGCACCCGTTCGTGAGCAGGAATCTCCTCTTAAAGATTTCCCTCACCGAATACGCATAAGTTTAGGGCCATTCCGGCCTATCGCAAGAGCCGCGGGTCGCCTACAGCGCAACCCTGAGATTGTCGATCAGCCTTGTCTTGCCCAGCAGCGCTGCGGCAAGCACCACCAAGCTGTTGTTTTCATTGGCGGGCGACTGCAAATCCGGGCTGCGGATGGCGACGTATTGCGGCTCGAATCCGTGCGCTTGCAGCGCCTGCATGCCGGCTTGTTCAAGGCCTCTGAAATCCCGCGATCCCTGCTGCAGCTCGTGCGCGATAGTCATCAATGTGGCGTAGATCACCGCGGCGGTGGTGCGCTCCGCATCGCCCAGATACTGGTTGCGGCTCGACATGGCCAGCCCGCTCGACTCGCGCCGTGTCGGCACGCCGACCACTTCAATCGGCAGATGCAGGTCACGCACCATGCGGGTGATAACGGCCAGTTGCTGCCAGTCCTTCTCGCCGAACAGCGCCACATCGGGCCGCACCAGGTTGAACAGCACGTTCACCACCGTCGCCACGCCCTCGAAGTGTCCGGGGCGAAACGCGCCCTCCAGCCCTTCGCTGACCTGGCTCACCTGCACCTGCGTCGTCAGCGGCAGGGCGTGCGGATACATTGCTTCCACACTCGGTGCAAACAGCAGATCGCAACCGGCAGCTTCGAGCTTGGCAGCGTCGTCTGGCAGCGTGCGCGGATAGCGGCCGAAGTCTTCCTTGGGACCAAATTGCAGAGGATTGACGAACACGCTCGCGACCACACGCGAAGCCTGCGTTAAGCCAGCGTGGATGAGGTCGATATGACCCGCGTGCAGATTGCCCATCGTCGGCGCGAAGGCAATGCACTCACCGGCAGCGCGCCATGTCGCCAGCTGTTGCCGTAACTCGGCAACGGTGTGAACCGTCTGCATCGCGCTTAGAAGCAGTGCTCGGGCGCGGGATACGCGCCGGACTTCACTTCGCGCACATAGGCCGCAATCGCTGCCTCGATGACGCCGGCTTTTTCGCCGTTGGCTCTGGCATCGGTGAGGTAGTTTTTGACGAAGCGCGGCGTGCGCCCGAGCGTCACCTGCGGCGAGATGCCGAGCACGTCCTGCAACACCAGAATCTGGCCATCCATTTGCGCACCGGCGCCAATGCCGATCACCGGCACCGGCGATTCCGCCGTGATGCGTGCGCCCAGTGCGGCCGGAATGCACTCCAGCAGCAGCAGGTCGGCACCCGCCTCGGCCAGCACCTTGGCATCGTGCAGCATGGCCTCGGCCGCCACATCTTCGCGACCCTGCACCTTGAAGGCGCCCATCTTGTGGATGAACTGCGGTTGCAGGCCCAGATGCGCACACACCGGCACGCCGCGGGTGGCGAGGTATTCGACGATGCTGGCCTGCTCGCGGCCGCCTTCGAGCTTGACCATCTTGGCCCCGCCCTCCTGCATCAGGCGCTGGCTGGCGTCGAGCGCGCGATCGAGCGTGGCGTAGCTCAGGAACGGCAGATCGGCGATGAGAAACGCTCGCTTAAGATGCGGCGCGACGCACTTCGAGTGATAGACGATGTCGCTCACCGTTACCGGCGTGGTGGTGCTACCACCGTGAATCACCATGCCCAGCGAATCGCCGATGAGAATCACGTCCACGCCAGCCCGGTCTTCGATCAGCGCAAAGCTCGCGTCGTAGGCCGTGAGGCAGACGATCTTGTCGCCTGCGGCGCGCATCTTGGCGAGGTCGGCGATGTTGAGCTGTTTGATGGCGTCGGTCATTTCAGGATCATAACAACAGGGTTTCGGGCAGCCGCGCGTAGCCTGTGGGCCTGGTGAGCCACTGCTGCAGTTCGGCATAGGTGCCGGCCTGGGCGGCGAGGTCCACTTGCGAGACGTCGATCTCGATCACGGGCGCGGACTTGTAGCCCGCGAAGTAGCGCGCATACACGGCGCTCAAATCCTGCAGATAGCCGCGTGAGATAGTCGCCTCGTAACTGCGGCCGCGCTCGGCAATGCGCTCCATCAGCACGTCGACCGGCGCTGTTAAATAGATCACCGCCGAGGGCGCCGGCACGCTCCAGGCGAGGCGCTCGAACACGGTGTCGTAGAGCTTCAGGTCGGCCTGCGAGAGCGTGAGTTCGGCGAAGAGGCGGTCCTTGTCGAACAGGAAATCCGCGATCCATTGCTCGTCGAAGAGATCGCCCTGCGCGAAGGCCTCGCACTGCCCCGCGCGTTGCAGCAGAAACACCAGTTGGGCTGGCAACGCACCGGTGGTCGGGTCGCGGTAGAAGCGCGGCAGGAAGGGATTGTTCTCCGGCTGCTCCAGCAGCAGGCGGGCGCCGCTGTCGGCGGCGAGGCGGCGGGCAAGCGTGGTCTTGCCGGCGCCGATGGGGCCGTCGATCACCACATAGCCGCGCTGGCTCATGCCCACTCGGCAAGCGTTGGTGCGGGCAGCTGCGCCAGCAGATCGCGGGCTCGACCCATCAAGGGCACTTTTACGTCCGGGGCGATTTCCGCCAGCGGTTGCAGTACGAAGTCGCGCAGGGCGAGTTCGGGGTGCGGCAGGGTCAGCCGCGCGGTGCTGCACACCACTTGTCCATACAGCAGCAGATCGAGATCCAGCACGCGCGCACCCCAGCGCTCGCCGCGCAGGCGGCCTGCGCGGTCTTCGATGGCGAGCAGCGCATCAAGCAGCGCTTGGGGTCCGAGCGCCGTCTCCAGCTCGGCAACCGCGTTGCAATAGTCGGGCTGGCCTGCCGGGCCGATGGGGGCGGAGCGATAGAACGCGGAGACTTTTTTTACCGTGGTCTGAGGCAACGCCCCGATGGCGAGCAGCGCTGTCTTCAACTGCGCTGCAGGCTCACCGAGGTTCGCGCCGAGTCCCACAAACACTTCAGGCATTGCCGGCGGGCTTGTTGCGGTTGCGACCACTGCGACGGCGGCGCTTCTTGGGCTTGCCATCATTCCCGGGCGCTGCACTTTCCTCTTCGTCCTCGATCGGCGGCAAGGCGCCCGGTTGCAACTGCACCGCTGTCCACCAGTCCGCCAGTTCTTTGCTGGCATCGCCGACTTCGGCGCGCAATACGAGGAAGTCGTACGCCGCACGGAAACGCGGGTGTGTGAGCAGGCGCGCCGGCTTGCCGCCCTTGCGCTGTTCGAGACGCGGCTGCAGGGCCCAGATTTCCTGCATCGGCATCGCAAACCGCTTGGGGATGGTGACGCGGCCATTGGCGAGCGCGATGGCCTCGTCCGCCGCTTGTGTGAGCGCCAGATTGGGATGCAGGCCTTCGCGCTGCATCAGCTGCACGAAGCGCTCGGCCACACAGGGCCAGAGGATGGCGGCATAGAGAAATGCCGGCGTGACCGGCTGGTCTTCAGCAATGCGCTTGGCGGTGTTTTCCAGCGCCTTGACGATGAAGCTCTCGAAGCCGGGATGACGCTTCAGCGTCGCCTCGGTATGCGGGAACAGCTCGCCGAACAGCCCACGCACGCGCAGGCCGCGGAAGTTGGCAACGGCATCGACCGTGAGCAGTATCTTGATGATCTCGTCGAACAGGCGTGCGGCGGGGATCTCGCGCAGCAGCGGTGCAAGGCGATAGATCGCTTCTTCACTGGCCGGCTCGATGGTGAAGCGCAGTTTGTTGGCGATGCGCACCGCCCGCATCATGCGCACCGGGTCTTCGCGGTAGCGCAGCTCGGGGTCGCCGATCAGGCGAATCAAGCGGTTATTGATGTCTTCGATGCCGCCGGTGAAATCCACGACGGCATAGTCTTCGATGTCGTAGTACAACGCGTTGACGGTGAAGTCGCGGCGGATCGCATCGGTCTCGATCGAGCCGTATTCGTTGTCGCTCAGGATGCGCCCGGTCTCGTCGCGCTCGTGACTGTCGGTGATCGCCCCGCGGAACGTGGTGACCTCGATAATCTCGTTGCCGAAGCGCACATGCGCGATCACGAAACGCCGACCGATCAGTCGTGCGGTGCGGAACACCTGCCGCAACTGCTCCGGCCGCGCGTTGGTGGCGATGTCGAAATCCTTTGGCGGGATACCCGCCAGGATGTCGCGCACGGCACCGCCCACCAGATGCGCCTCGTAACCGGCATCGCGCAGGCCGTAGAGCACCTTGAGTGCCGCATTGGAAATGAGTTTGCGCGAGACGGGGTGGTCTTCGCGCGGTATGCGGCGGACTTGCAAGGAGAGGTGCTTACTTTGAATGTGGGCGGGATTATAGAGACACCCAAAAAAGAGAACTTTTTCAGGCCCTGTCGGAGTCGACTAGGCGCCCGGCTCATACACGGCCGGCATCAAGGGCACGTATTGCGCACGCTTGGCGGTGGCAGCACCGGTGAGCGCGAACCCCACGGGCTTGCCGCTTGAGTCCTTGAACACGGCTTCGAGGTCCGGCGCGGTGCCGGTGACTTCCCAGCTGCCTTCGACCATCGGCGGTGGATTGACCAGCGTCGGGCAGATCGGTGTCTTGACGATGACCGGCATGGCGGGGAACTTGGCCTTGGTCGGCGTGCCGGTAAGTGTGGCCGCCAGCGCCCGCACGCTGTTGGCGATGGGCAGGATGTACGGCAGCAGGCGGCCGTTGATCTCGACGCAGTCGCCGAGGGCGTAGATGTCTGTCGCCGAGGTCTGTAGATGGTCATCGACGACGATGCCGAGGCGGGTCGTCAGGCCGGCATTTGCCGCGAGTTGGGTCTCGGCTTTCAAGCCCACGGCCGAGAGCACGACATCGACCTGCCAGGTGCTGCCATCGGCAAAACGAACAGTGATCTGCGCACCATCGCGGTCGAGTGAGGTGATGCTGGTCTGCAAATGCCATTGCACGCCAAGACCAGACAGTGCAGCTTGCAGCGCGCGCGCCTGCGTCTCCGGCAGCAACCGCGGCAGCGGCCAGCTTGCCAGATCGGCAACGTGCACGGTGTGGCCGTGTGCGGCCAGGTCGTTGGCAAACTCGCAACCGATCAACCCCGCGCCAATGATGAGCACGCTGGCCTTGGCAGGGAGTGCGGTGCGAAAGCGCGCGTAATCCTCGCGGTCGTTCACCGTCAGCAGCTCCTTGGCGGCCGAGCCCGTCAACGGCAAGCGGATGGGTGTGGCACCTGTCGCCAGGATGAGCTTGGAGTATTCGAGTGCCTCATCACCGATCCAGACGTGATGTGCGGTTGTGTCGATCCGGGTCACAGCGGCGCGCGGACGCAATTCGATTTTCAGTTGCTCGGTCAACTGCTCGACGGAGTTTTTGATGAGCCCCTCTGCATCCTTGCCCGACGCAAAGGCTTTGGAGAGATCCGGCTTGTAGTAGTAATGCCCGTCATCGCGACTCAGCACGCGGATCGCCAAGTCTGGCGAGAGCCGACGCAGCTCGCGCGCCAGCGAAATGCCCGCGTGACCCGAGCCAATGATGGTGATGGGTGCATCCATGCTGTGATCTCCAGATAAAACAAAGCCCGCACAATTGCGGGCTTTCAGTAGTAAGACTGATCACGACCGCAACCAACGATGGCGAGCGAGTGTCTCGCTCAAAGCGGCTCTAGAGCGGCTGGGCCATCTACTGATTGCTTGGATAAAGTCTTGAATTTACCAGCCAATCATCGTCCAGATTATAAATGGGCCTCGGCTCGCCGAGCAGCAGCGGCCTGAGCACATTGCCCTCGATCTGGGTATTGAGGGTAGTGCCTTTGTTGTAGCGGAAGTAAGGGGAACCACCCACCGACACGGGACCGAAACGAAGGCCGTTTCGGGTCGAGAACGGCACCGCCAGCGCCAAGCCGATCAACTGGTTCGGCTGCCCTTTGTCGGCATGCCGATAGAACATCGACACGATGGAAGGCCCGAGATACCGCGAGGCGGTGAAGCGAAATCCACGGTCACGATAGAAGAACTCGCCATAGCTCAGCTCAAAAGAAGCGCTGATCTCCGGAACCATCACTTCGGCATTGGCGATCCGCATCTTGTTCGGCGGCAATTTGATGTTGAACAGGTCCACGGCCTGATAATTGGCATACGTGCCTTTCAGCTGCAGCCTGCCGCCCCAAAACAGCGCGGCGACGTCCACATGGTCAAAGTTGTAGACGAACGCATTGACTCGGGTGCGGCCGGTCGTGCCGACGGCAAGCAGTCCGGGCAAGGGATGTACAGCCAACTGCAAGGCCGTCTCGCGCAAACCATCGTCGTGGCGCTGAAACGCAAAAATGCCATCGGGCTCGAAATCCTTCGAGGTTGCAACAGGTAGCTCGTGGGTCACATAGGCAGCGAGGCCGATCGGGGTTTGTACTCTCAGCGTCGACAACAGCGCGTCGGAATACTCGTAGTTGCCGGTTTCAGTGCCAATGACGCTGCGATCTTCCAGGCCGAAACGCGCTTCCAGATAGACCGGCGAACTGCTCCAGCCATTGAATGTGTTCTTGAAATCGGAAAGGCGACTTGCGCTCCAGCGCAGATTGCTCTGCTCGCCGGTTGAGCAGTCGACATCTGCTTCGTAGACGGGAATGCCATAGCGAGTGGCTCGACGGACGACAGCCGATTTGCCGCCTGCATAACGGGTGCAGATTTCCGGTATTGCATCAGATTCCGCCCATCGGTAGCCGATCGAGTCGGTCTGGATGACCGTTTGGTCGGCAGACAGTGAAACTTTCGTGGCTTGCAGACCGCTGACGTACGGGCTGAAAAATGGCTTGTTCGAAAACCAGTGGTTGGTTTCGATATTGATCGTACCGCCACCACCAATCGTGGTGCGATTGAACTTGCTGGCGGCGGCCTTGTACACGCCATACAGCGAGCCGACCGATTCGCGGCTCAAATGTGCGCGAACACCAGCCTGAGCGGATTGGCCGCCATAGTCTGCGAGCAAGGAAACATAAGGGCCGAGCGGCACTTCCACGCCCAAGAACGGACCATCGAGAAAATTGCGGCCTTTGGCATAGCCAAACGAGCCGATGACATGGGGCGTCTTGTAGGTGCTGACCAGATATGTCGCTCGCGACAGCTTCTGCTTTTCGTTGCTGCCGTAAAAATCGGTGATGCCGCCCGCCAAGGCCCAGCGGGAGCTCAGTTTGTAGGCGTATTTGATGTTGCCCGACAGGTCGCCCGCGGTGAGATCGCCATTGGCATCCGTGCCGCCGGCCAGATTGGCACCGAACTCGAGGCCGGGAATGACTCCGATCAGAAGGCTGAAATTCTCGTGATCCACGCTCGGAGGCTTCTCCGGTGCATCCCGACTCTGGTTGAGCAAGTCCTCGTTGAGGAAAATATCCAAGTAGCCGTGCTGCACCACCTCGGCCGTCGGAATCTGCAAAAGACCCGTAAAGCCGTAGAGCGTCTGCTCAGCTCGGGATGCAGGCGAGCACACAAACATGGCAAGTAGCAGCCAAGACGAAGACGTGGCGCGAACAAGTCTGTTTTTCATGGTGAATTGGCAAAAAAAGGGGACCCGAAAGTCCCCTTTTTATTCAAGTCTTGCAATCAACTAGCCTGAACCCGTGCCCGTGCCCGTGCCCGTGCCGCCAGAAGGAGTGTTTGAGATCACGCCCTCACGCAGTGCAGCAACCGCATCGAGGAACTGATTCAGAGCATCCAGAGCCGCCGCGTTACCGGTGTCCTCCGCATACTTCTTCGCAGCAGCGTCCAACTTGCTGAGCAAGTCTTCAAAGCTGGCGTAAAGCGAGGATTGTTTTGCCTTGGCGGTGCTGGCATCCGGCAAGAGGCCGTCCAAATTGCCATCGGAAATATCGGCATCCAACGTCGCGATGAGGTCAATCAGCGTGACGCCGGCATCCTTGGCGATCACCGAAAGGCCAGCCAAGTAAAGTGCGTAAACAGCCTGGTTGCCGCCGCCGAGAACAGGCGTGGTGGAATTGACGAGTGCGGGCTTGGAGCGCAGGTCGAACCCAGGCAGGAACGCATTTGCCACATCCTTGTAGGCAGCATCAATTTCGGCAAATGCCTTGGCACCATTAGCCTGCTCTTCGGGAGTCAGCAGACCAAGACGACGGGTTGCTACAGCCGAAGCGATTTCGGTGAGCGTGGTCGTGGCGAGATCGCTGATGCGCTCCGGCGAAACCGTGACCCGAATTGCCTTGCTGCCCAAGGGGGCGAATACACCCGTGCCCTCGTCGAAATACTCACCGCCGTTGCATTCAATGACGGTAGGGTTGCTGGCGGACGCGAAAACGTCCAGCGCGACAAATCCATTCGTGGCATCAGTCGTCCCGCGACCAACAGGAGCAGTGGTGCCCATTTTTGGCAGGGCGTAGACCAAGCAGGTCGAATTGACGAGTGCGCCAAGGCCCGAGTTCAACTGAACGGTGCGCTTGACCGGGGGCGCGGTCGGAATGGTAATCACGGGTCCGTCGAAACCGCCGCTGCCACCACCACATGCCGTGAGAATTCCCGCTACAGCAGACATCGCGAGAACATAAGAAGTCTTTTTCACAAGGTACCCCCCAAGTTTTGAGAACCTACAAATTAAAAATAAGATAACGCGGCATGTGCACCACATACAACATTACAAAGGCAAATTCCGCACCAAAAAACCTTTGAGCGCCATAAAATACTAGTGCGCTCAGGACAAACCCGATCAGGCTTTACCGAAGCAAATCAGCCTGACAAAAAACTTTTGGGCACCAATCCTGACTTTCATGCCCTCGTCGAACAACCTTCGTTATTGAGCCTCTCGAGAATCAGCGGCTAGAAATCGTGGCGGATTGCACACCCCATTTCGCATTCTCGACGCAGAACACTAACAGGGTAATGCCCGCAATGGCCCTCAGCAAATTGAGTCGATGTGTGCCGAGCGGGACTTCCGTCACAGAACGCTTCCAATTTTTCATATTCCGGCCGTCAGGCTGAGTGGCCATCGCGGAATGGCGCGAGCCAGACTGGCTGCAGCTTTAAGCCCTCTTGACCGAAGGCGCACATTTTTTGGCGTTCCCACGGGGATTCGAACCCCGGTTCTATCCGTGAGAGGGATATGTCCTAGGCCTCTAGACGATGGGAACCTGCGTGCATTCTAGCGTCGCTTGTCGCTGCCGTCTCCCCCGCAAGATGGTTTGTCCGACAATAGGTGTTCGATTTTCCCGGTCCGTCGACACCATGCAAGACCTCACCCTGCCCGCTGCGATCTGGCGGCGGCTCGCCGCTTTCGTTTACGACGCGCTGCTCTACATCGCCGCTCTGATGGCCGGACTGGTGCTGGCCAATTTCGCGATTGCAGCGGCCATTGCCAAGAGCGCTGCAACGCCGCTGCACAACCTCGCGATCTTGCCGCTGTATGGCTATGGCATCGCGATCGTCATTTTTGCGTGGTCCTGGGCCAAGGGTGGGCAAACCTTGGGGATGCGCGCCTGGCGCCTGCAAGTGCGGCGGCTGGATGGCAACCGCCTGCGCTGGCCCATTGCCCTGGTGCGACTGACGTGCAGCTATCTGCTGCTGGTATTGGCATTGCTGCTGGGCCACTGGATGGGCGCAGCGTTACCGGCCGGCAAGGCGCGGGTGCTGAATGCGCTCTCGACACTGCCTTGGGCGTTTCTGGCGCATTACGTGCCGTGCCTGATTTCCTCACGCGGGCGATCGCTCTCTGATCTGGTGGCAGGCACCGAGGTGGTGACGCTGCCGCGCCCTGAAAAAATCAGTTCGCCCGTCGAATCCTGAATGCCGCGATGGCGGCCCACGCCACAGTGGGCATGCCCGCCGCAAGCAGGGCGTTCCAGCCATAAATCTGCCCCAGACTCAGGCTGACGCGGTTGATCACATAGAAACCGACGCCCAGCAGGATGCCCAGCAACAGGCGCTGTCCCGCGCCGCTGTCGCGCAGCGAACCAAAGGCGAAGGGCACTGCAAACACGGCCATCGCCATGATCGTCAGCGGCTCGATGAGCTTGTGCCAAAACTGCAAGCGATACTTGCCCGCATCGAGCTGGTTGGCATCGAGGTAGTCGATCAGCCGCCGCAGGCCAGCAACCGAAATGGCATCGGCTTCGAGCAAATAGAGCCGCAGCACGTTAGGGGTGACTGTTCCGCTCCAGCGCGCGGTCGGCATCACACTGCTTTCTGCGCGGCCCTCAGCGGTGAAGTGCGTTTCGCGCACGCCCTCAAGCTGCCAACCGCCGTCCACATAATGCGCACTGTCGGCAGCCAGCACTTTCTGCAACTTCAGACTTGAATCCAGACTGTAGATCTCCACCGCCTCCGCGCGGTCTTCGGCCACCAGGTGACGGATGCGCAGCACCTCATCGCCATCGCGCAGCCACACCATCGCGGCCCCTTCATTGCTGCCGGATTTGATCGCGGCGGCAAGGCGGTCGCCCTGCGGCGCAATCACGTCGCCGACCAGCCAGCCGATGGCTCCGAGCAGCGCCCCTGCCAGCAGGGTCGCAACCGCAATTTTGCGGTTGGACAGACCCGCGGCACGCATCGCAGTCAGCTCGCTCTGGCCTGCCAGCATGCCCAGCCCCATCAGCGCGCCGATCATCGAAACAATGGGCATCAACAGGGCGAGGCCCGAGGGCATTTGCAGCAAGGTGGTCTGCATGAGCTGCAGTACGCCAAAGCCGTTTTTGCCAGTTTCATCGGCGTCGGTTACCAAAGTGATGAAACTCTGGATCGCCAGCATCGCCAGTGCGACCACGGCAGTGATGCCGAGCACATGACGGATGATGTAGAGCGTGAGCAGGCGAGGCATTGGGGACTCTTTAAAAGTGCGCGAACCTTAGCCCAACAGTTGCTGGGCCGCGAGCCACGCAACGCTACCCGCACGACAATCATCGGCAGTAAAATGAGGAAACAGCGGCGTTTTCGGACAAATCGAAAATATCACTGCGCAAAATGCGTTTTGCGCCTTTTTTGAATCTCGCTGCGTCCGCCGAAGCCATCCACATTTTCAGCCGAGCATCCCCATGAGCATGGAATATTTCGTCAAGAGCGGTAACCCTGAAAAGCAACGCGTGGCCTGCATCATCGTCGGCATCTTCGACCGTCGCGCCGCTTCTGAACCAGCCGAAGTCGTGGACAAAGCCAGCGAAGGCCATCTGGCGGGCATCCTGCGCAAGGGCGACATGGACGGCAAGCTCGGTTCAACTCTGGTGCTGCACGGCGTGCCCGGCGTGTTCGCCGACCGCGTGCTGCTGGTGGGCCTGGGCAAGCAGCGCGATTTCGACGAGA
Organism: Stagnimonas sp.; assembly: GCA_030652575.1. Classification (GTDB taxonomy): domain Bacteria; phylum Pseudomonadota; class Gammaproteobacteria; order Nevskiales; family Nevskiaceae; genus Stagnimonas. The sequence goes on along the minus strand of JAUSQI010000170.1, from coordinate 916 downwards.
GCGCCTTCCGCAAGGCCAACGCCGCTGCCGCCCGCGCGCTGCGCAATACCACCGGCGCGATTGACGCCGTCAGCTATCTGACGCATGTCGAGATCAAGGGGCGCGACTTCCGCTGGAGCGTGCAGCAGGCCGTGATGGCGACCGAAGACGCCTACTACAGCATGCACACGATGAAAGGCGCACCGACCAAGGAGCTTTTGCCGGTCTACAAGCTCGAACGCCTGACCTTCGACGTACCACGCCGCTCCGACCTGCCCGCAGGCGAGCAGGGGCTGGCCGAGGCGATGGCCGTGGCACATGGCGTGTCGCTTGCCAAGGATCTGGGCAACCTGCCCGGCAACATCTGCACGCCCACCTACCTCGCCGAATGCGCACTGCAGATGGCCGCTGACAGCGCAGGCACGCTCAAGGTGAATATCCTCGAAGAAGCCGATATGGAAAAGCTCGGCATGGGCTCGCTGCTCTCCGTGAGCCGCGGCTCGCGCCAGCCCGCCAAGCTCATCTGCCTCGAATACAAGCAGGGCGTGAAGGGCGAAAAGCCGGTCGCGCTGGTAGGCAAGGGCCTGACCTTCGACAGCGGCGGTATCAGCATCAAGCCGGGCGCGAAGATGGACGAGATGAAGTTCGACATGTGCGGCGGCGCCTCGGTACTCGGCACCTTCAAAGCGCTGATCGAGCTGAAGCTGCCGATCAACGTCGTCGGCGTGATCGCCTCCAGCGAGAACATGCCGGACGGCATGGCCTCGAAGCCCGGCGACATCGTCACCAGCATGGCGGGCATCACCATCGAGGTGCTCAACACCGACGCCGAAGGGCGCCTGATTCTGTGCGACGCGCTGACCTACACCGAGCGCACCTATGACCCGGCCGTCTGCGTCGACATGGCGACCCTCACCGGCGCCTGCGTGATCGCGCT
>JAUSQI010000143.1 GCA_030652575.1 Stagnimonas sp. | reverse complement strand
CGGCTTGCTGCAGCAAGCCGCCGCCGCCGGCGCAGTGCTTGCCGCGCTGCCTGAAAACTGCGCCTTCATGGGTGCCAAAGAGCGCGACAAGCTGGCGCATGCGGAGCCCGACGGCAGTGGTCCGATCCAGCAGTTCTTTGCCGACATCGCGGCGCGTCTCAAGCTCTGGGTGCTGGCTGGCACGCTGCCGATCAGAGCCGATGATGCCCATGTGTTTGCCGCGAGCTGTCTCTACAACGCCGCAGGTGAGCGGGCGGCGCGCTACGACAAGATCCACCTGTTCGACGTCGATGTGGGCGGCGGCGAGCGCTACCGCGAGTCCAACAGCATCGCGCCCGGCGCGCTCTCGGCTGCGGTGGTCGACACGCCCGTCGGCAGGCTGGGCTTGAGCGTGTGCTACGACCTGCGTTTCCCGGAGCTTTTCCGCGCCCAGGTCGCTGACGGGGCGACACTGCTGAGCGTGCCTGCCGCCTTCACCGCCAAGACCGGCGCGGCGCACTGGCACACGCTGCTCAAGGCGCGCGCGGTGGAAAACCAGTGCTACGTCATCGCCCCCGGCCAGTGCGGTACGCATCCCGGCGAGCGCAACACCTACGGCCATTCGCTCATCGTCGGCCCTTGGGGCGAGACGCTGGCCGAGGTACAGGGCGATCAACCCGGATTTGCGATTGCCACCATCGACCCCACTCATCTTCAAGCCGTGCGCGAAAGCTTCCCCGCACTGACCCACCGTCGCCTGTAGGAGCCCACATGATTCTCGGACTGCGCACCGCCATCGTCCCCACGCCTGATCTCGCCGCTGCCAAAGCCTGGTATGCCCAGGCGTTCGAGACGCAGCCTTATTTCGACGAGCCGTTCTATGTCGGCTTCAACATCGGCGGCTTCGAGCTGGGCTTGATCCCCGATGGTCAGCCGGGCGAGGCGGGTGCACAGCCGTATTGGGGTGTCGCGGATATCCACGCCGAAATCGCGCGGCTGATCGCTTTAGGTGCAACCGCCAAACAACCCGCAACCGACGTCGGCGGCGGCATTTTCGTCGCGTCCGTCGGCGATCCTTTCGGCAACAGTTTGCATCTCGTCCAGAATCCCCACTTCGATCCCAAGGCTGTTCGCTAATGCTCGCTCGCACCGCTCTCGACACCGCCCACGCCCTGCTGCTCGGCCCCAGCGACCTCACGCCGCAGGTGCTCGACCGCCTGCTGAGCCGCCTGCTGCCCACGGGGGCGGACGATGCCGACATCTACCTGCAGCATGCCGTCACCGAGAGCTGGTTCCTTGAAGACGGAGTGGTGAAGAGCGGCAGCCACAACACCGAGCGCGGCGCTGGCCTGCGCACGGTGGCGGGTGAGAAAACCGGCTTCGCGTATTCCGACGAACTCACGCCGGCTGCACTCGCCGATGCCGCCGAAGCAGCGCGCGGCATCGTGCGCGGTGGCGGCGAAGGCATCGTTGCCATGCGCGATGCCGCCGTGGTGGTACCGCTCTATGCGGCGGTCGATCCACTCAGCAGCTGGCCCGCTGCCGAGAAGCTCGCATTGATGCAGCGCGCCGACAGCGCTGCAAGAGCCGCCTCGCCGCTGGTGACGCAGGTGATGGTCTCGCTCGCCGGCCAGTACGAGGTGATCTTCGTGCAGCGCGCCGATGGCGCCCGCAGCGCCGACGTGCGGCCGCTGGTGCGCATGAACGTGAGTGTGATCGTCGAACGGAATGGACGGCGAGAACAAGCCAGCAATGGCGCGGGCGGGCGCGGCGCGTATCTCGCTTTCTTTGATGGCGACAAGCCCGAAGCGATGGCGCGCGAAGCTGTGCGGCAGGCCGTGGTGCTGCTCGATGCCATCTCGGCACCGGCCGGCATGCTGCCCGTGGTGCTCGGCAATGGCTGGCCGGGCGTGCTGCTGCACGAGGCGGTCGGCCACACGCTGGAAGGCGACTTCAACCGCAAGGGCAGCTCGCTGTTCTCGGGCCGCATGGGCGAGATGATCGTCTCGCCGCTGGTGACGGTGGTGGACGACGGCACGCTGCCGAACCGTCGCGGCTCGCTCACCATCGACGACGAAGGCACCCCAACCAGCTGCACCACGCTGATCGAAAACGGCAAGCTGGTCGGCTACATCCAGGACCGTCTCAACGCGCGCCTGAGCGGTGTGGCCCCCACCGGCAACGGCCGTCGCGAATCCTTCGCGCATCTGCCCATGCCGCGCATGACCAACACCTATATGCGCGCGGGCGAGAGCGACAAGGCCGACATCATCAAGAGCGTTCAGCGCGGCCTCTACGCCGTGAACTTCGGCGGCGGCCAGGTGGACATCACCAGCGGCAACTTCGTGTTCAGCGCCACCGAGGCCTACCTGATTGAAGACGGCAAGATCACCACGCCGGTGAAGGGCGCGACGCTGATCGGCAATGGGCCGGATGCGCTCACCAAGATCAGCATGGTCGGCAACGATCTGGCACTCGACAACGGCGTCGGCGTCTGCGGCAAGGAAGGCCAGAGCGTGCCGGTGGGCGTGGGCCAGCCGACCTTGAAGATTGACGCGATGACCGTGGGTGGCACGCAGGCTTAAATCGGGGAACCCGCTGAAACGGGGGCTGCAATACATCCTGCTGATTGACGCAATGCCTATCCGTATTGTTTGGCAAGTTGTAGCATCTCCTTACTCGAAGTAAGGAGATTCTTATGACCACCGCCGCCATCACCAGCAAGAACCAGCTCACGCTGCCGAAGGAAGTGCGCACCCAGCTTGGTGTGGGTGCGGGCGACACGGTGGTGTTTGAGTCGCAGGCCGATGGCAGCTTCAAGGTGCGGGCGCAGAAATCACGCGACTGGCGCGAGCTGGTGGGCTGCCTCAACCATCTGGTGAAGAAGGGCGACAAGCCCATGACGGTGGAAGACATGCGCAGCACCATCGGCCAACATCTGGCCGAGGACGACCGCCGCATCAGCCGAGGCAAGTGAAGTGGCCTTGCTGGCGGTCGATACCAATGTGCTGCTGCGCGTGTTCATCAACGACGACGAGTTGCAGCACGCGGCCTCGAAGCGGCTGATCGCGCAGTCGGCCAAGGCCGGGCATCGCATTTTCATTGCGGTGCCGGTGCTCTGCGAACTGGTCTGGGTGCTGCAAGCGCGTCATAAACTGGGCCGTGAAGCCTGCGTGGCGCTGCTCGATGGCCTGCTCGACAACGCACTGTTCCTGGTCGATCAGGTCAATGTGGTGCGCGCCGCACTGGCCCGCTTTGGGGCGCAGCCTGGTGGCTTCAGCGACTACCTCATCGCAGAGATCGCGGCGGCCAACGGGGCAAAGCCGGTCTACAGCAATGATCGCGCGCTGCTGAAAAGCTCCGGCTTCGCCAAGCCCTGAGACCCATGCAGTCTCTTGACACCCTGCAACTGATCTCGCTCGCCGCCGCACTCGGCTGGGCGAGCGGTATCCGCTTGTATGTCGTGCTGTTCGTGGTGGGGTTGGTCGGCTACATGGGCTGGTATCCGCTGCCCTCGCACCTGGCGTTGCTCGCACATCCCACGGTGTTGATCGCTTCGGGCGCGATGGTTGCGGTCGAGTTCGTGGCCGACAAGGTGCCGTGGTTCGACAGCCTCTGGGATTCGGTTCACACCTTCATCCGCATCCCGGCAGGTGCTGCATTGGCGGCGGGTGTGTTCGGCGATGCGGGTGCGGCGAGTGCAATGGCCGCTGCCATCGTCGGCGGCACTTTGGCGGCGGGCAGTCATGTCGCCAAGGCCGGCACGCGCGCCATCGCAAACACCTCGCCGGAACCCTTGAGCAACTGGGGCCTGTCGTTTGGCGAGGATGGTCTGGTGCTGGGCGGGCTGGTGCTGGCGTTGACGCAGCCCTGGATTTTTCTGGGCCTGCTGCTGGTGTTGATCTGTCTTGCCATCTGGCTCGCGCCAAAGCTCTGGCGCGCTGCGCGTGCGGTGCTGAAGCGACTCGCGCCGTCACGGCCGCGAATGCCTGCGTCACAATGAGCGCCACACAACCGGCTGACGCAAGGCACCCATGATCTTCATCGTGATTTTTCTCGCAGGCATGGCCGCAGGTGCGGGCCTCGCGTACCACTTCGCCGGCGTGGCCGCACTCAAGCTGCGCCTCGCCGAACTCGAACGCACGCGCGCCAGCGAGCCGCCGCAGTGAAGCGCGCCATTGGCGGCCAGCCATGAAACGCAACCTTGGCGAGTTGCGCATCATCGGCGGCGAGTGGCGCAGCCGCCTGGTCAATTTTGATGCCGACCCCCAGACCGGCCTGCGCGCCACGCCGGATCGCGTGCGGCAGACGGTGTTCGATTGGCTGCACCCCATCATCAACGGCGCACTCTGCCTCGACCTCTTCGCCGGCAGCGGCGCGATGGGTCTGGAGGCGCTGTCGCGCGGCGCCGAACATTGCACCTTCATCGACAGCGGTCGCGCGCAGGTGCAGGACATCCGCCACGCCATCGCCACCTTCAAGAGCGGCGATCGGGCGACGGTGATCCAGGCCGACGCCTTGCGCTGGTTGCATGCGCCCACGCTCGCGAGCGGCAAGCAGGGCTTCGACGTGGTGTTCATCGACCCGCCCTTCGCTGCGGGCAACTTGCTGGTGCAAGCCCTGCCGCTGCTCGGCCCGCTGCTGAAACCGGCCCATCGCGTGATGCTGGAATGGGGCACGGCGGCAGCGCCGGCGCTGCCGCCCGGCTACGAGTGGCTCAAGCAGAAGCAGGCGGGTGCGGTGGGTTACGGGCTGGTGCAGCACCTCGCATAGGCGGGCAGGGATCAGGCCCGATTCAGGGCGGCTGGGCAAAGGTGTTTGCCCCATCCGCCGCATTCGGAGCAACGCCATGACCCAACACATGCAGGATTCCGGCGAAAGCCGCCAGACCTACGAGCAGGATCTTTCACGCCTGAACGATCTCATTGCCGACATCGACATTGCCATGCTCACCACGCGCGATGACGACGGCAGCCTTCGCAGCCGGCCGATGGGCACGCAGTCCAAGGGCGAGTTCAACGGCACGCTTCACTTCTTCACCGACATCACCAGCCACAAGACCATCGAGGTCGATGACGACAGCGACGTCAATGTCGCCTACTCCAACCCCGGCAGCCACAAGTACGCCTCGCTCTCCGGCGTGGCGCGCATCAGCCAGGACCAGGAAAAACTCGAACAGCACTGGAACCCGGCGCTGAAGGTCTGGTTCCCGCAGGGTCTTGACGATCCGAACTTGGCGCTGCTGAGCGTCGAGGTGTCGAAGGCCGAGTTCTGGGACAGCTACAGCAAGCCAGCCACGCTGCTGGCTATGGCCAAGGCTCTCATCACGGGCAAACAGGCCAAGATGGGTGAAGACAAGCAGCTCAACCTCAAGCGCGGCACCTCGGAGAGCGCGCAGCACTAAAGATTGTGCAAGCGCGCCCACATGCGCTAGCGTGCCCGCAACTTCCCAGCGGGTTCGCTAGCGCATGACCATCATCGCGGCCTACAGCGGCACCTTCGACCCGGTCACGCTGGGTCACAACGACATCATCCACCGCGCGGCGCGGATGTTCCCCAAGCTGATCGTCGCGGTCGGCAGCAACATCGCCAAGAACCCGAAGTTCACGCTGGAAGAGCGCTGCGAGTTGATCCGCGAAGTGGCCTCCGACCTCAAGAACGTGCAGGTGATCGGCTTCAGTGGCCTGATCGTCGATTTCGCCCGCGAGCACGGCGTCACCGTACTGGTGCGCGGTGTGCGCAATGGTGTGGACGTCGACTACGAGAAGCAGATGGCGGTGATGAACCGCGATCTCTACGAAAAACTCGACACCGTGATGCTCACGCCCTCGCCGCAGTATGCGCATCTCTCGTCGAGCCTCGTGCGCGAGCTGGCGGGCTTGGGCGCGCCAGTGGAAAAACTGGTGCCCGAAGCCGTGATCGCCCCCTTGCTGGAACGCTTCGGACGCCCCACATCAGAGGCAGGGCCGCGCAAGCGCCGTCGCGGGCGATAGAGCAAAAAACGTGTCACTCAAAATTACCGATCTCTGCATCAACTGCGATGTCTGCGAGCCGGCCTGCCCGAACCAGGCCATCTCGCAGGGCATCGAGTTCTACGAGATTGACCCGGCGCGCTGCACCGAGTGCGTGGGGCATTTCGACATCCCGCAGTGCCGCGCGCTCTGCCCGGTGCCGGAGTGCATTCCAAACGATCCCCGGCATGTTGAAACCGAGGCGCAGCTGATGGACAAATACCGATTGTTGACGGGTGCCGGCGCATGAAAAAAGTTCTTCTCCTGAGCGTGCTGCTGCTCGGCAACGCAGCCGCCTTCGCGCTGGAAAAACCGTCGCACGACGGCGCTTGCGTCACGGCGCATCCCCTCGCCACGCAGGCCTGTGCAGGCATTCTCGCCAGCGGCGGCAACGCCTTTGATGCGGCCGTGGCGGCGAGTGCGACGCTGGCGGTGGTGGAGCCTTTCGGCTCCGGCTTTGGCGGTGGTGCGTTCTTCCTGCTGCACCGCGCCGCCGATGGCAAGGATGTCTTCCTGGATGGACGCGAGACAGCACCCTTGGCGGCGACCGCAGACCTCTACCGCAACGCCGACGGCAAGATCGACAAGATGGCCTCGATCACGGGCGCCAAGGCGGCGGCCATCCCGCACCAGGCGGCGTTGCTGGAACACACGGCGCAGGCCTATGGCTCGCGGCCTTTTGCGCAGCTGCTGGCACCGGCCATCAAGGCGGCGCGCGATGGCTTCGTTATCGACTGGCGTCTGGCCGGCGAGATTGCCGACCATGCCAAGCGCATGAATCCCGCCATGCTGGCGGTGTTCGCACCCGGCGGCGTGCCACTGGCGAAAGGCGCGCTGCTGAAGCAGACCGACCTCGCCGCCACGCTGGAGCGGCTCGCCGCCCAAGGTGCGGTCGAGTTCCGCAAGGGCGAGACCGCGCAGCGCATGCTGGCGGGCGTGACGGCGGGTGGCGGCATCTGGAAGCCCGAAGACCTGCTGCGCATCAAGATCACCGAACGCGAACCGCTGGTGGGGTATTTCCGCAGCAACAAGATCATCACTGCACCGCCGCCCTCGGCCGGTGGTGCTGCCATTCTGGAAAGCCTGACGCTGCTTGAAGCCAAGGGTTACACCACGCTCGACACGGTCGAGGGCAAGCATCTCGTCATCGAGTCGCTGCGTCGCGCCTTCCGCGACCGCAACGCCTACTTCGGCGACCCGGATTTCGTGCAGGTGCCGCTCTACCGCCTGCTGTCGCGCAGCTATCTGCTGCCGCTGGCGGCGAGCATTGGCGACAAGGCCACACCGAGCAAAGATTTACCCGCGCCGAGCGCCGGCAGCGAGGGCGGCCAGACTACACACTTCTCGGTGATGGATGCCGCCGGCAACCGGGTGGCCGGCACGCAGACGCTCAACATTTTCTTCGGCGCGGGGTTCATGGCCCCCGGCACCGGCGTCGTGCTCAACGACGAGATGGATGACTTTTCGGTGGCGCTCGACGTCAGCAACGCCTATGGCCTGGCCGGCTCCAAGGCCAATGCCATCGCGCCCGGCAAGCGGCCCTTGTCCAGCATGTCGCCCACCTTCGTGGAAGGCCCGCGCGGCGTGCTGGTCACCGGCACACCCGGCGGTTCGCGCATCCCCTCGATGGTGCTGCTGTCGGTGCTGCGTTTCGTCGATGGGGCCAGCGCACCAGAAATTGCGGCGACCAAGCGCATCCACCATCAATGGCTGCCGGACGTTCTCAACTTCGAGCCCGATGCGCTCACCGCCGCCGAGCAGACGGCGCTCGCCGCCAAGGGCCATGTGCTCAAGGCCGCACCCGAGCCGTACGGCAACCTGCAAGTGATCGTGCGCGATGCGGCAACGGGTGCCACGACGGTCGGTGCCGATCCGCGCTGGGTCGCCAGCGGGCTGGTCGTGAAGCAGCCATAAACAAGGCCGCGCACAAGCCTCGTATCATGGCGTTAGCCGCCACCCGATCCGCCGCTCATGACGCCCACCCAAGACCCCATCGACCAAGCCTTCAGCCTGCTGCAACTGGGCGCGCCGGCTTCGTACCTGCTGCTGCTGCTGTCGCTGATGGCGCTGACGCTCATCATCGTCAAGGGCTGGGAGTTCTGGGAGCTGCGCCTGCCCGACCGCGCCTTCATCGGCCGCGCGCTGCTGCTGTATCACCGCGGCCAGCCGGCGGATGCACTCACCATCCTGCAAGAGCATCGCGGCCCGCTGGCGTCGTCGCTGTCGGCGGCGGTGGCGGCGGTCACCAATTCCGCACTGACGCGCGAGCAGGCCGTGGAGTTTGCGCGCGTCTATGCGAGCGAGCGGCTGGAGGACATGCGCGCGCTGCTGCGCCCCATCGAGGTCATCAGCCAGTTGGCACCGCTGACCGGCCTGCTGGGCACGGTGCTGGGCATGATCTCGGCCTTCAAGGCGCTGCAGGCGGCGGGTGAGAATGTCTCGCCGGCCGCACTCTCGGGCGGTATCTGGGAGGCGCTGCTCACCACTGCCGCAGGCCTCGTCGTCGCCATCCCCTGCATCGCCGCGCTGCATTTCTTCGAGCGCCGTATCGAGCGCATGCAGACCGAGCTGGAGTCCGCCTTGACCCGCCTGTTCACGCCACCGGTGCAGTTGCCGGGCAATGCCGAGCCTTCGGCGCTCGAAACCCTGTTCGGCAAAAAGGACGCCTAGTGCGTCTCACCGTGCCCGCCCGGCGGCACTCGCGGCCGTCGCTGATCCCGCTCATCGACGTGATGCTGGTGCTGCTGTTCTTCTTCATGCTCGCCAGCACCTACGTCGGTTACAGCCGCACGCCGCTGGATCTCGCCCCCGGCGGCCGCGCCAGCGGCGCCGCCAATGATCCCAACGTGGTGCGCGCGGTGCTGCTGGCCGATGGCCAGCTGCGGATCGGCGACAGCCTGCTGAGCCCGGCACTCGCCATCGAACAACTGAAGAGCGCCAAGGAAGTGCGCCTGTCGCCCGCCCCCGGCGTGCCCCTGCAGACCCTGCTCGCAGGCTGGGAGCAGCTGGTCGCTGCGGGCGTGAAAGTGCAGCTGGCCGAGGGCGCGCCGTGAAGCTCGCCCGGCCCAGACGCACGCGCTCGCGCAGCCTTGACGATGCGCTGCTGCCGCTGGTGAACGTGGTGTTTCTGCTGATGGTGTTTTTTCTCTCGGCGGGCCACTTCGGCGCGCCGAAGCCGGTCAGCGCCACGCCGCAGAGCACGCGCAGCGAGGCGAGCGTGGCCGCCCCGCGCGTGCTGGAGCTGCGCAGCGACGGTCGGCTGATGGTGCAGGGCGAGCTGTTCACCGATGCCGAGCTGCCGGGCCGCTCGCTCGGCTGGCAGGGCGCGCCGCTGGACGTGCGCGCGGCGGGCGACATCCCCGCCGAACGCGTGCTGCGCGTGCTGGCGATCCTGCGCGGTGCGGGCGTGCGTGACGTACGCTTGCTGACAGTCAAGGGCGGAGGCTGATATGGCACGCAGGGAAAAGTTTGCGCTGGCGCTGGGTGTCACCGTTGCCTTGCACGTCGGTGTGTTGCTGCTGGCCGTGCCGCGGCTCAGCGGCTTGACGGCAACGGGTGAGACGACCGATGCGGGCATGTCCGATGTGGAAACCACGGTGGCCGTGAGTGATCCCAAGCCATCCGAAAATGAAGAGAGTCCAGCGCCGCTGACGCCTGCCACCGTGGAGACGCCCAAGCCGCTACCGGAAAAAATCGAGATCGCCGCCAGCGAGCCGCCAGCGGCCGTCGCGCCAGCAGCCAAACTGCTGATTCCCGCGCCTGAGCCGACCCCCAAGGCCTCGCCGCCGCCGGTGGTCAAGACGCCCGCCAAGCCCGAGCCCAAACCAGCGATCAAGCCGTCTGCCAAGTCCGAGCCAAAAACCACCGGCAAAGCCGCTGCGGCGCCCTCGGGCGGCAAGACGGCGACGGTGATCCCCGCCAACAGCAGCTATGCCAACCAGGTGCGCCAGCACCTCGCCCGCTTCGCAGGCGCGCTGCCGCCCGGTGCCAATGGCGAGGCGCGCGTGCAGTTCGTGGTGCAGCTGGATGGTCGCGTCAGCGATGTGCATCTGGTGAAGCAGTCCGGCAATGCCGGGCTGGATGCGGTGGCCCTCAACCTGCCGCGCCAGGCGCAACCGCTGCCCTTGCCGGGCAAGTCGCCGCAGCGGCTGGAAGTGCCGGTGCAGGCGATGGCGGCAACGCCCTAAACTGTTGTCGCTCGTACCTCGGCGGCACGAATCGCTTTGGGCTTGAGCCGCAGCTCGTCCAGTGCATCGGTCGCGATGAGTTTTTTCACCCGGTCGAGATGGCCCGAAATGCTTTCGGCGTAGAGATCAGCGCCGGTGAAGTGCGCGCCCATGTAGCGGTGCACACTTTGGAAATAGCCATCCATGCGCTCGGTGCGCATCTTCTCGCTGAACTGCGGGGTCAGCCGCAGCAGCTCGTCGGGTGAGGCATACAGCGGTGCTTTCGTGCCCGCCTGCGGCGCGCCTGCCAGGCCACACAGCTCGAACTCGGTGTAGAGAAAGTCCCGGCATTTTTCGAGATAGCAGCGGTCGGCGGTCTGCGCCATCACGTCGGCGCTGCCGAGCATGAAGCCGAGCAGGCGGTCTTTCGCATCCGGCACCTGGATCGCATCCAGTGCCAGCTCGTAGCCGGTGAAATGCACCAGCTGGGTCGCCATGCCGGCTTCCTGGTCGAAGCCGATCATCGGCAGGAAATCGGCCAGGAACTCGCCGCTGCGGCCCACGTGGGTGAAGGTGAACTCCGCACCATTGGTGGCGGTGTCGGTGTTCTTGCGGATATAGCCGGCATCGTGAAACAAGGCGCTGATGACGCCGAGTGCTGCGCGCCGCGCACCCAGACGCTCATCCACGCGCACCGTGCGTTCGTGCCCTTGCAGCAGCCGGGCGAAGGCCAGTGCGCAATCGAGCGAATGCTGGGCGTCGTGATACCAGGTGTCGCAGCCGTGATAGCCACGCAGTGTGCCGGCATACAAGCGCGCGAACACTTTGAAAGCCGTTTGCACGGGGGCCAGGTCGATGGCGGGATATTGGGCGGCCAGCAGCTGGCAGACTGCTTCGCCAACGGCTTGCGGCCGGGCGATCTCGACCCGGTTGGTGACGTCGTAATGGTTGCGTCGCCGCACCATCGTCTCCCGGGTCAGTGCTGTACTGGCGATCCTAAGCGGCCGCCCCGGTTCTGAACAGCGCCGATTTGAACCGTGTCACAGAGTGACGATCACCGGCGCATGGTCGCTGGGCCGCTCCAGGCGGCGCGGATTGAGGTCCACTTTCCACTCCCGCACCCAGTCCAGCAGCGCGGCCGACAGCAGGATGTGGTCGATGCGCAGCCCGAGGTTGCGGGCGAAGCCGGCCATGCGGTAATCCCACCAGGTAAAGCGGCCGTCGGGCAGGAAGGGCTTGGTGTAGGCATCGGTCAGGCCGAGGTCGCACAGGCCCTGCAAGGCGGCGCGCTCGGCCGGCGAGCAGAGGATGCCGTCTTCCCACTGCAAGGGGTCGTGGGTGTCCTCGGGCGTGGGCGCGACGTTGTAGTCGCCCATCACCGCCAGCTGCTCATGCGTGGCGAGCTCTTCGTGCAGATAGTCGTTGAGCGCCGCCAGAAAGCGCAGCTTGTAATCGAACTTCTCGCTGCCCACCGCCTGGCCGTTGACCACGTAGACGCTGACCACACGGATGCCATCCACCGTGGCGGCGATCACGCGCTTTTGTGCATCCTCGAAGCCCGGGATGTCGCGCACCACGTCCTGCAGCACCAGCGGTTTTTTGGCCAGCAGGGCAACGCCGTTGTAGGTCTTCTGCCCGTTGCACACCGCCGTGTAACCCGCCGCCTCGATGGCCTCATGGGGGAAGGCCTCGTCCTGCATTTTCAGCTCTTGTAGAGCCACCACATCCGGCTCGGCATCGCGCAGCCAGCCGAGCAGATGCGGCAGCCGCACCTTCAGGCTATTGACGTTCCAGGTGGCCAGTTTCATGGCAGCCGTGCAATCGCGCGCCAGCCGATGTCGCGGCGGTGAAACTCGCCGCGCCAGCTGATCTGGTCGACGGCCGCATAGGCGGCGGCTTGTGCGGCGCGGATATCCGCGCCCTTGCCGACGACGCAGAGCACGCGGCCGCCGCTGGTTTCAGCATGGCCGTCCTTGAGCGTCGTGCCTGCGTGAAAGACCTTGGCGCTGGTGCCGAAGCCGGCATCCAGCCCGGCGATCACATCGCCCTTGGCGGGCGTGGCCGGGTAATGCTCGGCGGCCATCACCACGCCGCAAGTGGCGTCGGCGCTCCACTGCGGCGGATTCGCGGCGAGCGTGCCGTCGATGGCGGCGTTGAGCAGCGTCACCAGATCGGATTCCAGCCGCATCAAGATCGGCTGCGTCTCCGGGTCGCCCATGCGGGCATTGAACTCGATGACGAACGGCGCACCGGTCTTGTCGATCATCAGACCCGCATACAGAAAGCCCTGGAAAGGCCGACCCTCGGCCGCCATGCCCGCCAGTGTCGGTTCGATCACTTCGCGGCAGGCGCGGGCGTGCACTTCCGCCGTCACCACCGGTGCCGGCGAATACGCGCCCATGCCGCCGGTGTTGGGGCCGCTGTCGCCGTCGCCGACGCGCTTGTGGTCCTGCGCGCTGGCCATCGGCACGTAGGTCTGATCCTTGCCGGCGACGACGATGAAGCTCGCCTCCTCGCCTTCGAGGAAATCCTCGATCACTACTCGCGCGCCGGCATTGCCGAGCAGTGCGCCGCTGAGCATGTCGCGGATCGCTGCCTGCGCCTCGGCAATGCTCATCGCCACCACCACGCCCTTGCCAGCGGCGAGGCCATCGGCCTTCACCACAATCGGTGCGCCGCGCTTGGCGACGTAATCGCAGGCCTCTTTCGCATCGGTGAACACCGCGTATCCGGCGGTGGGGATGTTGTGGCGCTCCAGAAAGCCCTTGGTGAAGGCCTTGCTGGCTTCGAGCTGGGCGGCGGCCTGTGTCGGGCCGAAGATGCGCAGGCCGGCGGCGGTGAAGGCATCGACCACGCCGAGCGATAGCGGGCCCTCGGGGCCGACCACGGTCAGCGCCACGCCTTCTGCCTGGGCCAAGGCGAGCAGGGCGGGCAGGTCGTCGGCGGCCACCGGCACGTTGCGGCATTTGCGCTCGAAGGCGGTGCCGGCATTGCCGGGAGCAACCAGCACGTCGCTCACTTGCGGCGAAGCTGCGAGGGTGTAGGCCAGTGCGTGTTCGCGGCCGCCGGAGCCAATGACGAGGATTTTCATGAGTGCATGATCGAATGAGGCCGCCTATTGTAGTTGCGGGCATGAAAAAGCCCGCCGGAGCGGGCTTTCGCAAAGCAACATTTTAAGAATCAGCCTTTGTAATCCTTGATGCCCTGCTCGATCTCGCCGCGCGCGGCAGCGGCATCGCGCCAGCCGGTGATCTTCACCCACTTGCCCTTCTCCAGCGCCTTGTAGGAGCTGTAGAAGTGGTGGATCTCGTTGAGCAGGCGCTCCGGCACGTCCTTCAGATCCTGCAGGTGCGGATAGGCACCGTTGCTGACCTTGTCCACCGGCACGGCGAGCAGCTTGGCATCGGTGCCCTTCTCGTCTTCGGTATCCAGCACGCAGACCGCGCGGCACTTGATGACGCTGCCGGCCACGACGGGATGCGGGGTGAGCACCAGCACGTCCACGGGGTCGCCGTCGCCAGCCAGCGTCTTGGGAATGTAGCCGTAGTTTGCGGGGTAGCTCATTGCCACGTTCATGAAGCGGTCGACCATCAACAGGCCGGTTTCCTTGTCCACTTCGTACTTGACGGGCGGGCCGTAAGCCGGGATTTCGATGACGACATAAAACTCGTTCGGCGCTTTCTCGCCGGGGCCAAGGGCTTCAAATCCCATAGTGGTGCTCGCTGGTGGGTGGGTTCGGGGCGCGGATTATACGAAAGGACACCGCGCCGTTTCGTTGCGCCATAAGCCTGCGGCGGCTACCTTATCGGTCCTTGGGATTGGCGAGCTTCGTGCGCCGCGGCCTGAGGGTAGAAAAGCCCACCCCTGACTGGCTCACCCAAAACATGAGAATCGTACTGCTCGGCGCGCCCGGCTCTGGCAAAGGCACGCAAGGCGAAAAGATGGCCGCGCACTTCGGCATCCCCAAGCTCAGCACCGGCGACGCCCTGCGCGCGGCCGTGGCGGCCGGCACCGAACTGGGCAAGAAAGCCAAGGCAACGATGGATGCCGGCGGCCTGGTCGCCAACGAACTGGTCTACGGCATCGTCGAAGAGCGCCTGAGCCAGCCGGACGCACAGAAGGGCTTCATCCTCGATGGCTTCCCCCGCAACATCGCGCAGGCCGATGTGCTGGAAGGCATGCTGAGCAAGCTCAAAGCGCCGTCGATCAGCACCGCGCTGCACCTGCATGTGGAGGATGAGGAAATCATCACCCGCCTGCATTCGCGGGCGCTAAAGGAGGGCCGCGCCGACGATACCGAAGAAGTGATCCGCAAGCGCATTGCCATCTACAACGCCGACACCAGCCCGCTGCTCGACTACTACCAGAAGCAGGGCAAGCTGGTGACGCTCGAAGGCAAGGGCGGCCTCGAAGAAATCTTCCAGCGCATCGTCGCTGCGCTTTAAGCTAAACCCGTCGTCAAAAAAGCCTGCCGCGTGCAGGCTTTTTTGTGGCGGCTACAGCCCGTGTGAATGAAGCCACTGCACCGGGTCGGCGTCGGCGCGCGGGCCGGATTGATCGTCGATCAATCCGAAATCCTCGCTCTCGGCATCCAGTGCGCCGGCAAGGTTTTCCGGCGGCGCGGTGGGACGGGCATTGAGTTCGCCCCAGCTGTCAAAGTCGATTTCGTCGAGCGCGCCGTCGTAGTACTGCACCAGCACGATCTCGGCTTTCACATCGATGCCGACGATCTCGAAGGACTGGTTTTCGGTCGCATACCAGTCACCGATGGAAAACTCGCGCAACCACTGGGCCATGACGGACTCCCTTGCGGTCGGTAACGGAGTGGGAAAAACGGCCGCCTTTCCGTTCTACGCCTGCCGCCCCCGATGGACAACGCCCGTTGGTCGCGTGACGACCGGTTCGACTGTTCAGCTCAGGGCGGCGAGCAACGGTTCGCCGATCACCGCGCGTCGCCAGCCGGTGAGCGCCCGCGCCTTGGCGGCGGTGCCGTCGTAGAGCAGCGCGTCGAGGTCCGCGCGCGGCGCGAGCAGGCCGGGCGGCACGCCGAGTGCGAGGGCGGTGGCCTGCACCACCTCGCGCAACCTGGCGAGCTGCGCCTTCTGGGCCGGGCTCAGGCGCTCGTCGCGGGCGAGGGCGATTTGTGGGTCGCCGGCGCTCGCGGCGATGGCGGCGAGCAGGGCATCCTGATGGCGTTCATAGGTTTTCGGCGGCAGGCCGAGTTCGGCCAGCTGTGCCTTGCTGTGCGGGCGGCGCTCGGCCAGGCGATAGACCAGCTCGTCGTCGACGATCCAGCCGCGCGGGCGGTTCTTGGCGATGGCCTCGGTCTCGCGCCAGGCGGCCAGTCGCGCGGCGGCGCGCTGGGCCGGCACGTCGAGCCGCGCCAGGCCCTTCAGGCGCTGCCAGGCATCTTCGGGGCGGGTGTCGTAGGTCGCCGGGTCTTCGGCGCGGGCGGCATCCTCGCGCATCCAGCTTTCGCGGCCTGCGGCGCGCAAGGCGGTGAGCAAGGTGGGGTAGATCGTCGCGAGATGGGTGACGTCGGCGGCGGCGTAGGCGATCTCGGGCGCGGTGAGCGGCCGGCGCGACCAGTCGGTGCGGGACAGGCTCTTGTCGATGACGATGCCCAGCTCCTTGTCGATCAGCCCCGCATAGCCGAGCTGGTCGCCCTTGCCGAGCAGGGCGGCCGCGAGCTGGGTATCGAAGATCGGCGCGGGGCACACGCCCGTGAGCTGTGCGAAGATCTCGAGATCCTGCGAAGCGGCATGGAACACTTTGACGGTGCCGGGATCGTTAAGCCGTGCGAACAGCGCGCCGAGGTCGGCAATGGCGATGCAGTCGATCACCCAGGCGTCGACGCTGTCCCCGATCTGGATCAGGCAGAGCTTGGGGCGGTAGGTATCGATGCGCAGAAACTCGGTGTCGACCGTCAGCCAGTCCCGCCCCTGCCAGCAGGCGATGGCGGTGGTGAGGGCGGCGGGGGTGTCGATCCAGTGGGTGGCGGTCATTTCGGCAATCGGTGAGAAGAGCCATACGGTACCATCGCGCACGCTTTTCAATCGTCCTGAAACCTCATGTTTCTTCAAGCCTTGCGTGTTGCAGTCGGTCTGGCCCTATTCAAGGGCGGGCCGCAGGACATGCCGTTTTCGATGGGTCTTGCGCGTGCGTCTGCCGCTTTGGCCGTATTCAGCGCGGCGCTGCTGCTCGCGCCCATCGCGCCCTTGCCGCTGGCCTTGGCGACGGGCGTCGGCGGTGCGGTCGGCGTGGCGTTTTTCACCAAGCAGCTGCTCAAGGGCAAGAAGCTCGACAACCGTTACGTGCAAACCGTTTCGGCACAGCTGCTGGTGGGCAGTCTGTTCGCCCTCGCCCTATGGCCTGCGTTTGCCGCGATGGCGCCAGCGATGCAGGAAATGATGGCAGCGATGCGCGCCAGCATCGAGGCAGCCGGGCCGGATGCCGACCCGATGGCGACCTCGCTGAAGATCACCGAATCGCTCAAGACCAAACCGCCGACCTGGGCGGCGCTGTGGTCGGATGCGCTGTTCGTGTGGAGCCTAATCGCCAGCGTGCGTATCAATCGTCTCGCCGCGGATCTCTCCATGCCGTCCAGCTGGCTGCTGACTTTCGTTTCACTGTTGGTGATGACCGGTTTCGTCATGCTGGCGCAGCTGATCGCGGCCATTTTTCTGAGCTGAGTCATGCATCTGCACATTCTTGGTATCTGCGGCACTTTCATGGGCGGCATCGCCGCCATCGCCCGCGAGCAGGGCCACAAAGTGACGGGCAGCGATGCCAACGCCTGGCCGCCGATGTCGACCCAGCTTGAAGCGCTCGGCATCGGCCTGATGCAGGGCTATCTGCCCGAACACCTGCAGCCCGCACCGGATGTGGTGGTGGTGGGCAATGTGGTGACGCGCGGCAATGCGGCGATGGAGTACGTGCTCAACCAAGGCCTGCCCTATGTGAGCGGCCCGCAATGGCTGGCAGAGAACGTGCTGCGCGACCGGCATGTGCTGGCGGTTGCCGGCACGCATGGCAAGACCACCACCACCTCGCTGCTGGCGTGGATGCTCGAAGAAGCGGGGCTCAAGCCTGGGTTCCTGATCGGTGGTGTTGCCGGCAACTTCGGCATCTCGGCGCGACTCGGCGACTCGAAGTATTTCGTGATCGAAGCCGACGAATACGACACGGCGTTCTTCGACAAGCGCAGCAAGTTCGTGCACTACCGGCCGCGCACGGCGATCCTCAATAATCTGGAATACGACCACGCCGACATCTTCCCCGACCTTGCCGCCATCGAGCGGCAGTTTCACCATCTGATCCGCACCGTGCCGGGCGAGGGCCAGCTGGTGGTGAACGGCGGCGATGCCAATCTGGCGCGCGTGCTGGGCATGGGCTGCTGGAGCGGCGTCGACTACTTCGACCAGGCCAGTGGCTGGCACGCGGGCGTACCCGATGCAAACGGTGGGTTCGAGGTGCTGCATCAAGGCATATCGCAGGGCCGTGCACAGCTTGGCCTGGCGGGCGCGCACAACCGCAGCAATGCGCTGGCGGCCATCGCGGCGGCGCATCACATCGGCGTGCCGGCGGCGACCGCCATTGCAGCGCTCGGCTCCTTCAGCGGTATCCGTCGTAGGCTGGAGCTGCGCGGCACGGTGCGCGAGGTGGCGATCTACGACGACTTCGCGCATCACCCCACTGCGATTGCCGTGACCGTGCAGGCACTGCGGGAGAAGGGTGCGGGGCGCATCCTCGCCGTGCTGGAGCCGCGTTCCAACACCATGCGGCTCGGCAGCCACAAGAACGAGTTGGCGCATTCGCTGGAGGGCGCGGACCTGTGCTTCGTCTACGCGCCAACCAGCCTCAAGTGGGATGCCGCCGCAGCCCTCGCCCCGGTCGGCGCGCGACTGCGACTGCACGCCGAGATGGATGCACTGATCGCTGCCCTCGTCGCCGAAGCGCAACCGGGCGACCGCGTGCTGGTGATGAGCAACGGCGACTTCGGCGGCATTCATGGTCGCCTGCTGGCTGCGCTTTCAGCCTGACGTCATCGCGGTGCGCAATGGTGCGTTTTAGCGACAGCCCGCGCAGCTGCTGTTCCAAGGTTGGCGTCGCGCTTGCCTAAACTGCGGTGCACACATTCGCTCAATCAGGCGACTCACCATGTCCCTACGGCACACCATCTTTGCCTTTTTGCCGCCGGTGAAGTCCTGCGCGGGTTGGCACTCAAGTAACGATGGGCGCGTTTTATTTGGCGCAAACCAGGCCGGGCATCTGCCCGGCTTTTTTTTGGGCCATCCGGCATCATCGCGGCCTTCACCACTCTGGATGCACCTGCATGTCCCAGCTGCCTGACCCCGCCGTGCTCGAAACCTGCGCTGCCCGTGCGCTCGAAGCCGCCCAGCGCGCCGGTGCCACGCAGGCCGAAACGAACGTCTCCACCAGCCGCGCGCTGACGGTGAATGTGCGCAAGGGCGAGGTGGAGTCGGTGGAGTTCCAGAAAGACCGCGACCTCTCCATCACGGTCTACTTTGGGCATCGCATGGGCAGCGCCAGCACGGCGGATCTGTCCGATGCCGGCATCGCGGCCACCGTGGCTGCGGCCTGCGACATCGCGCGTGCAGCAGGCGAGGACGTCTGCCTCGGCTTGGCCGATGCCTCGCGCATGACCCAAACACCGGCAGGCGGATTCGCCGATCTCTCGCTGGTGCACCCCTGGCTGCTCACGCCGGACACAGCGGCGGACCTGGCCTGTGCGGCCGAAGCCGCCGCCTTCGCCGCCGACCCGCGCGTGACGCAGAGCGAAGGGGCCGGGGCCGATACCCGCGAGGGCCTGAGCGTGTACGCCAACACGCACGGCTTCGTCGGCCATCGCCGCAGCACCGATCATTCGCTGAGCTGCGCGGTCATCGCCAAGGCCGGCGACAAGATGCAGAACGGCCACTACTACACCAGCTCGCGCGATCACACGGCCTTGCTCACGCCGGCCTTCATCGGCCGCGAAGCGGGCCTGCGCGCGGCGGCAAGATTGGGCGCTCGCTCGCTCACCACGCGCACCGCGCCGGTGCTGTTCACGCCTGAAGTGGCGCGCGGGCTGATCAGCCATTTTCTCTCTGGCATCAGCGGCGGCGCGCTGTATCGCAAGGCCAGCTTTCTGCTCGACAAGGTCGGCACGCCGGTGTTCGCATCGCATCTCAACATCCACCAGCGCCCGCATCTCAAGGGCGCAGCGGCATCGGCCTGGTTCGATGGCGAAGGCGTGGCCGTGCAGGACCGCACGCTGATCGACGGCGGCATGCTCACGGGTTATCTGCTCGGTAGTTATGCGGCGCGGCGCTTGGGCTTGGAGAGCACCGGCAATGCCGGTGGCGCGTTCAACATCGTGGTCGAGCCCGGCGCGCACGATCACGCCGCCCTGCGTCAACAGATGGGCACGGGCCTCTTGGTCACCAGCCTCATGGGGCAGGGCGTGAATATGGTGACCGGCGATTACTCGCGCGGTGCGGAAGGTTTCTGGATCGAGAACGGCGAAATCGTGCACCCGGTGGAAGAAGTCACCATCGCCGGCAATCTGGCGCAGATGTTCCGTTCGCTGGTGGCGGTGGGCAACGATGTCGATACCCGCGGCATGGTGCGTTGCGGCAGCCTGCTGCTGGCCCCGATGACGGTGGCCGGTAGCTAAACCTCAGAGCGCTGCGATCAGCGCCTGCTGCTCTTCGATGTCGGCAGATGCCAGCAGGCGCAGCACTTGCGCTTGCAGGCTCTTCACATCGGCATCCAGCACGGCGCGCTTGATCTCCAGCACGTTGGCGGGGTGCATCGAAAACTCGGTGAGTCCCAGGCCCAGCAGCAGGCGCGTGTAGCGCACATCACCGGCCATTTCACCGCACATCGTCACCGCGATGCCGGCGCGCACGCCGCTCTCGATGGTGCGCTGGATCAGTTGCAGCACCGCCGGGTGCAGCGGGTCGTAGAGGTAGTTCACCTCGTCGTCGACGCGGTCGATGGCGAGCGTGTACTGGATGAGATCGTTGGTGCCGATGGAGAAGAACTGGCACTCGCGCGCCAGCATCGGCGAGGCAAGTGCGGCGGCGGGAACCTCGATCATCGCGCCGACCGGTACGTCCGGCGCCAGCTTGTAGCCCTCGCGCTCCAGCTCGATGCGTGTCGCGGCCATGAAGGCGTGCGCCTGCCGGTATTCGGCGACGCTGGAGATCATCGGCAGCATGATCTTCATCTCGCCGAAGCGGCTGGCGCGCAGCAAGGCGCGCACCTGCGTGCGGAACAGCTCCGGCTCTTTCAAACAGAGGCGAATCGCGCGCAAGCCCAGTGCCGGATTGTTCGGTGTCGGCCCCAGGCGCGCGCCGCTATCGACCTGCTTGTCTGCGCCCAGGTCCAGCGTGCGGATGGTGAGCGGGCCCTTCACGGCGCTGACCACCTTCGCGTAGGCCTCGAACTGCTCCTCCTCACTCGGCAGGTCCTTGCGGTTCATGTAGAGGAACTCGGTGCGGTACAGGCCCACGCCCTCGGCACCCAATTCGGCGGCATGGATCGCATCGTCGGGAGATTCGATGTTGGCGAGCAGGCGGATCTTGACGCCGTCTTTCGAGATCGCCGGCTTGTCGCGCAGCAGTTGCAGTGTTGCGCGGTCCTGCGCGAGCTTGGCCTGCTTGGTTTTGAAGAAGGTCAGGGCCTCGGCATCGGGGGCCGCCAGCGCATGGCCCTGCTCGCCATCGACGATCACCGTCTCGCCATCGCGCAGCCACTTGCGCGCATCGCGCAGGCCGACGATGGCGGGGATGCCCAAGCTGCGCGCCAGAATCGCCGTGTGGCTCAGCGGGCCGCCGAACTCGGTGATGAAGGCGACGACCTTCTGCTGGCTGAGCAGGATGATGTCGGCGGGCGTGATGTCATCGCTGACGATCACCGTCGGTTCGGCAATATCGAACTTCGGCGCGCCTTCGAGTGCCGCGGTCGGTTGCGCCTGCTTCATGAGCACGCGCTGGATGCGATCGACCACATGGCCGACGTCGTCCTTGCGCGTGCGCAGGTAAGGGTCGTCCATCTGGTCAAAGATCGCGACCATCGCGTCGCGGGTTTTCTTCAGTGCGGCTTCGGCGTTGAGCTGCGCGCTGCGGATGTAGCCGATGGTGGTATCGACGATGGAGCGGTCGTCCATCATCAGCAGATGCGTGTCGATGAAGGCGGCGATGTCGCCCGGTGTGCCGGGCGGAATCTGCTCGCGCACCGCGCGCAGTTCATCGCGCGCACGCCGCTGTGCGCCGTAGAAGCGGGTGATCTCGTGTTCGATATCGCCGACTTGCAGCGTGCGCTCGGGGATTTCGAGATCGGTGCCATGCAGCCGCTGCGCGCGGCCGATGGCCACGCCGCGCGAGACGCCGATGCCGTTGAGCCACAGGCTCATCGCGCGCTCCGCTCGCGGGGGATGGGGGATGGGGGATGGGGTACGGGGTGCGGCTTTTCCCATCCCCTATTCCCCATCCCCTGACCCCGCTGTTGCTTCTTCATGCTTCTTCGCCGAACTTGTCTGCGACCAGTGCCGCCAGTTCTTCGATGGCCTGCTCGGCATCTTCACCTTCGGCGATCAGCGTTACCTCGCTGCCGAGACCAGCGGCCAGCATGATGATGTTGAGAATGGACTTGGCCGAGACCTCGCGGTCGTCCTTCTTCAGCCGCACATCGGCGGTGAACTTGTTGGCGAGCGTCACCAGCTTGGCCGAGGCGCGCGCGTGCAGGCCGAGCTTGTTGGTGATGTCTACCGTGCGTTCGGCACGGAGGATGTCGACGGTGCGTTCCACCGTTTTGCCGGCAGCAGCACTCATGGTCGTGGCGATTGTGGGAGTGAGATTGGTGCTGCCCTGCTGCGGGCAGCGGACGACGCCCTGCTGACCGCCCTCGACCGCCGCCTGCGCGAGCGCGTCGAGTGAAAGTGTGGCGCTGTTGAACACGCGCATCAGCATCGGCAGGTTGAGGCCGGCGACGGCGGCGGTCTTGGCGCGTGCCATGATGAGCTTGTGCGCGACATTGCTGGGCGTGGAGCCGTAGGCATCGGTGAGCAGCAGCACGCCGTCGCCGCTGTCGAGGTTTTCCAGCATGCGCGTGCCCTGCAGCATCGGGCCTTCGTGCGATTGCACCAGCCGCACTTCCAGCACGTCGGCTTTCAACGACAGCTCGCCGAGCATGTCGCGCAGGGTGTCGAGCAGGAAGTGCCCGAGCTTGCCGTGGGTGACCAGCAAGAGACCGCAACTCATGTCAGCTCTCTGTGTTTGATGACCACTTGCGCGAACCTCTTCTTGAAATGGGGGGCCAGCTGCTCGACCAGATACACGCTGCGGTGCTGGCCGCCGGTGCAGCCGATGGCGATGGTGACGTAGGCGCGATCCTGCGCCTCGTAGGTAGGCAGCCAGCGGTCGAGGAAGCGGGTGATGTCGTCCTGCATCGCCGTCACTTCGGGCTGTGTCGACAGATACTCGGCGATGGCGGCATCGCGGCCGTTGAGCGGGCGCAGCTCCGGCACCCAGTGCGGGTTGGGCAGGCAGCGCACGTCGAAGACATAGTCCGCGCCATCCGGCATGCCGTTCTTGAAGCCGAACGACAGAAACAGCACCGAGAGCTTGCGCGTGCTGCCGGGCATGCGGCTGTCGATGGCGCTGCGCAGCTCGTGCAGGTTGAGGCGGGTGGTGTCGAGCGTCACGTCCGCCGCGTTGGCGATCGGCGCCAGCAGGGCGCGCTCAATGTTGATCGCCTCGACCAGCGAGGTCTGTTCGTCCGAGAGCGGATGCTTGCGGCGTGTTTCGCTGTAGCGCTTGAGGATGATCTCCTCGCTCGCGGTGAGAAACAGCACATCCACATCCACGCCACGCGTGCGCAGCGATTCGAGATGGTCGGGAAAGTACGCGATCTGCGTCGGCGACTCGCGCGCATCCACGCCAATCGCCATGCGTGCGTAACGCGGCTCGTCGTTGATGAGCGCATGCGCGACCAGCGGCTCGACAAAGTCGAGCGGAATGTTGTCGATGCAGTACCAGCCGAGGTCTTCGTACTGCCGAAGCGCGACGGTTTTGCCGGCCCCGGACAAGCCGCTGACGACGACGAGTTTCATGTCCGGGATGCGCGCTGAGTACTACGTTCGGCTGGTGATGAGCGCGAACAGCGCCGCATCGTCGGCGGCGGCGCGGGCCTGTTTGCAGAAGGCTTCGTCCGAGAACAGTTCGGCAATCGCGGCCAGATGCTTCAAGTGGGTTTCGGTCGCCTGCTGCGGCACGACCAGACCGAACATGAGGTCAACGGTGTTGCCGTCATGCGCGTCGTAATCGACCGGGTGCTTGAGGCGGATGAGCGCGCCAATCGAACCTTCGATACCCGACATGCGGCCGTGCGGGATGGCGACGCCATGACCCAGGCCGGTGGAGCCCAGTTTTTCGCGGGCGGTGAGCGAGGTGAAGATCTCGCCTTCGGTGACAGTGCCACTGCCTTTGGCGAGCAGCTTGCTCATTTCTTCCAGCGCGCGCTTCTTGCTGGTGACGGTGGTGCCGGCAACGACACGGTTGGCGCTGAGGATTTCGGTGAGTTTCATTGGGCTCGTCCAGATCGGTTTTGTTATGGATAACCTGCGCATGATAGCGGCAGAGCTCTTGGCCGCCCAACAAAAACGGGACGCCGAGGCGTCCCGTCTGTTATCGCGCAATGGTCTTACATCGCGGCTTGTTGTGAGGTCTGGTGGTGCACCACTTCCGAAGCGTGGTGGTCACGGCGTTTGTCCTTGTGCTTGCGCGCCTGCTGGTCGAGCTTGTCGACGAGCAGATCGATCGCCGCATACAGGTCGGTGTGGATGCATTCCGCGTGCAGATTGGCACCCGAGCAATGAACCGTCGCCTCCGCCTTCTGTCGATCTTTTTCCACCGTGAGAATGACTTGCCCGTTGAGCAGGTGGTCACAGTGGCGTTCGAGTCGTTTCATCTTTTCCTTGACGTAGGCCTTGATCGGCGGTGTCAGTTCGAGATGGTGGCCGGAGATGGTCAGGTTCATCGAGTACTCCTTGCAATAAGGCTGCCCTATTGACCGGGGCGCCAGTCGGTATCGCTGCTGAAGCGATTCGTCAGCCGTCTTGTGACACTCATTCGGGACGGGCGGTTCACGGATCGCTTGCAAGAGGTGAGATTTAACTTAAAGCGGTCTCCGTTCGTGTGAAGGCGGCAGGTTCATGGCTTCACGATATTTGGCTACGGTGCGCCTTGCAACCTGAATACCTTCCTTCTGCAAGAGGTCTGCCAAGGTGGCATCGGACAGCGGTTGTGCGGGATTCTCGGCTGCAATCAAGCGCTTGAGCATGGCCTGGATGGCCGTGGCCGATGCAACGCCGCCATCGCTGGTCTGCACGTGGCTGCTGAAAAAGTGTTTGAGTTCAAAGAGTCCGCGCGGTGTCAGCAGATATTTGTTGGCCGTGGCGCGCGACACGGTGGATTCATGGATGCCCAGCTGACCGGCGACATCGCGCAGCACCAGTGGTCGCATGGCCTCGGGACCGTAGTCCAGAAACGCGCGCTGCTCCTCGACGATGCACTGTGCGACGCGCAATAAAGTGTCATTGCGTGATTGCAGGCTGTGCAAAAAGTAGCGCGCCTCCTGCAAGTGCGTCTTCATCGTCAACTGATCCTTGCTGCTGTCGGCACGCTTCACCATCGACAGGTAATGCGGGTTGATGCGCACTATCGGTGTGGACTCGCGGTTCAAACCCACGCGCCATTTGCCTTGATGCTTGGTGACGAACACATCCGGCTCGATGTAATCGCTCTCGTGCGCGGCGTACGGGCGGCCCGGGTGCGGTTGCAGGCGCTGGATCAGCGCGAGCGCCACGCGCAGGCTCGCCTCATCATGGCCGGTGGCGCGCTTGAGGGCGGCGTAGTCGCGGCGCGCCAGCAAGGGCAGGTGTTTGTCGACCAGCGTCAGCGCCAGCGCATGGCCGGCCTGCTTGGCATCGAGCTGCTGCAACTGCAGGCGCAGGCATTCGCCCAGATCACGGGCGGCAACGCCCGGCGGGTCGAAGTCCTGCACTTTTCGCAGCACGGTTTCCAGATGCGCTGGCGTCAGCCCGAAGGCCTCGCGGAAATGCGTGCAGGCTTCGTCCCAGCCTTCGAGATAGCCGTCGTCGTTGACGGCGTCGATGAGATAGTCGGCCACTTCGGCCTCCCACTCTTTCAGCGGCAGCAGGCCGGCCTGCCAGCGCAGGTGCTCCAGCAGCGTTTCGCCGCTGTGCTGGTTGGCGCGACGGTATTCGGCCAGATCGTCGTCGTCGCTGTTGTTATCGGACTTGGTCGGCGTGTCGTAGATGTCGCCCCAGTCGGCGTCCATCGGCATCTCGTCGCTCATCGGCTCGTCGCCGCGCACTTCGGTGGCGGCGACCTCGGCGGCCAGACCATCGCCGGTGTCCGTTGCGCTGCTGCGCTCGCTGAAGGCCTCTGCCTCTTCGGCCATTTCGGCGCCGACGTCCGGCTCGGGGCTGTCGTCGTCGCTCAATTCCAGCATCAGGTTCGATTCGATCGCCTGCTGGATTTCCTGCTTGAGATCGAGCGTCGAGAGCTGCAACAAGCGGATCGCCTGCTGCAAGGCCGGCGTCATGGTGAGCGCCTGCCCGGTGCGCATTCCTAGCGCTTGCTTCATGTTCTGTCGGTGCTCGCAATCATGGGCGCATTGTAGCGGTATGACTTTTGCTTATGCGCTCCGCCGTTCTGATGGTTCGGTCCTTCAGAGCTTGAAATCAGCGCCCAGATAAACCTTGCGCACGGTCTCGTTGGCCAGCAGCTCGGTGGGTGTGCCGGCCGCGATTACCGTGCCTTCGGCCAGGATGTAGGCGCGTTCGCACAGCGAGAGCGTCTCGCGCACGTTGTGGTCGGTGATGAGCACGCCGATGCCGCGCGCCTTCAGGTGGTGGACGATGCTCTGGATGTCCTGCACGGCTATCGGGTCGACGCCCGCGAAGGGTTCGTCGAGCAGGATGAAGCGCGGATTGATGGCCAGCGCGCGCGCGATTTCCACGCGGCGGCGCTCGCCGCCGGACAGGCTGATGGCGGCCGCATCGCGCAGATGCTCGATGTGCAGATCATTGAGCAGGTTGTTGAGGTGTTCCTCGCGTTCGTCCGGGGTGTAGGGTTTGAGTTCCAGAATGGCGCGGATGTTTTCCTCCACCGTCATCTTGCGGAAGATGGACGGCTCCTGCGGCAGGTAGGACAGCCCCAGCCGCGCGCGCTGGTGGATCGCCATATGGGTGAGGTCATGCGTGTCCAGCCGCACGCTGCCGCCGTCCGCTGCGACCAGCCCCACCACCATGTAGAAGCAGGTGGTCTTGCCGGCGCCGTTTGGTCCCAGCAGGCCGACTACCTCGCCGCTGTTGACCTCGAATGAGACGTCGTGCACCACGGTGCGTTTGCCATACGTCTTGCGC
>JAUSQI010000155.1 GCA_030652575.1 Stagnimonas sp. | reverse complement strand
ACCAGAAGTTGAAGTTCTTCGGCGCGTAGTACTCGGCCAGATGATCCTTCCACAGCTTGGTCAGCGGAAAGCGGTCATCCACCCAGCCCAGCAGGCCGGTGGTTTTGTAAGGATTGGCGACGATGCCCATGTGCAGTTCCTAGAGAGAATCCGGTGTCGCGCGCTTTACGCGGCCGCTTGGTCTTCGCCGATCACGATCTGCGCGTCGGTGACGAAACGGTGGGGCGGGATGGCAAGGTTGACGGGAGCCGGCGAGCCTTTGTAGACGCGGCCTGCAAGATCGAACTTGGAGCCGTGGCAGGGGCAGTAGAAGCCGCCTTCCCAATTGGCATGGACATCCGGCGCCGGGTGGTCGGGACGGAAGGTCGGGATGCAGCCCAGGTGCGTGCAGTTGGCGATCAGCACCGAGACTTCGGGCTTGATCGCGCGGTCGGCATTCTTGGTGTATTCCGGCTGCTTGGATGAATTGGAGTCCGGGTCGATCAGATCGCCCGTCACCTTGGTCAGGCTCGCCACCATCTCGGGCGTGCGCTTCACGACCCAGATCGCCTTGCCGCGCCAGCTGGCAGTGAGCTTCTGGCCCGGCTCGATCGGTGCCAGGTCGATGGTGATCGGCGCACCGGCGGCCTGGGCCTTGGCGCTGGGCCGCAGCGAGGCCAAAAGCGGCCAGACCACGGCCGCACCACCCACCACACCCATGCCAGAGGCGGCAAGCGTCAAAAAACGGCGACGACTGGTATCCACGTTGGGATTACCGTGGATGGCACTTTCAGTGCTCATGTTGGAAAAGTCCTTGCTGGAATCTGAAAAGCTGGGCTGTGGGCAACGGTCTTTTCAGAGCCAGTGCCGACCAATGAAATGATCGGCGCGAGTATAGCGGCGGGGGGCGGCTGTCGTCACGGGTTGGTCACGCATTCTCTCGGCACGGGGTCAGCACCTCAGAACTGGTACTTCACATACACCTGCGCGAAGTCGCGATCCTTGTAGACATTCGCGCCGTCGGCCCCGCCGGTGAACCAGGTGTAGCCCGGCACGATGGACAAGGCCGACTTGTAGCGCGCCTCGATGTTGATGGTGGCGGTCTTGCGGCCCTGGACGAAGTTGGTGTCGAGCGGCTGCGGCGCGGTGCCGTCGACATCGTGCTGCCAGATGATCATCGGCTGGAAGCTGATGCCCGGCAACACGCTCTCGTAGCGGATGAGGCTGATGATGCGATAGCCCCAGCTGAACTTGTCCGGGAACAGATCCAGATTCGCCTGGGCCGGGTTGAAGCGCAGTCCGTCGCCGCCGAACGAGCAGGTTGGATTGGTGGAGCACGCCTGACGAGAGCGATCAGCACCCGTGCCGTCGGCACCGGCGCTGGCGTGTGTGAGCGTGCCCGGCGCGTCAAACTGCAACTCGTCCAGCGGCGGCAAGCCGGGCACCCAGGTGGCACCGA
This sequence comes from Stagnimonas sp., assembly GCA_030652575.1. GTDB lineage: Bacteria > Pseudomonadota > Gammaproteobacteria > Nevskiales > Nevskiaceae > Stagnimonas. The sequence continues at coordinate 3,119 of JAUSQI010000155.1, read as the reverse complement.
CCTCGAACAGGTTGATGATCTGGTCGGCACCGATGAAGTTGTCGGTAGCACCCAGCACCTGGGTCGCACCCAGATTGAACTGGTACACCTGCATGCGCTCGTAGCCGCGGATGTAGCCGGGGTTGTTGCGGTCGTAGGGCAGGTTGGGATTGCTGCCGGGGTTTTCACCCACGGCTCCGCCGCGGTAGGCCGTCACAAAGCTGGGGAATGCACGGGCGGAACCCACGGCGTGGCCGACCGCCAGGTCGAAGGTGTCGGCGTAGCGACCCAGGCTGCCGGCGCCATCCACCACGTAATCGCTGCCGGGATAGACGATCACATTGCCGCTTGCATCGGTGCCGATGCCCCCCACCGGCCCCGCACCTGCGATGCCGGTGATGAGGCTGGCCAGCTCCGGCGGCAGTAGCGCCAGCACGGGCTGTGTCAGCGTGCCGGTGAGTGTGCCGGTGCCTTGGCAAGTGCCGGCGGGCCCGCCGCTGGTGCTGATATCCGGATTGTGGCAACGCGTCAGCGTTGGCCCATAGGCGGCAAACAGCAGGTCTTCGACATCCACCTGCAAGGGCAGATCAGGCCGGTAGGCCACTTCGCCCTGAATCGAGAACTCGCCCAGCGTGGTGTTGAACGAAACGCCGAGCATCTTGATGTTCTCTGGATACTCGAACTGGAGCTTGGCGGTATCGAACAAAATCGGGTCGCTGGTTGCCGCCGCCGGGTTGTTGGGATCGGTGAGTCCATGCAGCAGGGGGATGTCGGGGCAGTCCGCCAGAAACTGCACCGTGGTGCGCGAGTTGCGCGCACAGGAATCCAGCGAGGCATAGGTGCTGATGTAGGGCAGCTTCGAGTGGTAGTTCATGAAGTACAGCCCCAGCTCGGTGCCGTTGTTCAACCACTCGGCGTAATACTTGAGCGACGCTCCGAACTGATTCGTGAGGCCGAACTTCTTCGGGGTGTTGTCTTGTAGGCGCTGCACCCGCAGGCTGGTGTTGGTGAGGCCCGAAAGCGCGTTGTCGATGAGGAAGCCCGCGCCATCCGGGTCTTCGGCCGCGCCGCCGAAACTGGCGGTGGCGAAGTCACCGGCGTTGTCGGTGCCGAAATCGGCAAAGGAGAAATACGAACCCTTGGCGGGGATCTCCACCGGCGACCATTCAAAGTCGTAGAAGGTCTCGAAGGTCACGCCATCCACCGGCTGGCCGCTGAGGTAGAGCGAGGTTTGCGGCGTGAAGACTTCCTCCACCTGGAAACCGGTACGCAGGAAATTGTTGGCGTTGACCGGCTGCGCCTGGTTGAGGGAGTTGATGACCAACAACGTGGACTCGCCCCAGTTGATGGTCTGGCGGCCGAACTTCACCGTCAGCTCCTGCCCCAGAAAAGGCACCTTGCCGTAGACCACCGCATCGAGCAGCTGCACGTTGTAGCCGATCTGCCGCTGGGTTTCGCTGTCGCGGCCATTGCGCACCACCTCACCGGGGCCGTACAGCAAACCGCAGGGCACGCCGACCACGGGCGCGCGATCACCGCAGGGCTTGGAGTCGTTGCGGGGCAGGCCGTTGTTGTTCAGCGGTGTGACCGGAATGCCCACCCGCGAGGCGTTTTCATTGGTGATGCGGTTGGGGTGGTATTCCGAAAAATCGGCGTTGACGACGTCATAAAAACCCAAGGCGCGGGCAAAGAATCCGAAGTCGCCCTTCGTCAGCGTGAGATCTTGCGTGATCTTCAAAGGCGCCTGGGTGATGTCGTGCTTGTTGTAGTTGAGATTGCCGTCGTCGAAGTTGCCGGAGAACTGACCCGGCACCTGCGAGAGCCGCGCTGCGGGATAGGTCTGGGTACGGAACAAGCCCTGGCAAGACTGATATAGCGGCCGCCCCGAGCCCGGCGTGCCGTCGAGGCCGGGCAGTCGCCCGCATACCGACGGATCGAGATTGGCCTTGCCCACCAGATCGGCGCTGGGCTGCTGCATGCGCATCTGCACGCCGAACGAGGTGGCCGTGTTGAGCACACCCTCGATGCCTTCCTCACCAAATGGCAGCTTGAAGTCGATGGCCTGCGCCGATGTCGAAAAACCGGCGATGAAAACGACGGCCACAGGCACCAGGTGCCACCACGGGCGGTACGCAACACGCATCGAAATCTCCTCTCGAAGGCGACCGTCATGGCAATCGCACTATGTGTTGTCGTGCGGAAGATTCCGCGCAACTGGTGCCGAAAGTAGCAGTGCACCCGGCGCACAGCAATCACGCAGCGCAACAAAAAAACGCGCCGCAGCGCGCTTTGTGGGTAAGCCTGATAACTCTCGCAATCGCCTAGAAAAGATAGCGCGCAAACGCCTGTGCAAAGTCGCAGTCGCGCAGCAAATTACCGCTGCCGCCACCAGTGAACCAGGTATAGCCGAGGTTGAACGAAAAGCTCGACTTGTAGCGCGTCTCCAGAATCGTGCCGATGGTCTTGCGGCCACGGCGGAAGTTCTCGCCCGGCCCCGGCGAAATGCCGTTGACGTCGTGCGCGAAGATCAGCTGCGGCTGCAGTGAGATGCCCGGCAACACGCTTTGCTTCCTCAACCGCACCTGCACGCTTGACGACACTGCGCAGGTCTACAGCCATCTGCATCTTACCGGCGCGATGGTCAGTCAAGAAAAATGGCAGGCGCTGGCGCCGCCGTCGCCGAAGTCGCGCAGCGGCGGCGGCGCAGTGCGGCAGAGCGCCTGCACGCGGCCGCAACGCGGGGCGAACACACAGCCGTCGGTCGTGACCGACGCCCGCGCCGGCGTGCCTGAAATGCTGGGCAGCGGCACGTCCCAGGGTGTATCCAAGCGCGGCCTGCAAGCCAGCAAAGCCTGCGTGTACGGGTGGCTGGGGGCCGACAGCACCTGTGCCGCCCTGCCCTGCTCCAGCACCCGTCCGGTATAGAGCACCAGCAGGGTGTCGGCGATATCGGCCATCACGCCGAGGTCGTGCGAGATCATCAACAGGCTCAAGTCCAGATCGCGCTTGAGCGTGGCGAGCAGCTGGAGTATCTCGGCCTGCACGGTCACGTCGAGCGCGGTGGTGGGCTCATCGGCAATCAGCAGCACCGGCTTTGCCAGCAGCATCATCGCGATCATCACGCGCTGGCGCTGGCCGCC
>JAUSQI010000149.1 GCA_030652575.1 Stagnimonas sp. | reverse complement strand
ACCACCGCCACCCGCATGGACGGCTTCACCGAAATGATGCTGGCGCAAACCGGTCTGATCGCCATGATCGGCAAGGCCGAGCGCGGTCCGACGGGCATCGAGGCGATCAAGAAGCACAAGGCGGCCTATCTGATGGCCGTGGGCGGCGCCGCCTATCTCGTCAGTAAGGCGATCAAGCACGCCAAGGTGCTGGCGTTCGACGACATGGGTATGGAGGCCATCTATGAGTTCGATGTGGTGGATATGCCGGTCACCGTCGCCGTGGATTCGCTCGGCACCTCGGTGCATGAAACCGGGCCGAAGCAATGGAAGAGCAAGATCGCCAGCATCCCTGTCGTCACCGCCTGAGCGCCGTCATGAAGACCTTGTCGAATTACCGCGCGCTGTCACTGCTGGGCGCGGCGGGCTGCGCCGCTGGCTTGTTGATGGCCATCTTCTACTTCCAGAAGCACCTGGGCCTCGAACCTTGCCCGATGTGCATCTTCCAGCGCGTGGCCATGCTGAGCACGGGCATCATCTTTCTGATCGCCGCAATTCACGGCCCCAAGCGCGGCGGACGCTGGGTCTATACCGCGCTGGTGGTGCTGGCGAGCGGCATCGGCGCGTTCATCGCCGGCCGCCACACCTGGCTGCAGGGCCTGCCCGAAGACCAACGCCCCGCCTGCGGCCCGACGCTCAACTATCTGATGGACATGCTGCCGCTGCGCGAGGTGGTTGAAACCGTGCTGCGCGGCGATGGCAACTGCGCCAAGATCGACTGGACACTGTTCGGCTACAGCATCCCGGCCTGGACTTTCCTGGTGTTCATCGCTCTGATTCTGTGGGCCATCATCCTGCCGGTGGTCAGCCGCAGAACTTCTTCCTTCCGCTAGCCCTAGAGATAAATCATGAGTACTACCGACCTCTGCGATGCCTACCCCGAAGTGCAGGTTGTCGAGCCGATCTTCAACGACTTCGGCGGCGAGCTGGCGTTTTTCGGCCAGATGAAAACCCTCAAGGTGTTCGAGGACAACGCGCAGGTGCGCGCCACGCTCGAAACGCCGGGGCAGGGGCGCGTGCTGGTGGTCGATGGTGGTGGCTCCACCCGCTGTGCGCTGGTGGGCGGCATGCTGGGTGAACTGGCGGTGAAAAACGACTGGGCTGGAATTGTTGTCTACGGCTACGTGCGCGACAGCGAGGAGCTGGCGGGCCATGCCGTTGGCATCAAGGCGCTGGGCGTGCATCCGCGCAAGTCCGAGAAGGGGCTGCACTCGGCGGCGGCCGACAAGGTGCTCAACTTCGCCGGCGTCACCTTCAAGCCGGGTGCGTGGCTCTACGCGGATGCCGACGGCATCGTGGTATCTGACAAGTCCATCCATTCCTGATGCATTCGAGTCGCCACGTGAAAATCTGCTCCCGCACCCATTTGCGCTGCGCGCAAAACGCCGTGTCGCAGCTTTGGCTCTACGCCGATGCCGACGGCATCTTGGTTTCGGAAAAAGCCATTCACGCCTGACATAACGCATGAAGGACATGACCACTGGCCCGATCCGCGGCCATGTGCTGAGCATGATGAGCTTCATGCTCGTCGGCATGTTCTTGCAGACGCTCTATGCGCTGGTCGATATCTACTGGGTCGCACACCTCGGCAAGGAGGCAGTTGCCGCCGTGGCACTCGCCAGCAACCTGATGTTCGTGGTGCTGGCGCTGTCGCAAACCCTGAGTGTGGGTGCGATCGCGCTCATCTCGCAGGCTTTTGGTCGCAAGGACGAAGCCGAGGTGCAGCGCCTGTTCAACCAGTCGCAGGCGCAGTGCGCGGTGGCTGCCGTGCTGTTCCTGATCGGCGGCCTGGCGGTGAAGGATTTCTACGCGCAGCGTCTCGCCAGTGACCTGCTGACGGCGGCCTACGCCAGAGAGTTTCTCGCCTGGTTCATTCCTTCGCAGTCGCTGCTGTTCCTGATGGCAGGCATCGGCTCCGCACTGCGCGGCATCGGCAACATGAAGCCGGGGCTGATCGCCCAGAGCGCTTCGGTGCTGCTCAACATGCTGCTGGCACCCATCCTGATCCTCGGCTGGCTCACGGGTCATCCGCTGGGCGTGAGCGGTGCCGGCCTGGCGACGTTCATCGCCACACTCGCGGCGGTGATCGGCATGGCGATCTACCTGGGTCGCGCCTCGACCTATCTGCGTGTCGATTTCTCGCAGTGGCGCCCGGACTGGAAAATCTGGCGGCGACTGCTGGGTATCGGTCTGCCTTCCGGCGCCGAGTTTCTGCTGATGTCGGTGATTCTCGGTTTGATCTATGTGGTGATCCGGCCGTTCGGTGCAGAGGCCCAGGCGGGTTTTGGCATCGGCATGCGCATCATGCAGGCGGGCTTTATGCCGGCGGTTGCGCTGAGTTTCGCGGTCGCTGCGGTTGCGGGGCAGAACTTCGGCGCGCTCCAGAACCAGCGCGTGCGCAAGACCTTCACTGAAGGAGCCAAACTCAACATCGCCTTCATGCTGTTTTTCACAGGCATCTGCCACATCGCACCCGAGCGGATGGTCGGCTTGTTTTCGCAAGAACCCGCCGTGGTGCAGGTGGGTGCCGAATACCTGCGATTCGTGTCCTACAACTACGTGTTCTCGGGCTTGATCATGGTCGCGGCCGGCCTGTTCCAAGGCGTTGGAAACACGCTGCCCTCGTTGATTGCCTCCGCCTCGCGCCTGGTGTTTTTCGTGCTGCCGGTGCTGTGGCTGGCACAGCAACCCGGCTTTCAGTTGCATCAGGTCTGGTGGGTATCTGTGGTCTCAGTGTTCATGCAGATGCTGCTGAGCCTGGCGCTGCTGCGCCGCGAGTTTCTCGCTACAGCACCCGCACTGGCCTAGCCAAATTGCGCGCTCAGGCGTTGCGAGCGTGCATGATCTTGGCAAAGAGGCCGGCAGTGATGAACATGAAAATGCCGTAGACCGCAGCGGGCACTACCAACGCCGGCGCGACCATCGCGCCCACCGCCATTGCCAGCGTGGTGTTGTGCACACCGAGTTCGATGGCAATGGCCGTGGACTGCTTGCTGTCCAGCTTCGCCGCCTTGGCGATCTGATAGCTGATCGTCATCGCCAGCACGTTGAGCGCCAGCACGGCGGGACCAACGACCGCGAGGTTCTTGCCGATCTCATCGTGTTCGCTCACCAGCACCGCGATCACCACCAAGATGAAGAAGCCGGTCGCGATCTTCTTGGCGATGGGCTCGATGCGTAGCGCAAAAGCAGGTGCAAGCGCACGCACCAGCATGCCGATGGAAAGCGGCACCAGTGTGATGAGCAGAATCTTCACCACGATCGGTCCCATATCGAGTTGCAGGGCGGCGTCCTGCGCCGCGAAGTGCGCGCTGGCCAAGCCCAGAAACAGCGGCGTGGTGATGACGGCAGCAAGGCTGGAGAGCGCGGTCATCGTCACCGACAGTGCGGTGTCGCCCTTGGCGAGGTGGGTCATCATGTTCGCCGTGGTGCCGCCCGGTGAGGCGCCCAGCAACACCATGCCGACGGCCAGTGCAGCCGTGAGGCCAAACAACTTGGCAAGCAGGAAGCCCAGCAGCGGTGACAGCAGCAGGAGGTTGAACAAGCCGATCACCGCACCCTTGGGTTGCACGACCACGCGCTTGAAGTCGGCGAGCGTCAATGCCAAGCCCAGGCTCGACATGATGATGAACAGCGATATCGGCAGCAGCAGCGTGATGGCCTGACTGGGTTCCATTTCTCTCTCCATTGTTGTTGTGCCTGCATCGTCGTCTGTGCCCCGCGCAACGGCAAGCCCGAGGCCGCTGGCTATAATTCGCGCCCGGTCGCGATGGCAGCCGGTTTACTCATCCATGAACGTCAGCGGAGTTTGCAAGCAATGAGCGCAGTCAAAGGTGTTGAGATCGTAGGTAGCCCAACGGCTGCCACCAAGAAAATCCTCACGCCGGAGGCGCTCAAGTTTGTCGCCACTCTGGTGCGCAAGCACGCGCCCACGCGCGAAAAGCTGCTGGCCTTGCGCGTCGAGCGCCAGAAAGCCATCGACGCCGGCAAGAAGCCGGGCTTTTTGAAAGAAACCAAGAAGATCCGCGACGGCAAGTGGAAGATTGCCGGCATCCCGGCCGATCTGCTCGACCGCCGCGTCGAGATCACCGGTCCCGTCGAGCGCAAGATGGTCATCAATGCGCTCAACTCGGGTGCCAAGTGCTTCATGGCCGACTTCGAGGACTCGGCCTCGCCGGTCTGGGGCCTGATGATGGAGGGCCAGGTCAGCATGTACGACGCGGTGCGCAAGAAGATCAGCTTCAAGTCGCCCGAGGGCAAGGAATACAAGCTCAACAAGAACATCGCCACGCTCATCGTGCGTCCGCGCGGCTGGCATCTGGAGGAGAAGCACATCCTCATCGACGGCAAGCCGGCACCCGGCGGCATCGTCGATTTCGCGCTCTACTTCTTCCACAACGCGAAGGAGCTGATCAAGCGCGGCACCGGCCCTTACTTCTATCTGCCGAAGATGCAGAGCCACCTCGAAGCCCGTCTGTGGAACGCGATCTTCGTCGACGCCCAGAACCTGCTGAAAGTGCCGCAGAAGACCATCAAGGCCACCGTGCTGATCGAGACGCTGTGGGCGGCGTTCGAGATGGACGAGATTCTCTACGAGCTGCGCAATCACATTGTCGCGCTCAACTGCGGCCGCTGGGACTACATCTTCAGCTGCATCAAGACCCTCAATGCCCACGGCGACTGGGTGGTGCCGGACCGCATGCAAGTCGGCATGGACAAGCACTTCTTGGACAGCTACTCGAAACTGCTCTGCGAAACCACCCACAAGCGCGGTGCCTTCGCGATGGGCGGCATGGCCGCGTTCATCCCGACCAAGGATGCGGCGAAGAACGAAGAGGTGTTCGCCAAGGTGCGTGCCGACAAGCTGCGTGAGGTGAAGAACGGCCACGACGGCACCTGGGTTGCCCACCCGGGTCTGGTGCCGATCGCGATGGAAGTGTTCAACGAACACATGCCCACGCCGAACCAGCTGGCCAAGCAGTTCAACTACAAGATCAAGGCGGCGGACCTGCTCAAGGTGCCGGAAGGCCAGATCACCGAAGCCGGTCTGCGCAACAACATCAACGTCGGCATCGGCTACATGGAAGCCTGGATTCGCGGCGTCGGCTGCGTGCCGCTGCACAACCTGATGGAGGACGCGGCCACCGCCGAGATCAGCCGCACGCAGGTCTGGCAGTGGCTCAAGTATGGTGCTGTGCTGGCCGATGGCCGCGCGGTGACGCGCGAGCTGGTGCTGAAGATCGTCGATGAAGAGCAGGCGGTCTACAAGAAACAACTCGGCGACGCCAAGTATTACGCCGGTCGTTTCGTCGAAGCCGCGGGCATCGTCGCGCGCATGTCCACCGCGCCGAAGTGCGAGGAGTTCCTGACGCTTCCGGGCTATCGCTACCTCGATTGATCGCTTAAGCCCGCACAAAAAAGGGACGCTTTAGCGTCCCTTTTTTGTGGTTCCGCATCAGGCCACGATCGCCTCGATGACCCAAGCCACGGCGCTGGAAAACAACGTCAGCAGAAACAGGCTGTAGCCCGCCTGCACGAACCGGTATTTGGCTTTCTTGAGATACAGGCCCTGCTCGTAGATCTCTCGCAGCTGCATCTCGTAGGTCTTGGCGGGGCTGCTCATCACATCTTCCATCTCCTGCAAAAACTGCTCGTAGGAGAGGTGCGCGAAGGTGTTGAAGAACAGCACGTTGCGGCTGGCCGGCGGCTTTTTGAAGCCGAGTGGAAACTTGGGCATGGCGGCAAAGATCGCCATGCAGACCGAGGCCAGGCTGCCCACCGTCAGGATGATGCTGTGCCACTGCATGGCGCCGACCATCTCTTTCGCTGCCAGGCTCAGCACCACCGAGGACGCGATCATCAGCATGTTCGCCTTGGCATCGGCGCTGATGCTCAGCGTCATGTGATGAATCCGGGTCTGCCGGATCATCAGGTCCAGATGCGCGCCGGCTTGAGGCACATTGAAGACTGGGCCTTGGCTGGACAAGGTGGTGGCCGTTTTGGTTTCCGTGGTGGCTTCGGGCATGAGCAACTTCTGAGTGGTCTTGCTCTGATTATTGATCTTCCGTCTCACCCTATGGGCCCGTCTTTTGACTTAGGCTCTGGGTAAACGAGGAGAAACTCCGATGAGCGAGCCAGCGACCCAGCCAGCCGAACGCGTCCACTTTGGCGCCTGCAATCTCTGCGAGGCCATCTGCGGCCTGGAGTTCAAGGTGCGCGGCAACGAGATATTGCAGATCAAGGGTGATGCCGCCGACCCACTCTCGCGTGGCCACATCTGCCCCAAGGCAGTGGCGCTCAAGGACATCTACGAAGATCCGGACCGCCTGCGCAAACCCATGCAGCGCATCGGCGACCAATGGCAGGAAATCGAGTGGGACGCCGCCTTCGATTGGGTCGCGACCAAACTCGCAGAGGCGCATCTACGCGACCCCGATAGCGTCGCCGCCTACCTCGGCAACCCGAGTGTCCATAACTACGGTGTGATGACCACCTCGGGCCAGATGCTCTCGCCCATCCGCACCCGAAACCGCTATTCGGCCACCTCGGTCGACCAGCTGCCGCACCAGCTGATGGCCTACTGGATGTACGGGCATCAGCTGCTGGTGCCGATCTCCGACATCGATCGCACGCAGTACTTCCTCGTGCTCGGCGCCAACCCGATGGCGAGCAATGGCAGCCTGATGACGGTGCCGGACTTCCGCCATCGTCTGAAGGCGCTGCATGCGCGCGGCGGAAAGATGGTGGTGATCGACCCGCGCCGCAGCGAGACGGCCGAAGTGGCCGACGCCCATCACTTCATCCGCCCCGGCACCGATGCCGCCTTCCTGCTCGGCCTGCTGAAAGTGATGCTCGACGAGAACCTGCTCAAGCCCGGTCGCCTCGCCGGGTTCACCGACGGCCTGGATGAAGCACTTGATGCCATCCGCCCCTTCGAGCTCGCCGTGCTGGCCGCGCACTGCGGTATCGCAGCTGAGCACATCCAGACCATCGCCCGGGATTTCGCCGCTGCCGATGGAGCAGCCTGCTATGGCCGCATGGGTGTTTCCGTGCAGGCCTATGGCTCGCTCAGCCAATGGCTGATCCAGCTCATCAATATCGCCACCGGCAATCTCGACCGCGAAGGCGGCATGCTGTTCACCGAACCGGCGCTGGACTTGATTCAAGGCGCGGCAGCTTCCAAGCCCGGCTCCTTCGGCAAGATCAGAACCCGCGTGCGCGGCCTGCCGGAGTTTGGCGGCGAGCTGCCGGTGGTGGCACTGGCCGAGGAGATCGAAACGCCGGGGGCAGGGCAGGTGCGTGCGCTCGTCACCATCGCCGGCAACCCGGTGCTCTCGACGCCCAATGGTCGCAAGCTGGATGCCGCACTCGCGTCGCTGGATTTCATGGTGAGCGTGGACATCTATCTCAACGAAACCACCCGCCACGCCCACGTCATCCTGCCGCCCACCTGCGCGCTGGAGCATGAGCACTACGACCTGATCTTTCATCACTTTGCCGTGCACAACACCGCTCGCCTGAGTGCGCCGCTGTTCGACAAGGCCGAAGGCACGATGCACGACTGGGAAATCTTCCAGGCCGTCGGCAAGCGGCTGGCCGAGAAGCTGGGCCAGCCTGCGCGCCCCATGCCGCGCCCGCAGCAGATCGTTGATATGGGTTTGCAAGCCAGCCCGCGCAAGCTCTCGGTCAAGACCTTGCAGTCGCATCCGCATGGCATGGACCTCGGTGCGCTCAAACCGACACTGCCGGAGCGGCTGGTGCACGCGAGCAAGCGCATCAACGCGGCGCCTGAAGCCATCTTTGCCGAGCTGGCGCGCTTCGCTGCGACCCTCAACGAAGCAGCGCCCACCAGCCAGCAACTCAAGCTAATTGGCCGCCGCCATGTGCGCAGCAACAATTCCTGGATGCACAACTCCCATCGCCTGGTGAAAGGCAATGCGCGCCACCAGTTGCTCATGCACCCGGACGACGTGGCCAGCCGCGGCCTCGCCGACGGCAGCACCGTGCGCGTGCGCTCGCGGGTCGGCGAGATTCGTGTCGAGGTGCAGGCGAGTGCCGAGATGATGCCGGGCGTGGTGAGCCTGCCGCATGGCTGGGGCCACAACCGTACGGGCACCCGCTTAGGGATCGCCGAGGCACATCCAGGGGCGAGCAACAACGATCTCACCGACGAGCTGTTTCTCGATGTGCTGAGCGGCAATGCAGCGTTGAACGGGGTGCCGGTGGAAGTGCTGGCGGCCTGAGCCGCGTCAGTCCGGCATGCGCCTCGATCACGGCCAGTTTTTTGGCGATTACCAGACGCAGCGCGCCGTGGGCGCCCTGCAGCTGGCGGAGCTGACGCCGACCGTGCCTGAGCACGAGGTGCATACCCACACACATGGCGATGGCCACTTCCTGCTGCTGGTCGCGGGGCACTATCTGAGCACGGCCAAGGGCATGCCCACGGTCTGCACCGAGCCGGTGCTGATCAGCAACCCGCCGGGCACGAGGCACCGGGATTGCTTCCGCGGCCTTGCCGGGCGTTTCCTGACGCTCTCGGTGCCGCTGGTGCAGTGGGCGGCGGTGGACGATGCCGAGCGGCTGTCGGAGCAGGCCACCCGGCTGAGTGGCAGCGCGCTGGTGGCTGGGTATCGCCTGCGGCGGGAGTTGCGGGGCTGGGATTCGGCCTCGGCGCTGGTCGTCGAGAGTGAGATGCAGCTGCTGCTTTCGGAATCAGCACTTCAGACCCGCTTGCAGGACCACAGGGCCCCGGCCTGGCTGGCAAGAGCACGCGAGCAGTTGCACGATGCCTGTGCCGACACCCCGTCGCTCGCTGCACTGGCGCGCACGGCCGATGTGCATCCGGTGCATTTTGCGCGCGCCTTCCGCCGTCGCTATCGCTGCTCGCCCGGTGAATATCTGCGGCGCTGCCGCCTGGAGGGCGCACTGGGCCTGCTGGCAAACCGGCGTCTTTCACTGGCCGAGGTGGCAGCGCAGTGCGGTTTCTTCGACCAGAGTCATTTCAACCATGCTTTCCATCGCGCCTATCGCATGACGCCGGGGGGCTTTCGCGCGCTGGCTTGAGGCCGTGCAGGTTCAGTGTATACAAGACGGCTCGATGGGCCGCCTTTAGCATGGCTCACCCCTGTCAACGGATGCCTTTCATGCCCCTGTCACTGCGTTGCTGCTGTCTGTTGCTGGTTCTGCTGTGCCAGCCTGCCCTGGCAGTGGCGGCCGATGAGCCTGCGGGTTTCGAGGCGATCACCAAGGCGGTCGAAGTCGGCGAGTTCAAGAGCATCACCAGCATCCTGGTCGCCCGCGATGGCGAGCTGATCTACGAGCACTACTTCGACAAGGAGGGGCCCGAGGCGCGTCGCAACACCCGCTCGGTCACCAAGACCATCACGGGCATGCTCTTGGGGCTGGCGATTGCCGATGGCAAAATCGCCAGCGTCAAGGCGCCCATCCTGCCGCTGTTGCCAGCACGCAAGTCGCTGCTTAACCCGGACAAACGCAAGGCGGCGATCACGGTCGAGGATCTGGTGACGATGTCCTCGCTGCTCGAATGCCATGACGAAAACCAGTACTCGCGCGGCAACGAGGAGCGCATGTATCTGGTCGAGGATTGGGTGGGCTTTTTCCTTGACCTGCCGATTCAGGGCTTCCCAGCCTGGATTCCCAAGCCCGCTGACTCGCCGCACGGCCGCAACTTCCGCTATTGCACGGCGGGTGTCACCACCTTGGGTGCGGCCATCCAGAACGCGGTGGGTGAACGACTCGATGCTTATGCAGCGCGCCGCCTGTTCAAGCCTCTGGGTATCGAAAACGCCGAATGGCAGTTTTCGCCGCTGGGCCTGCCGCAGGGCGGCGGCGGCTTGGGCTTGAAGAGTCGCGACCTGCTGGCGCTGGGCCAGCTGTATCTCGATGGCGGTCAGTATCAAGGCAAGACCGTCATGCCGGCTGCCTGGGTCGCGCAGTCGATCAGCCCCAAGGCAAAAGCGGATGAAGGGGTCGACTACGGCTATCTCTGGTGGCTGATGCAGTTCCCGCTCAAGGACAAGGTGCTGCACAGCTATGCCATGAATGGCTCGGGCGGCAACACGGTGCAGGTGTTTGAAGAGCAGAAACTGGTGGTGGTCGTCACCACGACCAACTTCAACGAGCGCCAGCCGCATCGCATCACAATCAAGCTGTTGACCGAGCAGATTCTGCCCGCCGCAGTACGACCCTAGCCGGCACCGAGGGCAAATGGTGCAGTGCAAAAAGGCAATCGCTATAATCCGCGCCCATTGCCGCAGCGTGATGGTTTTTTGACCTGCAACGCGCCTGCGAACAGTCCGTTTTTCACTCCCCGAAAGGAACGCCGACGATGTCCACACGCGAAGAGCAGATCAAAGCCCTAGAACACGACTGGGCCACCAACCCCCGCTGGAAGCTGGTCAAGCGCGGTTATTCCGCCGCCGACGTGGTCCGCCTGCGCGGCAGCGTTGCGATTGACCACACGCTGGCCAAGCGCGGTGCTGAAAAGCTCTGGAAGCTCGTCAATGGCGAGGCCAAGAAGGGCTACGTCAATGCCTTTGGTGCCATCACCGCCGGCCAGGCCATGCAGCAGGCCAAGGCTGGCCTCGAAGCCGTTTATCTTTCCGGCTGGCAGGTTGCCGCCGACGGCAACACTTCGGAAACCATGTACCCCGACCAGTCGTTGTATGCCTACGACTCGGTGCCGACCATGGTTCGTCGCATCAACAACACCTTCACCCGCGCCGACGAAATCCAGTGGAGCCGCGGCATTGGCGCTGGCGACAAGGGCTACATCGACTACTTCCTGCCGATCGTGGCGGATGCCGAAGCCGGCTTCGGCGGCGTGCTGAACGCCTTCGAGCTGATGAAGAACATGATTGTCTCGGGTGCGGCCGGCGTGCACTTTGAAGATCAGCTCGCTGCCGCCAAGAAATGCGGCCACATGGGCGGCAAGGTGCTGGTGCCTACGCGTGAAGCCTGCGAGAAATTGATCGCCGCCCGCTTTGCGGCCGACGTGCTGGGCGTGCCCTCGCTGATCCTGGCTCGCACCGACGCCGAAGCCGCCAACCTCATCACCAGCGACTTCGACGATAACGACAAGCCCTTCCTCACCGGCGAGCGCACGCAGGAAGGTTTCTACCGCGTCAAGAACGGCCTCGAACAGGCGATCAGCCGTGGTGTGGCTTACGCCCCCTACGCCGATCTCGTCTGGTGCGAGACGGGCGTGCCGGATATCGGCTTCGCCCGCGAGTTCGCGCAGGCCGTGCAGAAGGCTTGCCCCGGCAAGCTGCTCAGCTACAACTGCTCACCCAGCTTCAATTGGAAGAAGAACCTCAACGACACGCAGATCGCCAAGTTCCAGCAGGATCTGTCGGACCTGGGCTACAAGTACCAGTTCATCACGCT
>JAUSQI010000139.1 GCA_030652575.1 Stagnimonas sp. | reverse complement strand
TAACTGTTAAGGGAAAAGGTGGAAAATCATTGCACCCACGGACTAGCGCTGCCTATCTAGGTTGTATCAGAACTATTCTCGGCGCTACAGTTGTTGGCCCTTGGGCCGCAATGGCCAGGAGCATCGCGAGTAGGGTTCCGTCTGGTCCAATTGGTGCGACGAGAAAAAGCTGTCCGGTGGAGGTGATGGGACTTGGGGATATCCTATCAATTATTGAAGCTTCAGAACGTGAGGTTCTATCGACAGCTCATCGTTTCGATCACACTAGAGAGTTGCTTGCGGAGGGCGCAGAGCGATTTTTGGCGCTGTCTAAAACAAGGCCATTAAGGAAAAAGGACTACGAAGATCTGTCGATTTGTCTCGCAGCGCTTGACCATGCTTATCCCGGAATTATTCCGGATCTACCATTTATTCAAGCGGATAGCCGGCCACTGGGAGCGGCGGTGCAATACATTCACACTCAGAATATCATCGCATCCCATTTCTACCCATCGTTCCGGCATCTAGTTCCATTTGTCCTCCTCTTGGCCATTACGACGGTATTCAACCCTGACACACTACTGGGTCTTAATTGGGAGGACATTGCTTTCGATAGGGAGCATGCCGGTATCCCAGCAATTGAAATTGTTGGCAAAAAAAACCGAGCGTCGAAAGATCTGGTGCGCCTGTTAGATCCTGATGCTGCGGCATCATCAAAGCTTAGTTTAAAACAATTACTGTTAACGCTTCAACGGATCACCGCAAGAATACGACCTCTTGTTCCAGAGAGGCATGCCGATCGGATATTTATTGGAGTACAAACTCAAAGAGCTAAAAAACCTAAAAGTTTTGGGCAGAAACCAGGTTTTTCTCTGGCGGGGGATGTGGTATGGATGCTCTCTCTCGAAAAATTCATTGCAGAAAATGGGCTACAGGTCTTCAGCTTGGGACAGCTAAGAGCAACGATTCTTGATCTAGTACAGCTATCGCATGGCAGCCTAGAAGCTGCTCAAAAGGTTGGTAATCACCGCAATCCGACGACGACATGGACTCACTACACAAGCGACGGAGTGAGAAAGCGATATAGGGAGCGGATTGGGCAAGTGATGATGATGCGCGAGCGATGGATTGACAGCAAAGGAGTTGTGGATCCGCGACGCTTTGAACTCGGTCAGGACAAAGGCGCTGCGACCCCAGGTTTCACATGCCTGGATCCATTTAATTCCCCACGACTTGGACAGCAAGCAGGGAAACTTTGCAAGGACTACGGTGGATGTCCTTCATGTCCTTTGGCCGCGGCACATCCATACGACTTAGTCAGTGTTGCCTACTATGTAGCTTTAGAGCGAGCTATCTTCCAAAGCCAGTCTGCAATGAGCTCGAAGACTTGGCTTGAACGCTGGGTTCCGGTATTGGCTGATTTGAAAGCACTGCAGAAGCAGATACCGAAAAAAATCATGGAAGAGTCCCGCAAGATATCAATCACACTGATGAATGTGGAGTGATTATGACTGCTAATAGCGAATGTGTGCGATCGAGCGAACACGGAAAATTGTCGAAAAAGCTCCATGAATTAAGTCATGAGGAACTGAACGAATACAGAGTATGCGAACAGAGCAAATTCAGCGACGACAAATGGGTATTTTTCAACCATATACCAGGCGCAGCTAAAGCGAATTCGACGCTTAACTGGGCGATGGTGCTATCAGACGGTAGTCAGCTCACAGAGGCACATCATGCAGAGAGATTGCACTGGGCAAAGTTGCTCTTGCTAACGTTGATTGTCATTCCTGCGAATGGGCGAATTAGGGCTACTGGATCAATGAGCAACCTGCAAACTTCATTCAACTACCTTCTTTCAAGGATGAGTGAAGTCGGTTACCACGATCCTCATGAATTGACTCCTCAAGTAGTTAAATGCTTCATGGAACATATTGCTCCTATTATGGCAGCCCGTTGCGTTGACGCCGAGTTATCCAGACATGCCTTTGCGCGCGGACTATTCGTTGTTTCTCAACTTTGGAGTCAACGGCACAGTCTTTCGCGAATGGGAGTTAAGCCAATGGTGGCGCATCCTTTTGACGGGAAGAACTCGGAGCAAATAAGTCGCGAATTATCTATTAAGGTAAGCAACTTAATACCACCGCTACCAGATGAAGTCGCGCTACCTCTACTCAACAAAGCTGCTTGGTTCTTAGGAACACCTGCCAACGATGTACTTCGTCTTATGAATGTTTTCACAGACCCGCTAGCTGGCTCGATGGTGACAGTTAAATCGACATTCCGAAGTACCTATACACATAAGGCAGGTCTGACAAATTGTTCGAGACATCGACGAGTAAGACGCTTCCTTGACAAGTTTGAGTTCGGCATTGTTGCTGGAGAGCGCCAGCCCTGGCATGAACCAATATCGTTTGGAGGCAAAGAATCTTCTTCCGAATACGATGGCAAGCGGCAGGCAGCTCACCTTTGGGAGGCCGTTCGAGATGCGGCTGCAATTATCGTTCAGGCAATGTCCGGAATGCGGGCGTCTGAGCTTTTAAGCATCAGAGCTGGCATCGATCAAGATACCGGTCT
>JAUSQI010000132.1 GCA_030652575.1 Stagnimonas sp. | reverse complement strand
CCCAGCTTGGCGGCGACGCGCGCGGAATGGTTGCGCAGCGCGCCGACGTTCTCCGAGATCGACATGTCGTTGTCGTTGTAGACCACCAGCATGTCGAGGCCAAGATGACCTGCGTGGTTCAGCGCCTCGAACGCCATGCCGCCGGTCATGCCACCGTCGCCGATGATGGCCACCGCGTGGCGTCGCTCGCCCTTGACCCGTGCGGCCGCCGCCATGCCGGCGGCGGCGGAGATGCTGGTACTGGAATGGCCGACGCCGAAAGTGTCGAACTCGCTTTCGCCGCGGTGGCAGAAGGGCATCAGCCCGCCGAGCTTGCGGATCGACTCCAGCCGCGCGCGGCGGCCGGTGAGCATCTTGTGCGGGTAGGCCTGGTGACCCACGTCCCAGACCAGACGGTCGTGCGGCGTATTGAAGCAGCGGTGCAGCGCCACGCTGAGTTCCACCGTGCCGAGGTTGGCGGCAAAGTGCCCGCCGATGCGGCCCAGCGTCTCGATCAGGTAGCGGCGCATTTCCACCGCCAAATGCGGCAAATCTGCCACGGGCAGTTTGCGCAATTCAGCGGGGGTGTCGATGCGGCCGAGCAGGGTGTAACCGGGAACGTCGTTGGCGTTATGGCTCATGACGGTGGGATGAAATGTGGTGCCCCATTATCGTGCAGTGCGACTCATGTTGCATCGCATCATCCCTCAACGGCGGTTCTCCGGGATGCTGCAACCCGTGCAGCCGGCCGTGGCAAGGCCGTGCTGCGAGGCGGTGGCGGCCCGGTCGTTGGGCTCGCCACTCTTCGACGGCGGCGGTGCAAACTGGCTTGCCAGAAAATCCTGCATCGGGGTGTCGCTGATTGCTTGGCTGCCGAACTTCGCGACGGCATCGCGAGCACGCTTCAGGCTCTCGTCGCCCGGCTTGAACTTGCCCCGTACGGTCACGCCTTCGAGCACGGTCGCCTCGTCGTCTGCGGGCGTCGGCAGCGGCTGGACCGGGACAGTGCCCCCATTCGCGGGCAGTCGCAGGTCCAGCGCCTGCGCCGATGTGCTGAGCAGCAGCGCAGCCAGCACCGGACGCATGCGCGAGGCTAGCTGCTGCGCCGCAACAGGCGGTCGATCAGCGCGCGCAACGGGTCGGCACGCGCATCCAGTGGCTCCAGCAGGCGTTCGCTGTCGCGCAGCAGGTGCAGCACGCGGTCGCGGGCTTGCGCCAGACCCATCAGCCGCACATAAGTGGATTTACCCGTCGCGGCATCCTTGCCCGCAGTCTTGCCGAGACTGGCGGTGCTGCCTTCCACATCGAGCACATCGTCCTGGATCTGGTAGGCGAGGCCGACCGCCGTGCCGAACGCATCCAGCCGGTCGCGGCTGGCCTTGTCGGCGTCTGCCGCCGCCGCCGCCGCCATGCGCACGCAGGCCAGCATCAGCGCACCGGTCTTGTGGGCGTGCAGCTGTTCGAGGTCCGCCAGTGCCAGGGTCTGGCCTTCGGCATCGAGGTCGGCCTGCTGGCCGCCGGTCATGCCCTGCGAGCCGCTGGCGGCAGCGAGTACGCGCAGCTGTTCCAGCACGGCCGTGGCGGGCAGGGTCTGCGCACTGGCCAGCACGGTGAACGCCAGTGCCTGCAAGGCGTCGCCGACCAGAATCGCCGTGCCCTCGTCGTAGGCGATGTGCACGGTGGCGCGGCCACGACGCAGATCGTCGTCGTCCATCGCCGGCAGGTCGTCATGCACCAGCGAAAAAGCGTGGATCAACTCGACCGCAACCGCCGGGGCATCGAGCGTTTCGGGCGCAGCGCCCAGTGCCTCGCCGGTGGCATAAACCAGCAGGGCGCGCAGCCGCTTGCCACCCTCGCAGGCATAGCGCATGGCGGCGTGCAGGCGGGCGGGGTAGGCGTCCGCCTGCGGCAGGGCCGCGTCGAGTGCGGCGTGCAGGCGCGCGCGGCGAGCGGCCTCCCAGGCGGTGAAATCGCAACGGTTCATTCGTCTTTGAACTGGCCGTCGACCAGGGTTTTGACTTTCAGCTCGGCGGTGTCGAGCGCGGTGCGGCAGTCCTGCGTCAGCACCATGCCGCGCTCGAACAACACCAGAGACTCTTCCAGTTTCAGCTCGCCGCGTTCGAGTTTCTGCACGATGCCCTCCAGCTCCTGCATCGAAGTCTCGAAGCGGGTGACGGGATCGCCAGCAGGGATGGGTTCAGCAGCTTTCGGTTTGCTCATGCGCACATTTTACGGCTTCGACCATGACCATCGTGTTCAGGGGAAAGCCAAAATTGCAGCCATCACATTTTCAAAAAGCCATTTGGTCGATCGACCTGCTGAAAAGAATGTTTCTGGCACTGAGAAGCGCCTTGCCGTTTGGGCTTTCAGCGCGTCAGCAGCGTCTGATACAGCTGCCGGTACTGCCGCGCTGAAGCCGCCCAGCCGGAATCGCGCGCCATGCCGTTGCGCCGCAGCGCGTTGCGACTGATGGGGTCGGCATGCAGCTCGATGCCGCGTTGCAAGGCCCAGATCACGCCACCGACATCGGCATTCTCGAAGCGCACGCCGGTGGCGCTGCCATCGGCCAGCGTCTGGGCCGTGGCGTCGACCACCGTATCGGCCAGCCCGCCGGTGCACCGCACCAGCGGCATCGTGCCGTATCGCAGGGCGTAGAGCTGGTTGAGTCCGCAGGGCTCGAAGCGTGAAGGCATCAGCAGCAAATCCGCTGCCGCCGTGAGCTGATGCGCCAGTGCCTCGTTATGGGTGATGCAAGCCGTCACCTGGCCGGCTGAAGCCAGCGCCCAGTCGCGCAGCGCCGCCTCCAGCGCGGAGTCGCCGCTGGCCAGCACGACGAGCTGCACCGGCAGTTGCTGGATGGCCTCGCGTGCGGCGAGCAGCAGATCGGCCCCTTTCTGGTCGGCGAGACGGCCGATGAAGACGGCGAGCGGCATGTGCTCGTCCACCGTGATTCCAAGAGTCCTCGACACCGCCAGCCGGTTGGCGCGCTTGCCGGCTTCGACCGTGCTGGCGTCGTAGCGCTGCGCCAGATGCGTGTCGCATGCCGGGTTCCACACCGCATCGTCGATGCCGTTGAGGATGCCGCTGAGCTTGTCCGCCCGCTGTTGCAGCAAGCCCTCCAACCCGCAGCCGAAGGCCGGTGTGCGGATTTCCTGCGCGTAGGTGGGGCTGACGGTGGTGATGGCATCGGCAAAGTTGAGCCCGCCCTTCATGCAGCTGAAGCCGCCCCAGAACTCCAGTGCCTCCGGCGTGAACCACTGCGCCGGCAGTTGCAGCGCATCGAAGGCCTCGCGCCCGAACTGGCCCTGATACGCCAGGTTGTGGATGGTGAAGACGAGGCGCGGCCGCACTGCCGATGCCGCCAGCCAGGGCGCTGCGAGTGCCGCCTGCCAGTCGTGCAGGTGCACCACGTCGGGTGCAAAGCCGATCGCGCCCTGCTGCACGAACGCCGCCACCGCCGCTGAAAAGGTGCCGAAGCGAAAGGCGCTGTCGGCGAAGGGCTGATGGTTTTCGTCGGCGTAGGGCGTGCCGGCGCGGTCGAACAGCGCGGGCGCATCGAACAGGTACACCGGCAGGCCATCGGCCAAAGCGCCACGCCGCACCGTGAACTCCACCGCGTTCACGCGCAGCTGCGCGATGGCCTGGGTCTCGCCCAAGGCGGCCTGCACACCGCGATAGGCCGGCAGCGCCACGCGGGCATCGCAGTCAATGCCGCGCAGCGCCGAAGGCAGGGCGCTGACCACATCGCCCAGCCCGCCGGTCTTGGCCAGCGGGAAGCACTCGGCGGCGGCATGGAGGATGCGTAAGGGGTTCATGGGTCGAATTATCCATGAAGCCATTACATGGCTCGCAGCCATTCAGACGAAGCCGCCTACGATAGAGTCATCCAAAGCGCCGCAGAGCCCCAGAGGAGAGTGGGTACGATGAACGCCAAGACCGCGAGCAACGAGCAGGACAGCCGCTTCGTCAGCCGCCTCACCCGCGAGACGCTGGCGCTGGTCATGGCCGGTGGACGCGGCTCGCGGCTGATGCAGCTCACACTCTCACGGGCCAAGCCGGCGGTGCCGTTCGGCGGCAAGTTCCGCATCATCGATTTCACGCTGTCCAACTGCATCAACAGCGGCATCCGGCGCGTCGGCGTGCTCACCCAGTACAAGAGCCATTCGCTCATCCGTCACCTGCAACAGGGCTGGGGATTCTTGCGCGGCCAGTTCGGCGAGTTCGTCGAACTGCTGCCCGCCGAGCAGCGTGGCGAGGTCTACGGTTGGTACGAGGGCACCGCCGATGCGGTGTTCCAGAACCTCGATTTCATCCGCCGCTGCCAGCCCGCATATGTGTTGGTGCTGGCCGGCGACCACATCTACAAGATGGACTACGGCCCCATGCTCGCGCAGCACGCCCGCACCGGCGCGCAGGTGACGGTCGGCTGCATCGAGGTGCCTGTGCAAGAGGCGCGCGGCTTTGGCGTGATGCAGGTGGATGACAGCAATCGCATCACCGAATTCCAGGAAAAACCCGATGCGCCCAACAGCCTGCCCGGCAAGCCCGAGCTCGCGCTCGCGAGCATGGGCATCTACGTGTTCGATGCGCGCTTCCTGCTGGAGCAGCTTTCGCGCGACGCTGGCGTGAGTGAGTCCAGCCACGATTTCGGCAAGGACATCGTGCCGTCGATGATCGCCGACGGCAGTGTCTATGCCTATCGCTTCAACGATCTCTACAAGCCCGAGCAGCAGGGCTACTGGCGCGACGTCGGCACCATCGACGCCTTCTGGCAGGCCAACATCGAGCTGACCTACGTGCTGCCCGACCTCAACCTCTACGACGCCGACTGGCCGATCTGGACCTTGCAGGAGCAGGTGCCGCCGGCCAAGTTCGTGTTCGATGAAAACGAGATGGCGGGTGCGGCGACCGAGTCGCTGGTGGCGGGCGGCTGCATCGTGTCCGGCGCGCAGGTGCGGCGCAGCGTGCTGTTCGTCAATGCGCGCGTCGAGCGCGGCTCGCTGGTGGAAGATTCGCTGCTGCTGCCCGGTGCGCGGGTGGGCAGCAACTGCCAGATTCGCCGCGCGATCATCGACGAAGGCTGTGTCATACCCGACGACACCCGCATTGGCTACGACCGCGCCAAGGACAAGAAGAACTATCACGTCAGCGCCGGCGGCGTGACGCTGGTGACGCGCGAGATGCTGGAAAGCTAAATGCCCGCTTCCAATGATGGCCCTGATTCGCGCCTGCTGATCGAAGCTGCGGCCGCCAGTGCGCTGGCGGCGGGCGAGGTGGGCGATCCATTTGCCGTGCTCGGCCCGCACCCTTGCGACGGCAGGGTGATCGTGCGCGCCTTTCTGCCGGGTGCGCTCGGTGTGCAACTACGCTGCCGGGCGACGGATCGCATGCTCGCCACACTGAGGCCGATGCAGGTCGATGGCCTCTTCGCTGGATTCGTCGATGTGCCTGCGCCGTACTGCCTGCATATCCGCTGGCCCGCCGCCGAGGGCGGCGAGACCGTGCAGCGCACCGAAGATCCCTACAGCTTCGGTGTGCTGCTGGGTGCGCTTGATCTGCATCTGTTTGCAGAGGGTCACCATCAGTCGCTGGCGCAATGCCTCGGCGCACAGGCGATGGCCGTGGACGGCATCGACGGCGTGCGCTTTGCCGTCTGGGCACCGCACGCACGGCGGGTCTCGGTGGTCGGGCCGTTCAATGGCTGGGACGGTCGCCGCCACCCGATGCGCCGCAGGGTCGAGAACGGCGTCTGGGAGCTGTTCCTGCCGCGTCTCGCGCCGGGCGAGAGCTACCAGTACGAAATCCTCACCGCCGATGGCGCGTTGTTGCGCAAGGCCGATCCGCTGGCGCGGCAGGCTCTGGTCGCGCCGCTGACAGCATCGGTGGTGTTCGATCCCAAACCTTTCGAGTGGCACGACGCGGCGTGGATGCGCGAACGCCCAGCGCAGCAAGCACCCGCAGCGCCGATGTCGATCTACGAAGTCCATGCCGCCAGCTGGCGACGTCATCCCGATGACAGCGCCTACCAGTGGCCCGAACTCGCAGCGGCGCTGATCCCCTATGTGGTCGAGATGGGTTTCACCCACATCGAGCTGCTGCCAGTGATGGCGCATCCCTTCGGCGGCAGCTGGGGCTATCAGCCGCTGTCGCTGTTCGCGCCGCAGCCGGAGTGGGGCACGCCGCGAGAGTTTGCCGCGTTCGTCGATGCCTGCCACGCGGCGGGTATCGGTGTGTTGCTGGATTGGGTGCCCGCACATTTCCCCGACGACGCCCACGGCCTAGGCCGCTTCGACGGCACCGCGCTCTACGAGCACGCCGATCCGCGCGAGGGGTTTCACCGCGACTGGAACACGCTGATCTACAACTTCGGCCGCAGCGAAGTCGCCGGGTTTCTGGTCGCCTCGGCACTGCACTGGCTGAGCGAGTACCACCTCGACGGCCTGCGGGTGGATGCAGTGGCCTCGATGTTGCACCGCGACTATTCGCGCCCCAAGGGCGAGTGGCTGCCCAATCGATTTGGCGGTCGCGAAAACCTCGAAGCCGTGGACTTCGTGCGCGCGCTCAACACGCGGGTGCAGGCGCAATGCCCCGGCGCGCTGGTGATTGCGGAGGAATCCACCAGTTGGCCCGGCGTCACGCGTCCGGTTGCCGAAGGCGGGCTGGGTTTTTCCTGCAAATGGAACCTGGGCTGGATGAACGACACGCTCGCGTATGCGCAGCTCGATCCGGTCTATCGGAGTGCTGCGCACGAGCGCCTCACCTTCGGGCTGATGTATGCCTTCGACGAACGCTTCGTGCTGCCGCTGTCGCACGACGAAGTGGTGCATCAAAAAGGCTCGCTCTGGCGCAAGCAGCCGGGCGACGACTGGCAGAAGTTCGCCGGCCTGCGCGGCCTGTTCGGCTGGATGTGGGCGCATCCCGGCAAGAAGCTGCTGTTCATGGGCGGCGAGCTGGCCCAGAAAGCCGAGTGGAACCACGACCGCGAGCTGGACTGGGCGGCACTCGCGCACGCGGCACCGCAGGGCGCGCTGCATCGCGGCGTGCAGTCTGCGGTGCGCGATCTCAACCAGCTGTATCGCACGCTGCCCGCGCTGCATGTGCAGGACGATCAGCCGCAGAGCTTCGAGTGGCGGCTGGTCGATGCGCGGCTGGAGAGCCTGTTCGCCTTCTGCCGTCACGCCAAAGACGCAGCACCCATCCTGATGGTGAGCAACTTCACGCCGCTGCCGCGCTTCAACGTGACGCTGGGCGTGCCCCTGGCCGGGCGCTGGCGCGAAGTGTTCAACAGCGATGCGGCGGTGTACGGCGGCAGCGGGCTCGGTAATCTGGGCGGTGTGGTGGCCGAAGCGACCGCCCATCACGGTCAGCCCGCGCGGCTCAAGCTCACCGCGCCGCCGCTTGCGACGGTGTGGCTGGTTTGGGAAGGCGAGACCGCCATCCCCAATGCGGAGTCAATGTAGTAACATTTCTACATCAATCCTGACAAGGAGCCGCACATGGGTATCACAACGCTCTCAAGCCGCGAGTTCAACCAGGATGCCAGCGGCGCCAAGCAGGCGGCGCGGCGCGGGCCGGTGTTCATCACCAACCGAGGCCGGCCCGAGCATGTGCTGCTCAGCATCGAGCAGTACCAGAAGATCACCGGCGGGCAGGCCAACATCGTCGAGCTGCTGGCGATGCCGCGTGCGGGCAAGGTCAAGTTTGATCCGCCACGTCTTGTCGGCAAGCTCTATCGCCCCGCTGATCTCGGCTGAGCCGATCGATGTTTCTGCTCGATACCAACGTCGTTTCCGAGCTGCGAAAAGGTAATTCGGGCAAAGCTGGCAAGGCCAATGCGAAAGTACTGGCCTGGGCCGGTTCTGTTGCGGCGAGCAGCCTGCATCTCTCGGCCATCACCATTCTCGAACTCGAAACCGGCATTCTGCTTTTGGCGCGTCGTGATCCGAAGCAGGGTGCGGTGCTGCGCAGCTGGCTGGATCAACATGTGCTGCCTGCCTTCAACGGCCGCATCCTCCCCATCGACACCGCCGTTGCCCAACGCTGCGCACAACTGCATGTGCCCGACCCCCGCGCTGATCGCGATGCCCTCATTGCCGCCACGGCACTGGTGCATGGCATGACGGTGGTCACCCGCAATGTCGGCGACTTCGAGCGGACGGGCGTGGCTCTGCTCAATCCCTGGCTGTGATGATGACCATGTCCGATTCGCGGCATCGTCTTGAAACCTGCCCCGCAGGGCCACCGGGTGTGCAACTCATGGGCCGGGGTGTTCGGTTCTGCGTGGTCGCAGAGGCGGCACTGAAGGTCGAGCTTTGCATCTTCGACAGCACGGGTGCGCAGGAGCTGCGCCGCTACGAGATACCCGAATGCACCGATGGTCTCTGGCACGGCTTTCTGCAAGGTGCCGGTGTCGGGCTGGTCTACGGTTATCGCGTGCATGGGCTGTACGACCCGGCACGCGGCCTGCGCTTCAACCCCAACAAGCTGCTGCTGGACCCGTATGCGCAGGAGCTGCGCGGCGCGCTGGTCTGGCACGACGCGCTGCATGGCTACATCGAGGGCGACGCCGATAGCGACGCCAGCTTCGATGCCAGAGACAGCGCGCCCTACATGCCGAAGGCCGTCGTGGTGCAGCAGCACTTCGACTGGCAGGGCGACAGTCCGCCGAACGTGCCCTGGGCCAAGACCGTGCTCTACGAGCTGCACGTCAAGGGCTTCAGCCAGCAGCGCGAAGATCTGCCACAGATGCAGCGTGGCAGCTACTGGGCGCTGGGTCTGCAAAGCACCATCGACTATCTGCACGAGCTGGGCGTGACGACCATCGAGCTGCTGCCCATCCAGTCTTTCGTGCGCGACCATCGCCTGGTCAAGCTCGGCCTCACCAACTACTGGGGCTACAACACGCTGGCCTGGTTCGCGCCCGATGCCGCATACGGTGCGCGTGACGATCTGAAGTGGGCAATCCGCGAGCTGCACAAGGCGGACATCGAGGTGATTCTCGACGTGGTCTACAACCACAGCGGCGAGGGCGACGAGCTGGGGCCGACCTTGAGCCTGCGTGGCTTCGGCAACGCCGAGTACTACCGGCTGCCGCCCGGCGACGAGCGCCATTACGTCAACGACACCGGCTGCGGCAACACGCTCAACTTTCAGCATCCGCGCGTCATCCAGCTGGTGATGGACTCGCTGCGGCATTGGGTCACGGTCTATCACGTCGATGGCTTCCGCTTCGACCTCGCCGTCACGCTCGGGCGCGAGGCAGAGGGCTTCGATGCCGGCGCGGGCCTGTTCGATGCCATGCTGCAAGACCCTGTGCTGAGCCGCGTCAAGCTCATCGCCGAACCCTGGGACTTAGGCCCCGGCGGCTATCAGCTGGGGCGGTTCCGCGCCGGATTCGCCGAGTGGAACGACAAGAGCCGCGACGACCTGCGCCGCTACTGGCGTGGCGATGCCGCTGCCCGCGCCGCACTCGCCACGCGGTTGCAAGGCTCGGCGGATCGCTTCGACCATGACCGCCGCCGACCCTGGGCCGGCATCAATTTCATCACCGCGCACGACGGCTTCACGCTGCAAGACGTGGTGAGCTACGCGCACAAGCACAACACCGCCAACGGCGAGCAAGGCCGCGATGGCAGCACCCACAACGATTCGGCCAACTGGGGTGTGGAGGGCGCGACCGACGATGCGGAAATCCTCGCCCAGCGCGCCCGCATCCAGCGCGCGCTCTTGGCCACTCTCGTCTTCAGTCACGGCACGCCGATGCTGCTGGCGGGCGACGAGTTCGGCCACACGCAGCAGGGCAACAACAATCCCTACTGCCAGGACTCCCCGCTCACCTGGCTCGACTGGTCGCGCCTCGCCACGCCTGCGGGCCAGGCGCTGCACGCCTTCACCGCACGCTTGCTGGCGCTGCGGCGCATGTATCCAGCACTGCGCAGCGCCGAGTTCCAGCACGGCCGCTGCGAGCCGCTGCCCGACTGGCCGGATGCCAGCTGGTTCGACGAACGCGGGCTGCCGCTGAGCGATGCCGACTGGGGCAATCCGCAGGGTCGTCTGCTGGGCTTGCGGCGCGTCGCGGCGGGCGGCGCACCGGGCGGGTTCGACGTGCTGTATCTGCTGTTCAACGCCGATGCCGCGCCGCACGCTTTCGCCCTGCCGCCGCCCGTGGTGGAGACGCAACTGCTGCTCGATACCTTCGACGACAGCCAAGACCATGCCGCAGTACTGCGAAGCCACTACACCGTGCGTGCGCACAGCCTCGTGCTGCTGGCGGCACGTCTGCCGTTGGAAAGCGACAGCGGGAATGGGGGGCGGGGTACGGGGGATGGGAGTCGCGCTCGGACTTCCATCGCCAGTACCCAGTCTCCGGTCACCGCTTCCTCAGGAAAGATCGCATGACCACCACCGACGCCGCACTCGAAGCCTTGGCGCTGGAAGCCGGTGTCTCCACCACCTGGCAGGACTACCGCGGCCGGCCGCAGGTGGTCACCCCCGAGGTGCTGCGTGCGCTGCTCGCCGCCATCGAGCTGCCCTGCGCAACTGCCGGTGAGCTGGCCGAGAGCCGCGTCCGCCTCGCCGCCGAGCACGGCCGCGCGCACTGGCCGCCGCTCACCACCGGCACCGCCGGGCTGCCGGTGGCCTTGCCGGCTGCGGCGGCAGCACACACGCAGATCACCGTGCTGCTCGAAGCCGGCGGCCAGCGCACGCTGGCAGTTACGCAGGCTGCCGACGGTACGCCGCTGCTCGCCGCCATCCGCGAACCGGGCTACCACCAGTTGCTGGTCGGGCAGGGTGCACCGCCGCT
The DNA here is from genome assembly GCA_030652575.1 of Stagnimonas sp. Lineage (GTDB taxonomy): Bacteria > Pseudomonadota > Gammaproteobacteria > Nevskiales > Nevskiaceae > Stagnimonas. The sequence continues at coordinate 8,302 of JAUSQI010000132.1, read as the reverse complement.
GCTGGCCATCGCACCTGCCAAGGCGTTCTCGCTGGAGGCGGTGGCGGGCCGGCAGAAAATGTTCGGTCTCACCGCGCAGCTGTATTCGCTGCCGCGCGCGGGCGATGGCGGCATCGGCGATTTCAGCGGCCTGTCGCAACTGGCTCAAGCCGCCGCCCGGCGCGGGGCCGATGCACTGGCGCTGAGCCCCGCGCACGCGCTGTTCGCGGGCGAGCCGGATCGCTATGCGCCCTACTCGCCGTCGAGCCGGCTGTTCCGCAACCCGCTCTATGCCGACCCGGCAGCGGTGCTGGGCGAGGCCGCACTGTGCGATGCGCTCGCCGCCACTGGCCTTGCCAACAAATACGCGAGGCTCGAAGCCCTGCCGCTGATCGACTACCCCCAGGCCGCCCGCGCCAAATGGCAGGTGCTGCGGGCGCTCTGGCAGATGTTTTCAGGGATGCTGCAAGAGGGCACTGCGCCGCTTGCCCAGCGCTTTCAAAACTATCGGGTGCAAGGCGGCGCGCACCTCAACGAGCACGCGCGCTTCGAGGCCCTGCATTGCCACCATGCCGCGCAGGGCCAGCGTCATTGGCACGACTGGCCCGAGCAAGCGCGCGACCCACACAGCGCCGCAGTCGAAGCCTTTGCGCAGGCCCACAGCAGCGAGGTGGCCTTTCACCAGTTCGCCCAATGGCTGACGGAAGAAAGCCTCGCCGCCGCCCACGCCAGCGCCTGCGCGGCGGGCATGAAGATCGGTCTCATCAGCGACCTTGCCGTCGGCACTGATACGGCTGGCAGCCATGCCTGGAGCCGCCCGCACGAACTGCTGCGCGGCGTCGGCATCGGCGCGCCACCCGATGCGCTGGCGCCGCAGGGCCAGAACTGGGGCCTCACCACCTTCTCGCCGCGCGCCCTGCAGACGATGGGCTTCGCCCCGTTTCTCGATCTGCTGCGCGCCAACCTGCGGCACGCCGGCGGCATCCGCATCGACCATGTGCTGGGTCTGCGCCGCCTCTGGCTCGCGCCAAAGGGCGCGGCCGCCGGGCAGGGCGCGTATCTGCGCTACCCGATGCAGGATCTGCTGCGGCTCGCCGCCCTCGAATCGCACCGCCACCGCGCCATCGTCATCGGCGAAGACCTGGGCACCTTGCCCGATGGCTTTCAGGACGTGCTCGCGGATGCCGGCGTGCTGGGCCTGCGGGTGCTGTACTTCCAGCGCGAGCACAAGCTGTTTGTTGAGCCGCCGCGCTGGTCGCCTGCCGCCATTGCCACGCCTTCGACCCACGACCTGCCGACCCTCGCCGGCTGGTGGGCCGGCCGCGATCTGGACTGGCGCACGCGGCTGGGCCTCACCGACGCCGAAGAGATCACAGCCGAACAGACCGAGCGCGAGGAAGGCCGCCAATGTTTATGGTCGGCACTCGAATACGCCGGGCTGGTGCAGGGCGAGCGACCCGCGCCAGAAGCGGGCGATGCGGTGGTCGATGCCACCTGCGCCTTCATCGCCCGCAGCGCCTCGCCACTGGTGCTGCTGCCGGTGGAAGACCTGCTGGGTTTAAGCGAATCCCCCAACCTGCCCGGCACCACCAGCGGCCATCCCAACTGGCAGCGGCGCTTGCCGGTGACGGCTGAGGCGGCATTGGAAAGCGAAACGGCCAGTGCAAAGCTGGCCGTGGTGCAACGGGAGCGGGGTGTCAGACAGTAGCCCGGATGCAATCCGGGATCGCGCCCTACGATTGGGAAAAGCCCCGGATTGCATCCGGGTTACGCTGGCTAGAGCAGGCTCTCACCTAACCCACCCGAAGATCAATAAAAGAGAGATTCCAACCGACAGCACAACGGTGGTAACACTGAACCAATGCAACGATTGAGAGCGCCAAAAGAAAACTGCGCCCAACAACCATAGCAACGCCATAGCCACGACAACAATTGTCGCCGCATAAGCCCGTTCAGTGATGCCAATAGTTGAGATAAGCGCCGTGACGTAGGTGGAGTACAGCAACCACGCCGAGCCAGCGAGCTTCACCGCAATGATGGCGTTCTTGTGCATTAGCTCTAACGCCCGGTTAACGCGCGGCCGGCTGTACCCGCCGTCGCGTTGAACCACTAGTTAGCCCTTGCTTCACCAGCACAGCCTGATTTGTAGTTTCATTGAACTCAATGATTGAGACGCTAGCCGGGATTAAATGTGCATAGCAGTGAGCGTAATACTCGGCCAAGCTTTTTGACTTTGATGAATGGGTGTCTCGGACAACGAATAGAACCTTGCGGAAATGAACTGGCGCGATATGGAAGTAAAACATTGCTTCGTTCCATACCGTGACCTTTGCGCTCGGCATATTGCCTGTCTCAGTCCAGCGGTGTGATTTGCACTCCACCAGTATTGATGGTTCGTTTGAGCCAAGATCAAAGCGATGCATCTTGGTGATGGCTTCAGTGCCGACTGCGACAGGAAATGCCTTGGTGAGACTCAAGCCTTCTTCTCGAAGGAAATATTCGTACGCCACGACCTCGAATGCTCGACCGACATGGCTGTTCGATACGGAGCCCACGCGCTGGAAGTTGTTCATTGCTTTTTAGGGCTAACGCAATTTGGGCAGACGGGGTTCGGAGCAAAAAGTCAGCACAAGACAGTCCTCCATCAGAAAACCCTCGGAAAATCATTTAAGGCGTGAGGATTTAGTACGAAGAATTGGCGGATGACTTCAACGCTGCCACCCGGCAATTCTCCAATCCTCAAACCCAAACCACACACCCCATCTCAAACGGATGCGATAAGGCCGTGTGATTGGGCCGCATCCGCACCCGATAGTGTTGCAGGCCGGGCAGGGGTTGCAGGTCCAGCGCGTAGGTCAGGGCGTCGCCGTCGTCGCCAGTCTTGGCGAGGGGCTCCACCTTGGCGGCGACGAAGTGCCCTTCGGCATCGTGGCGGCCCACCACGCATTCCACCACCACGTCGTCGGCGGAGAGGCCGTTGAGTTTGGCGTGCACGCGCAGCGGCAGGGTTTCACCGTGAAACAGCGTTTCCGGGATGCCGCCAGCGGCGCTGAGCGAGACGCCGCTCCAGTGCGAACGCACTTTCTGCTTCCACTGCGCCAGGTCCTTGGCGAGGGTTGAACCGGGGGCGGTGAACAGCGCCGTCTGCCGAGCAGCCGGGCCGTAGAACTGGCGCACGTAGTCCATCACCTGGCGTGCGGAGTTGAAGCGCGGGATCAGCGTCTTCATCGAGTTCTTGCTGATCTGCACCCATTCGGCGGCGTAGCCGCGGTTGTGGCTGCCGTAGTAGAGCGGGGCGACCTGATGTTCGAGGATGTCGAGCAGCTGCTTGCCTTCTTCCTCGTCGCGGCGCGCACGGGCTTCTGTGTCGTCGACCAGGCTGGACCAGTAGCGCGGGTCGACCGGTTTCACGGCAAAGCCGTTGATGTGGGCGGTGTCGCCGCCGACGAAGCCTTCATCCCACCAGCCGTCGAGCACACTGACGTTGACCACGCCGTTGATGCCGGCTTTTTCGCCCGAGGTGCCGCTCGCTTCGAGCGGATATTCCGGGTTGTTGAGCCAAACGTCGCAGCCCTGCACGAGGTTGCGGGCCAGCAGCATGTCGTAGCCCTCGATCATGATGAGGCGGCCAATGAACTCGGGTTTCAGACTGGTTTCGTAGAGCTTCTTGATCAGCTCCTGGCCGGGCTGGTCCTTCGGGTGCGCCTTGCCGGCGAAGATGAGGATGGCCGGGCGCTCGGGGTTGTTGAGCAGGCGCGACAGGCGCGCTTCGTCGGCGAGGATCAGCGTGGCGCGCTTGTAGGTGGCGAAGCGGCGGGCAAAGCCGAGCACCAACGCGCGGCTGTCGGGGTCGCTCACATGCTGCGTGGCGCGGCTGATGATCGCCTCCGGCACGCCGTTGCGGCGCAGCTGGCGGCGCAGGCGCTCGCTCACGTCCACCAGCAGGTCGCGCTTGAGCTTGCGGCGCACGGCGACGTAGGCGTCGTAGGGAATGGTGTCGATGCGCTGCCAGTAGTCGACATCCAGCAGCTTGTTGCGCCACTCGCGGAAGCTGTCGTGGAACAGCTGCGTCCAGGCGCGGGCGATGAAGGTGTGCATGTGCACGCCGTTGGTGACGTAGCCGATGGGATTGTCCTCCGGCTCCACCTGCGGCCACAGCGCCTGCTCCATGCGGCTGGCGACGCCACCGTGGATCTTCGACACGCCGTTGTGAAAGCGGCTGCCGCGCAAGGCGAAGGTGGTCATGTTGAAGCGGTCGCTGGCGTGCTCGACCGAGCCCATGCCCAGCAGGCGGTTTTCGTCAGTGCCCAAAAGCGGCAGGGTGCGGCCCAAGAACCAGCGCATCTGGTCGTGGTTGAACACGTCGTGGCCGGCCGGTACCGGTGTGTGCGTGGTGAATACGTGACCGGCCGAAACCAGTTCGAGTGCCGAGTCGAAGTCGAGCCCGGCCGCGACCTGCTCGCGGATGCGTTCGAGGATGAGGAAGGCGGCATGGCCCTCGTTCATGTGGAACACCGTGGGCTTTTTGCCCAGCGCGCGGAGGGCGCGCACACCGCCGATGCCGAGCACGATTTCCTGCTGGATGCGGGTGTCGCTGTCACCGCCGTAGAGCTGGTAGGTGATCTTGCGGTCGGCGTCACTGTTTTCGGCCACGTCGCTGTCGAGCAGATACAGCGCCGCATCGCTGATGCGGGCGAGCCAGATGCGCAGCTGCACCTCGCGGTCGGCGATCTGCACGGTCACGCGCAGCTCTTTGCCCTCGGCGCCCTTGCACAGCGACACCGGCAGGTCGTCGAAGTCCACCGCGTTGGCGATGGCCTGCTGGCGGCCCTGGCCGTCGATCTGCTGGGTGAAATAGCCCTGCCGGTAGAGCAGGCCCACACCCACGAACGGCACGCCGAGGTCTGCCGCCGCCTTGCAGTGGTCGCCGGCCAGAATGCCCAGACCACCCGAATAGATCGGGAAGCTCTCGTGCAGGCCGAACTCGGCGCAGAAGTAGGCAACCAGGTCTTTCTCGAAATTGAGGTGCTTGCCGACCTCGGGGCGGTCGCCTGCCGCGATGTGCGAGTCGAAGGACGAGAGTGCAAAGTGGTAGTCCTCCAGGAAGTCGCGGTCTTCGGCGGCGGCTTCGAGTTTGTCCTGCCCCACGCGGCGCAGGAACAGCTTGGGGTTGTTGCCGCAGTCGCGCCACAGCTCGCGATCCAGGCGCCAGAACACACCGCGCACTTCGCGATCCCAGGCATAGATGAGGTTGTCGGCCAGTTCCTCCAGCCGTTTCAGCTTTTCGGGGATGCGTGGACGCAGTTCGAGGCGGAATGTTTGACCCTGCATGCACTGCTCCCTAATCGGTGGATTTGCGACGGATCCGGTTTTATTTAAAGTCTAGCCAGATCAATGGTGATGCGCGTGTGGTTTGGGTGACAAGTGAGAAGTTTGCCCATGCATGTAGTTGTGATGCCCGAGTGTGTTCGCTACCGTGCCGGGCTCATTGAACCGCAGTCCCGACATGGCCCAGCAGCAATACGACGTCAACGCAATCGAAGTTCTGGACGGACTGGACCCGGTGCGCGTGCGCCCTGGCATGTACACCGATACCACCCGGCCAAACCATCTGGCGCAGGAGGTGATCGACAACGCTGTGGATGAGGCAATGGCGGGCCACGCCAAGCACATCCGCACGGTGATCTTTGCCGATGGCAGCTGCGAGGTTTCGGATGACGGGCGCGGTATTCCCACGGACATTCATCCCGTTCACAAAATCAGCGGCGTCGAGTTGGTGCTGACCAAGCTGCATGCGGGCGGCAAGTTCAGCAACAAGAACTATCAGTTCTCGGGCGGCCTGCACGGCGTCGGTGTGAGCGTGGTGAATGCGCTTTCGACGCGGCTGGATGTGTTCGTCAAGCGCGGTGGCATCGAGCACACCATGCACTTCGAGAGCGGCTACCCGAAGTCGCTGTTGCGCGAAGTGGGCACCGCAGGCAAGAAGGAAACCGGCACGCGGGTGCGCTTCTGGCCGGATGTGAAGTATTTCGACAGCGCCAAGTTCTCGCTGCCGCGCCTGAAGCAGATCCTGCGCGCCAAGGCCGTGCTGTGCCCCGGCCTGAAGATGTCGCTGAAGGACGAGGCGACGGGCGAAGTCACCGAATGGCACTACGAAAACGGGCTGATGGATTACCTGCTCGATGCCGTCAAAGGCCACGAGCTGATCCCGGCCGAGCCCTTCACCGGCAAGTTCAAGGCCGATCGCGAAGAGGCCGAATGGGCGCTGGCCTGGGTCAACGCCGACGGCACGCCGGAGCTGCTGCAAGAGAGCTACGTCAACCTCATCCCCACCGCGCAGGGCGGCACCCATGTGAATGGCCTGCGCACGGGTCTGACCGAGGCAATCCGCGAGTTCTGCGAGTTCCGCAACCTGCTGCCGCGTGGCCTGAAGCTGGCGCCGGAAGACGTCTGGCAGGGTCTCGCCTACGTCATCAGCATCAAGATGCAGGACGCGCAGTTCGCGGGCCAGACCAAGGAGCGGCTGAGCTCGCGCGAGACGGCAGCTTTCGTCAGTGGCGTGGTGCACGACTCTTTCGGCCTCTGGCTCAACAAGCACCCGGACGAGGGCGAAAAGGTCGCCCAGCTGGTCATCGCCAACGCCTCGGCGCGCATGAAGGCCTCGAAGCAGGTGGTGCGCAAGAAGATCACCACCGGCCCGGCGCTGCCCGGCAAGCTGGCCGATTGCGTGCTCACCGATCTCAACCGCACCGAGCTGTTTCTGGTCGAGGGCGATTCCGCTGGCGGCAGCGCAAAGCAGGCGCGCGATCGGGACACGCAGGCCATCATGCCGCTGCGCGGCAAGATTCTGAACACCTGGGAGGCCTCCGCGGGCGAGGCCATCGCCAGCGAAGAAATCCACAACATCAGCGTCGCCATCGGGGTTGATCCCGGCAGCGCCGACATCAGCGGCCTGCGCTATGGCAAGGTCTGCGTGCTGGCCGATGCCGACAGCGACGGTCTGCATATCGCGACTCTTTTGTGCGCCCTGTTTCTCAAGCACTTCCGCCCGCTGGTGGCGGCCGGCAACATCTACATTGCGATGCCGCCGCTGTTTCGCATCGACGCCGGCAAGCAGGTGTTCTATGCGCTGGACGAATCCGAGAAGCAGGGCGTGCTCGACCGTCTGCAAGCAGAAGGCAACAAGAGCAAGGTCGGTGTCACGCGCTTCAAGGGCCTGGGCGAGATGAACCCGCTACAGCTGCGCGAGACGACCATGAACGCGGATACGCGTCGTCTTGTCCAACTCACGCTCGACGAAGCGCTGCCCGCGGAAGAAGGCGCGCCGGTCGTGAAAACGACGGACGGGCTGATGGACATGCTGCTCAACAAAAAACGCGCCGGTGATCGCAAGAACTGGCTCGAAGAAAATGGTGACAAGGCCGAGATCGAGGTCTAACGCAAGGACTGCACATGCATCACACCCCCCTCATCGCCACCATCGTCGCGGGCCTCGTATTGGCCTTCGTGTTCGGTGCGCTCGCGCATCGCATCAAGGTATCGCCCCTGATCGGCTACCTGCTGGCGGGCGTGCTGGTGGGGCCGTTCACGCCGGGTTTCGTGGCGGATCAAGGTCTGGCCAACGAGCTGGCGGAGATCGGCGTGATCCTGCTGATGTTCGGCGTCGGTCTGCATTTCTCGATGAAAGACCTGCTCTCGGTCAAGGCCATCGCGGTGCCCGGTGCGATGGTGCAGATCGTGGTGGCCACGCTGATGGGCATGGGCCTTGCGCACTGGCTGGGCTGGTCGCTGATGGCCGGTTTCGTGTTTGGCCTCGCCCTCTCGGTCGCCAGCACCGTGGTGCTGCTGCGCGCCTTGCAGGAGCGGCGACTGGTGGACACCCAGCGCGGCCGCATCGCAGTGGGCTGGCTCATCGTCGAAGACCTGGTGATGGTGCTGGCGCTGGTGCTGATCCCGGCCATCGCCTCGGTTGATGATGGCGGTGACAAGGGCAATGGCGGCGTGCTCAGCATTGTCGCCACAGCAGTCGGCAAGGCGATTGCCTTTGTGGTGTTCATGCTGGTGGTTGGCCGCCGTGCCATCCCCAAGATGCTGCACTGGGTGGCGCAAACCGGCTCGCGTGAGTTGTTCAGCCTCTCGGTGCTCGCCATTGCGTTGGGCGTCGCCTTTGGCGCCGCAATGCTGTTCGGCGTGTCGTTTGCGCTCGGCGCGTTCTTCGCCGGCATGATTCTCAACGAGTCGCCGCTCTCGGCCCGCGCGGCGGAAGAATCGCTGCCGATGCGCGACGCCTTTGCCGTGCTGTTCTTCGTCTCGGTCGGCATGC